>DCII01000063.1 GCA_002315935.1 Ruminococcaceae bacterium UBA1730
CTTTTTCACGCCGAAAACATACTCGAAAATCTCGCTTGCCGATTTAATCAGCGTTTCCTTAAAAACAATCTGTGAAAAATGCACCATTGGATGGAAATGCTCTGAAGAAATCCGAATTCGGATTATTGATTTTCACATTCGTCATATACTCAACATCTTTTTTGTTAAATCCGCAAAGAATCAGCCTTGATGCCGATGCTATATTCATTTCAATATCGCATTTCTCTTTTGTTTCTTCAATTTTAACTTCTCCGCCGTAAACAGCTACTTTTAAAGCTTCATCATCAACCTTAATTGAAAATTCTTTAATATTTTCGGGATACTCACAGACGGAAAGAACAGAACGAAGATTGAGGATTTTCACGGAGCCGCAATTATGAATTTTAATTTCGCAATTATGCTCATTGCGAATAAAATTGAAAATCGGAGAATCAATCGGTATTTTTTCAAATCTGACAGCTCTCTGATTGCCCTCGAAATTTTTTAAAAATCCGAGAATTCCGAGCAGGGATTCGCAGGAATCATAATAAATTTCCTTGACTGTCACAAGGCTGTTTTCTCGGTCAACCTCAAATTTTGCGAAAGAGTTTTCATGCCATATATAAGTGAAAACCTGCGACAAATACGGGTCAGAGGGAAATTCATTAAGGTTTTCCCGCATAAAACAGAGATTGAATTTTTTGGCACATCTGTTATATATTTCAAGGAGCTTCTCTGAATTCCTGCCCTCAAAAAGCTTTGCCTCGCTGTTTCTTTTTATTTCCGAAAGCTCTGAAAACGGAACAGTCATTTCAACAGTTTTCGCTGTTGTTTCATAGCCGAGCTTTCTGTAATAGCTCTCCGAAAACGGATAAAGAATGCTTATATCATAATTCAGAGTATCAAGATGTTCAAAAAGTGCCTTAACCGCTCCCCTTCCTCTGAATTCGGGCTTTGCGGCAACTCCTCCGACTGCGGCACAGGAAAGAACACCTGAGCCGAAAAAGCACCTTCTGTCATTGATTTCCATATCGGCAAAAAGAGCTCTGTTATCATCATCAAATGCACCGAGAACCTTTTCACACGGAAGAACGGATTCTTCATCGTGAATATTGCATGAATATGAAAATGCCTGTGAAGTAATCATATCATGCTGAACTATATCTTTTTTATCAAGAAATCTGATTATCATAAAGCCCCTCAATCCTGCGGATAAACAAGTCCGATTTTCTTTCTGATTTCATCCATTTGACGAAGAATGAACAGTGTGCTTTCCTTTGTGTTTATCGGACTTTCCTTCAATCCGTTGTTAACACATCCGCACACATGAGCAATCTGCTCCTCAAAGCCATTTCCCTTATACGGAGCATCAATAACCTGATGCGTTCCGTCATTGAGATTAATTTCAATCCTTTCGGGAGCGTAGAAACGGTTGATGTGAATATATCCCTTTTCGCCGTAAATATAACCCTCATTCGGCTTATTCAGAAGAGTTGCAGATGAAATATCGGCAATTGCACCCGATTCATATTTAAGCAAGGTGCAAAGGTGAGAATCGGTGTTTCTGAAAAACTCTGCATAAGCGGAAATATCGCTTACCCTTTCTCCGAGATACCATCTCGCAAATGAAAGTCCGTAAACGCCTACATCAAGAAGCGAACCTCCACCATTTTCATTTTTGAAAACATGATGTCCCATTTCGTCTTCATCCATATGATAACAGAATTTTCCTTCAACTCCGTGAACCTTGCCTATTATGCCGTCTGACACAAGAGAAATAAGCTTTATTGTGCCAGGAACAAGTCTTGCCCACATTGCTTCCATGAGAAAAACATTATTCTTTTCGGCACATTCAAACATTTCTCTGCCCTGCTTTTCATTAACCGCCATCGGCTTTTCGCAGATAACATTCTTGCCGTTATTCATCATAAGGCAGGATGCTTCACAATGGTAGGAATGCGGAAGAGCGATATATGCAAAATCAATTGCATCCGATTGTGCCATCGCTTCATATGAATCAAATCTGACAGGGATTGAAAATTCATCGGCAAAAGAATCCGCCGTATCCTGCCTTCTTGAGGCAACTGCAACAAGCTCCGCTTCCTCAACATTTTTAATTGCTTCGGCAAATCTGTGAGCAATATTTCCCGTTCCGACAATACCAAATCTGATTTTTTTCATTTTATCAGCTCCGATTACAATATTTTTCTGAACCACGGAAGCTTATCAAGAGGTGCAGAAACATTATAGCTACTTCTGCCCTCATAAATATTTCCGTCTGTATCCTGCCATTTTCCGTTTGGAAAAACAACATTTCTTTCTCTTGCTCCCTTGGTTATTACGGGAGCGACAAGAATATTTTCTCCGAGCATAAACTCATCGTTGATTAATTCAAAGCCCTGATTCGGGTCATTATATTCAAGACAGCGGATTATCGGCTCGCCCGACTCTGTTGAAGTCTCAACAAGAGCAAGAATTTCCTCCGACATTGAGGAATGAAGCTTTGCGGCATCAAGACAATATCCGAGATTTTCCTTCGAAAGAGCCTCCCAGGGTGCCCATGAGAACTGAATCATCGGGAAAAGTGCAGAGCATTGAGCCATGCGGACAAATAGCTCTTCATCCGTTTCAAATCCGGGAGTATAACGGTTTCTCCATTCTCCGCCGCCCACCATATCCGGACAGATAAACGGATGACCGATTAAGCCGCAGGTTATTGCACACGGAATAATATCGGATAAACCGTTGCCTGTCCAGCTGTGGTCACGGTCATGCAGACGCTGAATGACATTCCTTCCGCCGCCCTTGAAAGTGTCTTTATATTCATGAAATCTGTATTTTCTGCCGAATTCATTCCATGCAATGTTGCATTCCTCAGGAGAATTATTTTCGAAAAATTTTCCATTGACAACATTTTCATCAACATAATGATGAGTTGCTCCGCCGTCAAACTTGAAACCGTCAACGCCGTAATCGTCAACAAGATGCCGAAGCTGACCATCAAGATATTCAGCATCATATCTGTTTGTCAAATCGAGAATTGCACTGATTCCGTTCCACCATTTCACCATTGCAACCTCATTTGTTTCCGTGCGTTTATAAATATTTTTTGCGGATTCGGGGTCTGTTCCGATAAAATTATTAAGCGAACGCACATACCTCGGACCTACGGGAGTAACAAAAGGAGTAATCCACAGCATAACTGCAAAGCCGAGCGAATGAAGTTCGTCAACCATTGCTTTCGGTTCGGGAAATCTTGCAAAATCGAATTCCCAGTTGCCGTATCCGGTGTTGATATGCCAGCCCTCGTCAATGATAAGAATTCCCGGGTCAAAGCCGTTTTTGATTATGTTGTGAGCATATTCAAGAATTCCCTTCTGCGTTGGATAATAAGTGAATTCAATCCATGAATTATATTGCGGAATTTCAAAAAATTTCTTTTCGAGTTTAACCTTGTCGCAGGGAAAATGTTTTTTCTGGGCGGAAAGATACGCTTCTTTAAGGGTATTTCCTGCCTTTTCGAGAATAATTCCGTTGCCTTCGATTTTCATTATTCCGTTTTCAACATCAATTTTGAAAGGTTCCTCGCTCCAGATATATCTTCCGTGGCTTGAAGCAAAAAACGGCATGGTCTGATTAGGAGCATCTTTTCTGAAATCCTGATGATAGCTGCTTTCGGAATGCAGAGGGCAATAGCCGTGCATGGTTGTTCCGCCCCACCAGAATTCATTATTCTCAATTTTTATTTTTCGCTTATCAAATGTTTTTTCAGTCATATCAATTCACCGTTTAAATATATTTTGATGCCTCTTTGATGCTCAGGGAAGCCATTTCGTTTTTATGAGCTGAAATAAAATCAATTACCCACTGAGGGTTAACCTTGCTGTATTCACGAAGGCTCCAGCCGATTGCTTTATTAATAAAAAATTCCTTACTGCCGAGATTGTTGATGATAACCCTTTCAAGCATATCGGTGTCGGTTTCTTCTCTGAATTTTTGCTGATAATCAATCGAAACCCTCCGAAGCCAGATGTTATCGAATTCAGACCATTCAAGCATCTTCTTTTTCAATGACGAATCTGCTCTGACACAGATTCCGACCAAAGAATCAATTGAATCAACCGTTTCCCACCACGAATCGGTTACGATAAGATATTCAAGCTTTTCAATATCTTCGGGTTTTATCTGCTTTTTATGTTTTTCAAGATACTCAATTGCAACATATTTTGCTTCACGAAAATCAACGTTCCAAAGATTTATAACCTTTTTCCAATCAAGCATTTCCTTTGAAGTTTCCTTGAGAAACGGTCTGATTAATTCTTTAAGCTCAGGCTTCGGAATACCTAAAAAAGGAAACATATTCTGCATATAGGCAGACATTTTTTTCGCCTGCTCCGAATCAGCATTCTCTTTCAGCATATTAATCAATAAATCAAGCATAAACTACCCCATAATTTTTTATATACCTAATATAACACAAAAGATATTTATGTCAATATAAAAAACAGTCATTGACTTTTCTTGATAAAAATACTATTATTAATCCAATAATTTCAAGGAGGATACATATGAAAAAAGTCAGATCAGCAAAAATTCTTTCCGTTGTTCTTGCGTTGCTCATGATTTTCTCGGCAATGTCAATGACGGTTTCTGCCGAAGCAGAAACAAAGACAGCCAAAAACATCATTCTCATGATTGGTGACGGCATGGGTGAAAACTCAATCGAATGGACAAAGGCAACATACAAAACCGACCTCGTTGTTGACGCATTACCGATTAAAGGCTATTCAAAAACTAATTCCTATTCGGGCACAACCGATTCTGCCGCAGGCGGAACAGCCCTTTCAAGCGGCAAGCACGCTTTCAACAGAAATCTCGGAATGCTTTCAATTAAGATGGGCGATTACTATATTGATCTCGGAACATACGTGAACACCTGCGAGGTTGCAAAATCACTCGGCAAGAAAGCAGGTGTTGTTACTTCGGATTCAAACAGCGGTGCAACACCTTCTGCATTCAGCGTTCATGCTTCAGACAGAGGTCTTGCGGAGGAAATAACCAATCAGCAGCTCAGCGGCAACCTTGACCTTCTCTGGGCAAAGTCAAACGAACTTGTAACAAAGGAAATTGCTGAAGAAAATGGCTGGAGCTTTGTTGATTCAATTGAAGGCATCAGGGCTCTTAACGGTGACAAGCATTCGTTCGGTGCATTCACGGGTTCAATCGAATATGATTATAATGACGGAAGCTTCGTTCCTCTCAGCGAGCTTACTGAGCTTGCAATTGAAAAGCTCGACAATGAAAAAGGCTTCTTCCTCATGGTTGAAGGAGCTCACATTGATAAAAATAATCATAAAAACAACTCAGAAGGCATGATGAAATCAATGCTTGAGTTTGACAGAGCCATCAAAAAAGCTCTTGACTTCGCCGAGGAAGACGGCAACACAGTTGTTATCGTTACTGCCGACCACGAAACAGGCGGAATAAAAAAGAACAGCGACGGAACATTTGAATATACCAAAACAGGTCATTCAAGCACCAATGTTCCTCTTCGTGTTTACGGTGCAGATGATTTCATTTCGAACGGCGATGTTGTTGTTAATTACGACATTTCACGCTACACGGCAAAGAAACTCGGATACACCGAAAAATATCCCGTTTTCGTCTTTAACTCTGATTTCATCATTGATTTCTTCAAATCACTGTTCAAAGCATAATTCCATCTGAAAAATTTTGAGCCTGCGGAGTTTTCCACAGGCTCTTTTTCATGTCATATAACAGTTATTTTTCTGCCGTTGAATATTTCCTGAGCATTGTTATAAAAATCCTTGCAGGTTAAATCTCTTGAGCGTGTTGTAAGAGTTTTCGGAGCAACAAATCCAAGCTCATAGAGCCACGCTCCGTCATAGCCGACCGAAACAAGGTCTTTATAAAGCTTATCCCAATCAATCATTCCTTCGCCGGGAAGCCAATGCTTTTCATCAATAAAATCATAGTCGGAAATATGAGTTGATGCAATTCTGTTTCCGACCTTTTTTATAAATTCACCTATGTCCTCATGAAGAAGATGGTTTGTGTCAAAAACAACCTTAAGCGAATCATGACCCTCTGTCAGATAAAGAATTTCATCGCTGCAATTGGCAAGGCAAAGTCTCGGCAGGTCTTCAACGAGAATTATTGAATCAACCGATTTCGCAACATCTGCAAGCTTAAGGATATGCTCCCTTGCGGTCGCAAGCCTTAACGGTCTGTCTTCTTCGGCAATTCTTTCGCCGCTCGGATGAATAACAAATCTTGTTATTCCGGCATCCCTGTTTGCCTTAAGAAGCGTTTTCGAATAAAACTCAAGCGATGCTTCGGCAAGCTCCGGTCTGCTTATGTCAATAATCGAAAACGGCATAAAAGGAAGATGCAACGACCAAAGCTCAATGCCGTATTTATCTGCATATTCCTTTGCAAGAGCAAAATCAAACTGATTTGTTGTTTCAAGGTTATAGGAAATCTCCATTGCGGATATTCCCGCTTCTGCGTATTCTTTGAAAAGCTCTTCGCAGAATGGCTTTGAGCAAGTCGAAAGACCTATTTTCATTTTAGTCACCTGTTTAATTTACTGTGATGAAAACGCCTTCACCGGGCTTGAGAACAAGCTCATTTGAGCCGCTGACTTTTCTGACGATGCCTTCCTGATATACCGTTACTTCTTCATCATCCGAAGCGTTGAAGGTGAATTCTGCACAGATATTATCATTAAGCTCTTCCATATTGACAACAACATATGCCTTTGAACCATTATCACCCGTGAATGTTCCGACAAGAAGACCGTTTGATGATTTTACCCTTCCCATTTCAGATGCAACCTCGCAGTTGAGATATGGGTCGTTTGCACCTGCAACCTTGCAATAATTAAGAAGATAAGTGCTTGTGTAATCATAATTGCCGTAAACATCCGCAAATTTCTTTACCTCGGTATTAACAGCTTTTACTGCATAGAAGGTTTCGGTCGGTTTTCCGTCTGAACCAATCATATGGGAATCTGCCTGCCACCAGCCATGACTGCTGAAAATTCCGTGAATAATCGACTTTGCACCAAACGCAAGAGAAGCATACATCTGCTGATTGATGTCGCTCTTTTCATCGCACCAACGGGGACCGCCTTCAACGCCGTCCTTGGATTCGCCTGCCGCCTGAGTTATAACAAGAAGACTTCTGTCGGTTTCTCTGCAAGCCTCGGCAAGAAGGTCAAGATTTCTGACCCAATCGGAATTTGTTTCCTTGACGGAATTGCCTTTGCTGTCAAGATGAATTGAATAGGGATAAATATCAACGCTGATATAATCGGTGTCTATCTTATTGATATAATCGGAAACATATCTTTTATATCTGTCAGTCGGAGCGTTGAAATGGTCTGAAATAAGAGTAAAAATTTTCTGGAAGAAATTAAGCCCCGATTCTTCGCCGAGCTGTTCATTATCTGCATAGTTCGGGAAAAGGTTAACAAGAGGAACAAGCTTCTTATTTTGATTATAAAGAGCTTGACAAGCGTTATTAATATTAACATATGAGCCTGCATCGGGTTCGTCAATAAGGTCAACGCCCCAAAGAGCATTATGATTAAGAAAAGCTGAATAATCATGGTTAACCCAGTTATTTGCATTATCCTCGGTCATTGAACCGTAAAAGCTTCCGAGCCCGTCATATCCTGCGGCAATAACGCCGATATTGAGCCTTTCTGCTCTGTCAAGATATTCTTTTGTAATACCGCTTTCAATGATAAAATCAATTCCTGCCTCTGCCGCATACTCAAGCTCATCATATTTTCCGTAATAACCGCCGATAAGAAGCTTATCCTTATCAAACTTATATTCTCTCTGAGTTGCCTTGATGGGAGTGCCTTCGGTATAGCCGATAACCGATGTGCTGACACCTGTTATTGCAAGAATTGCCGAAAGAAAAAAAGCCAAAATTTTGTTCATGTTAAATTCTCCGTTTCTTCATTATGATTTATTTTTTCCATCAATATCTGCCGATTTCATTTACCGGAATATTTTCAAATCCCGGAATTGCTTTGAAAACAGGTGAATTTTCGGCAAGCGAATAATCGCCGTTTTCGGGGTTCGTGAATATCTTATTCAGCTTTGTCATTCTGTAAACTGCATTGTTTTCAACGGTGCTGAATTTCTTTGCCGAATCGCAGATGTCGCCGATTTTTCCGTTAAGACTGATAACGAGGTTTGCTTCGATTATGCTGTAAGCAGGATTAGGAACAAAATCGGGGCTGTCAATATTTTTCTCATCCTCGTCAAATCTCTGCATTGCGGGATAAGCCTTCTGCCAAATCTCCGACTTATACGGCGAGGAATGAAGAGCATCCCAGTTCTGATTGATTGTGCCGTTATACCATCCGTCTGAATACGCTCCTCTTGCTCTGTCATCATAACGGATTGACGATTGGTTGCAGTTGATGACAATATTATTTCTTACATCAAAATCTCTGCCACCGCCGATAAAAATTGCAAATTTCGGAATATTGACAAGAATATTTCCGTAAATAATTTCTCCCGAAAGAGCATCATCCATATATATTCCGTCGGGAACAAAATCACCCGAACCTATGTCATAAATGCTGTTGTATCTGATTATATTACCATACCAGTTCCAGCGTCTTCCGCTGTAAATTGCACCGCCGTCACTTGTCAGCAAACAGACATCATGAATTTCGTTATACTCGATTATATGATTGTTTCCGCTGAAGGTTATCGCTTCATGCGGAGAGTTATACATTTCGTTATGAGAGCAGATATTGCCGACTCCAGAAAGCGTTACTGCAGGCTGATAGGTCTGATAGATTTCCGACCAGTCATGAATAAGATTGTTATCTGCTTTATTATTGCCGGGAATAAGCTTTTCGGTATCGCCGCCGCTAAGATATATACCGCCTTTACCTGTTCGGGTTATTTCGTTTTCCGAAACAAGATTATCATAGCCGCTTACAATAATCGCATTACCTGCAACATTCTTGACAAGGCAGCTGCTGATTATGTTGTTATTTCCGCTTATATTGATTGCATCCCCTCTTGTGCCCTTGAAGGTGAAACCGTTGAATGAAACATAATTCAGATTCTCTGCGTAAAGAAGATTATCCTTTGAAAGAGAAAGGTCAACAACGGCATTTTCAAAGCCGTCATCGGGATAAACATAAAGAATGTTATTCACTCTGTCAAGATACCATTCGCCCGGGGTTGAAAGCTCTTCAAAAACATTGAAGAAATAGAACGGAGCATTATCCTTTGTTCCGTACATACTGACAAACTTCGGGGAAAGAGTTTTCTTTGAATAATCAAATTCACCTATAGGAGTTGAAGCGTCTGCCCAATCATGCTTGAAATAGCCGAACATCCAGACATCATCAAAAGTTTTCCATGAATTCATCCGGTCTGCAAGCTCATTTGAAATTCTGTAAACATCGCTCTCGGGGTCAACAGCAGTTGCCCAATCCGGATTCTTTTCGGTTGAGCTTTTTTCAGAGCCGTAGCCTGTTGAAACAACCCTTCCGAGAGAGGTATAGCCACTGTCGGGATACCTCGCAAGATTCATTCTGATGTCATTAACAAAAAGCTCGCAATAAAGTGCACCAACCCAATCGCCGGTATACTTATGGGCAGTATTATATGAACCGATTGCATAGATTTTTCCGTAATCCTGCTGAGTTATTCCCGATTCCGAGAGGTCATAGCAAAGAACCTTATTTTTTGCTTCTCCGTTCAGCCTTGAAAGCATATTTTCATCTGTAACATTATTAAATTTTTTCGGGTCAATGGTTATTCCGCCGTTGAAAACAACCTCGCCGTCACCGTATGCTGTATATGTTATCGGGCATTCGGCAGTTCCGCTGTCTTCGGCAAAAAAAGAAATTGAATTGATTCTGTATTCCCCTGCCTTAACCGCAACGATTATTCCGTTTTTTTCGCTTTTATCGGTGTTTCTGACCGCTTCAATTGCTCTGTTGATTGATGCAAACGGAGAAGAAAAAGAGCCGTCTGCTTCGTCACTTCCGTCAACCGAAACATAGAAATCCGCATCATTTACAAGGGTCTGTTTTTTCTGAGTGTATTCGCCGAAGCAATCGGGAGAAGTCACCTTAAACGATTTTGTGAGGTTGTTACCGAACATAGAAAGAAAACACATAATCACAACATTCAACCATGCAACAAATTTCATATTGTCACCCTTTCTCTTTTAATTGTTCTTCTTGATTTTTAATGCTTTCGCCGATAAGAGCTGATTTTCTGCAATAAATAAAATAAGCAAATCCGGAAGCAAGCTGTGTTAATCCGGCAAAAATCCATGTTGCCGAGCTTCCGAAATTATTCACAAGCGGCATACAGGATACGCTTGCAATGAAAATTCCTGCGGTATTAAGAAGAATTCTCCAGCCGTTATATTGACCTGCAACACGATAATCAATAACTCCGGCAACAAGAACAGGCACGGAAACATTAACAATGCAAAGGCAGAAATAAGCAATTGCATAGCAGACAAGAAAACCCGTTGAACCGAAGAAGCCGATAAACGAAACCGATGCAAAAATTCCGATACTACTGATTAAAATCAAAGAAGGTTCTTTGCCGGTCAATTTTGTATACAGAATATTAGCAGGTATTCCGACAGTTTGATTGATAACAAGCAGTATACTCGCAGACTCGGCATTGAGTTGATTGGTTGAATAGCCGATAGTTACAGCCATTGCAATTATTCCTGCACAGAAGCCTCTGATTAAATTCGGAATAATCAGAACGGTAAAGGGTTTATAACGCAGAAGCGAAATCTTTTCTTCCGATTTATTTTCAGGAATAAGCTCAACCTTATCGTATGATGCGGTCATTGCGGAAAACGCAATTGCAACCATAACCGCAAAGGGACAGAAAAATTTCATGGTCGGGAAATATCCGATTTTATTCTGAAAAAAAGAAAGAAGCGAAGTCAGAATAAGCATGAAAACTGCCGCAAAAAACGACGAAGAGCCTGTCCATTTCCCGTAGTTTTTCATATCCATGATGTGATAAGGAATTTTATATGAGAGAACATTATACATTCCGACAGCAATGAATGCGATAACCGCAGTGACCGTCAGAGCGGTAATATTGATGCTTTTGCCAAAGCAAAGAACTGCCATCAGAACAAAGAGAGGAAGATATAGAAGATGTGAAACCGCTGTTGTTCTGATTATGTTTTTTATTCTGTCAATGAATTTTGAAAAAACAAGAATAACAACAAGCTGAACGAACTGCATAAGCGAAACAAGGCTGCCTACCCTGTCTTCAGAAACACCCTTTTCAAGCAAAAAGGTCTGAAACATTGCTCCGCTGACAACCGTTGAAATGAGTGTCCACAGAATACTGTTGACAATATATTTTGTTTTCTGCGACACAAAAACTACTTCCTTTTTAAATATTTATAAAATTCGAAATGAATTCAACTATGTCAAAGCCGAAAATTCTTAAAAGTGAATTTGCATATTTATATGAGCTGAAAGAAATATCGTCAAGGCAAAGAACCGTTTCCGATTCGGAATTGAAGCAGAACGAAACATCCGAAACCTCGGAAAGAGCTTTTCTCGTGAAGCTGAATATTGATTTCTTTCCGTTCAGATAAAGATTATTCAGGTCAAAAGAATATGTATGCCATTCGCCGTCAGCAGGAACAACACACGAAACCGAATCCGTTCCTTCAACAACGGGCATAAAGAATTTTTTATCCGAAACGGAAATCTTAATTCCGTCAAAGGTAACATCCTTGTTGCCGTTATTCTTTAATTTCAAGCTGATTGAAGAATAATTTTTCCAATTTGAATCCCAGTTGGTGAATTTTTCCGTTCTGTTTTCAACAGTGTTGTTGCAATCTGTTATAGGCGAAACAGAAAAATCTCCTGATGATGCGATTATTTCAAGACCCGAATTTCCGCTGAAGGCGGCTGACGGAGTAATTGAAGCATTTGCATTTTCGCTCTTCCAGACATCAAAAAATCCTGCAAATGAATATGACTGATGACGCCAAATCTGAGAATTATCGCAGTCAAGCCAACCGAAATCCTGCCAGACATTTTCAACATAATCCCTGTCGGTAATTGTATGAGAAACAGGCAGAGCTTTCTCTCCGTTTCTTGAGGAGAAAAGATTGGACCTTGTTGTTATCAGCCCCTGCGAATACATTGCGGCAACAGGTTTTTCGATTGTTGAATTGCTTATTTTAACCGTATCTGACGAAACGATTTCAGCATCCGCAGGAAGATAAACGCCGTTCTTTCCGCAGATTGTAAATCCGTTTATTTTCTTTCCGTCAAAGACAAGACCTTCGCCGACATTTTCAAATGTAAGAACCATTTCGTTTCCGATAATTTCCGTTGATTTGAGAATCGGAGCACAGGAAGCGGTTATTTTCTTTCCGTAAACAAGGTTTTCAGCGGCTATTGCCATTCTTTCGCCGACAGGCTTTTTATTGATTGGATGAACTGCCTGACTTTCCGCTGTATAATCAAGAGAAACATCGCTGATTGTGACCAATGACCTCGATGAATAATCCTTCTGAACGAATTCGCCAAGCTCGGCACTCAAAAAACGGAGCTTGTTGTTGCCGCCGAGGCTGTTATCTGCAAATGCGGAAACAATTATCGGCATTTTGCCGTTCTTATAGTCGAAGTCTTCCGAAAGCGACCTTTGAAGCAAATCAATTGCCCGTGAATATCTGCCGTAAGTCCAAGTGCAGTCGCTTTCACCCTGATACCATATCATTCCGGCAACATGGAATTTTGTCAGCGGAGCGGTTTTCTTGTTGTAAAGAGCGGTCATATCGGAATAGGAATTTATATTATCATCTTTCCATGCAGATTTTTTGATGTATTCTTTTCCTATGTCCTTTTTCACTTCACTGTCTGAATCAATTGCCTTTCTTGACAACCACGGAAGAATTGATGAACCGCCGAGGTAGTTGCAGATAATTCCGACAGGCATATTAAGCTCCTTCTGAAGCTTCTGAGCAAAGAAATAACCGACAGCCGTGATGTTATAAACCTTTTCGCAGTCTGTGCTGAACCAGTTCGCCCCTTCAATATCCTTCTGCGGTTCATAAGGTGTTTTATCTTCACTGCCGTTATAGCTCGGAATCAACGGCATATCAAGCACTCTGATGTTTTTGCTTCCGTACTCATTATTTGCCGTCATTTCCATTCCCGTTTTCGAAAAACGAAGAAAAATGTGCATATTGGACTGACCGCCGGCAATCCATAATTCGCCGAAAACAACGCCGGAAAGAGTATCAAAAAGCTTTCCGTTCTGATACATTTCTATCGTGTATTCATCATATCCGCCTGACGGAGCATCAAACGAAATTTCAAACTCTCCGTCTGAAAGCCCCTTCGACTCTGCAAAAAGAACACCTTTTCCGTAAACCTTGCAGGAAATTTCGCTTCCCGGTTCGGCAGTTCCCGAAAGAACCGCTTTTTCATTCTGCTGAAAAAGCATATCATCGCCATAGATGTTATACAGCCTTGCATCCGTTTCATTCGATGCAAAAGCAACAGAAAAAGAAAGAAAAGCTACGGCAAGAGCGAGAATATAGGATATGATTTTCTTCATCTGAATCAACCTCGTTAAAAATTAAAATCTGAATTCTTCAAATTCATCAACAAGATGAGGAACGGCGTTATGATAAACAAGGTGAATATCGCTGAACGCACCCTCACCGTTGTTATAGAAAACAATTTTCGTTATACTCGTGTTGTAGAAGGATGGGTCAAACTGATTGACAGCCGGCAAGCCGAGAGCGGCAAACATGAGGAAGGTATTAAAAGCGGCATGAGCTGTAACCATAACCCTTTCGCCGTTATGAAATCTGTCAAGAATATAATCCATGCAGGTTTTGGCTCTTTCAAGGAGCTGTTCATCGGTATCATCCTTGCCGATATAAATCAGCTTTTCGCCTTCTTCCATTCCCTTTGCGGCAACCAGCGGCGGAAATTCTTTTTTAATTTCGCCAATTGTTCTTCCCGGAGTATCTTCGCCTGTTCCGCATTCAACAAAAAGCTTGTGAACCTCGGCAAATTTTGCTCCGTTTTCGGGCTGCCTTGAAACAACCTCAAATGCGGTATTTGCGGCTCTTCGAAGAGGGCTTGAAATAACATGGTCAAGCGGAAAAGCCGAAAAATATTCACCGAGAAGCTCAGCTTCTCTTTTGCCTTTCGGGCTTAAAGGTGTGTCAGCGGCAATCTCCGGCGGCAAGGTATCATTGAGACCTGCCTGCGACATTGATTCTCCGTGTCTTACAAGATAGAGTTCAAGCTTAATTTTTTTATCTGACATTTCTTTTTCTCCTTTTTTCGAATTAGCAATCATTTTTCGAATTCAACAAAAGCTCCGTCACATGAAGCCATATCAACGGTTGCTTCATCATTTATTTCTTCTTTAGTCAGCTCGCCGTGTTCATATATTCTGATTTTCATTCTTTCACGAAATTTAACGGTTACCTTCTGCGAAGCATAAGGGTTATAAATATCCTGACAATTCACAAGCATTACCGCTTTTCTTCCTTGAGAATTTTCGAAATATCCCACAATTACCGTGCTGTCGCAGTCAACATTTCCTATTTCTGTTATTCCGTTGAAGCCTATAATTCTGTTATTCTTTTTCTGCTTTGCAACGGCAAGAGAAAAATGCGGATTATTTTTTCTTCCCTTAAAAATCTGAACTCCGAGACTTCTGAATTGACTAATGACGGGTGACAGCTTAACAATTTCTCTGTTTATCCTCTTCACATAAAGATATTGCTCGGTGAGGTTGCCGTCATAATCAATAATTCCTATTGCATCGTTTCCCCAAACGGGATTATATGAGGCGTTTATAACACTTCTGCATCCGTATGCGATTGAAGCATAATACTGCCATTTTATCATTTCAAAGGTTGTGAAAGTATAAAGATGCGAAAACCATCTCATCTGCGTCTGGATATACAGCCAGAAATCTTTATTATCTCTTCTGCAAGCCTTCGAAACATGATGATATGTTTCGATACATTTCATCATTTCAAATTTATTCATTATTTTTGACGGATGGAACGGATAAATATCAACCGAAAGATAATCGGATTCAACCTGCTGTGAAAATTTATCAACATATTCTTCAAACGAATTAACTCCCCATGCCGATTTGACGGCACAGGCAGGAAGAAGATTTGAAAAAGCAATTCTGTCAGGAAGGTATTTCCCGTATATTCTATGGAATTTATCAACTCTGCCGAATTCGCTTGAATGCGGTTCATCATGGCAACAATCGCCGACCGAAGCAGGATGAGGAACGAAGGAAGCGAAAATATTTTCATTTATATCTGCTTCGGAAGCATCAATTCTGTTTTTTTCGAGATACTCTCTTGCCTCTTCTCCGATAACCGCTACACCGTATTTTCCGCACCGGTCAAGAATCCGCCTGCCGTATTCTCCGCTGTTGCCGTTGATAATAAAATCAAATCCTGCATCGGCAATCAGCTTTATGTCTTTTTCGGTCACCTCGGGTCTGCTTCCGAAAATTGTTGTTGCGGTCAGAATTCTGTTTCTGTCAAGACTTCCGTTTATATTTGCCGAAGTTTTTTCAATCGGTTCGCCAAAATTTCCCTCTGCAATCAATTTTCTGTCTGCGGCTCGGATGGCGGATTCATTTTTTGTTTTCGCAGGAGAAATTTTCTCCGCAAAATCCATTAATGATGTAAGATACTTGTTATCAAAAATATCGGCCGTTATTGTAAATTTCTTCTTGCTCATTCATTCACATCCGATTGAAGGAAGTAATTTATTTATGCTAATATAATGATATAATATCACATTAATTTTTTTATTTCAATAATTCTGTTATCTCTTTTGACAAAATTTCAACCGATATGGTATAATAGACAAAAAAGAAATGAGGAGAAAACTGATGGACTATAATTGGTTTAAAGAAGCAGGTTACGGAATGATGCTTCATTGGGGACTTTATTCCCTTCTCGGCGGTGAATACAAAGGAAGAAGAGTCAGAGATTACGCCGAATGGATTCAGTCATATTTTCAGATACCTGTTTCCGAATACGAAAAGCTTGCATCGGCATTCAACCCTCTCGAATTCAACGCAGAGGATTACTGCACTCTCGCAGTTGAATGCGGAATGAAATATATTGTTATAACCACAAAGCATCATGACGGCTTTGCAATGTTTCATTCAGAGGTTGACAAATTCAATGTTTATGATTCTACTCCGTTTCACAGAGATGTGCTCAAGGAATTTGCCGAAGCCTGCAAAAAATATAATTTAAAGCTCGGAATATACTATTCGCAGGATCTGGACTGGCACCATCCTCACGGCGGAGGTTATCTTTCAAATCATATGGGTAACAGCGGCACAACATGGGATAACAGCTGGGATTTCAGCGGCGAAAAGAATTTCGATATTTGCTTTGAAGAAAAAATAATCCCTCAGGTAAAAGAAATCATGACGAACTACGGTGAAATTGCTCTTGCGTGGTTTGATGTTCCCATGACAATAAAACCGTGGCAGAGCGAAATGATTTATAACACGGTCAGAGAGCTTCAGCCTGACTGCCTGATAAATTCAAGACTCGGAAACGGAAAATATGATTATGTTTCGCTCGGCGACAATGAAATTCCGGAAAAATTTGAAATCAGAGACGAAAGTCTGATTGATTATAATGACATCGGCGGCTTCAAGCCTTCTCCGTATGGTCTTTATGAAACAGCCGCAACACTCAACGATACATGGGGATTTTCTTATTACGACACAAATTGGAAAAGCTCCCAAACGGTTGCGGAATACAGAAAGCATCTCAATTCTCTCGGAATTAATTATCTTATCAACATCGGTCCCGACCCTCTCGGCAGAATCCCCGTTCAGGCTCTTGAAATTCTACGGAATGCGAAATAATAACAAAAGGTAGTTGAGATTGAGTTCATCAACTACCTTGTTTTTTCATTTATGGAAATGCTGATTAAATCAGCAAGTAGGATTTTTGAGTATATTTCCGTCTGAAAACGCATTTCCGACCCTTTCACCGAGGGCATAATATCCGAAACGAACCGGGTCAAAGGTTATCGGATTGAATTTCGAAAGGTCCGGAAGACCGTCTTCTCCGCAGAATTTTTCATCGCAGGATGCATTGATAATTTTTCCGACATACAGCGAACCGTGGATTTCTTTCAGCTCACATTCAAGAGTAAGAGGCAATTCGTTAATTATCGGAGCATTGACAAATTCGCTTTTCACCGTTGTGAAGCCGCATTTTGATATTTTATCAGGGACTTCGTTGCCCGAGACAATTCCGAGATAATCGCATTGAGCGGTATGCTCCGAATCGGCAATTCCGACTGAAAAGCATTTTGTCAACGCTATATTATCAGTCGTTTTATGCTTGCCGAGGTCAATTGAAATTTCATCGAAGCCTGTTATTCCGCCCCATGCGGCGTTCATTGCATCGGGATTTCCGTTTTCATCATATGTTCCGATAATCATAACAGGCTGAGGATAAAGATAGCATTTTGCACCGAAATTCTTTCTCACTTTATTGCCGCTTCCTTCGAGTTTTGTTTCAATAAATCTTAAAACGCAATTTCAGGTTTCTCTTTTACAATGTCGATTACCTTGTATTCCATGTCGGCAGGGAGATAGAAAGCACTGTGCTTCGGATTTCTGCCCGAATCAATTATTTCATATTTTCCGTCAACAATTGAAATTGCAATGTCATTATCAACGGCAAGTCCGTCAAGCTCCTGCATCTTAACATTTTCGCAGAAATGCTGCCAATCTTCAAAATGGGGGCAAAGAATGTAGGGAATCAAATCAAGTCCGTCAAGGAACATATATCTTCCGTCAATTCCGCAGTTATCGTATCCCCTTCTGCACCAGCACATGGCTCCGGAGCTTTGACCTGCAATGACAGTTCCGTTTTCATATGCCTGCTTCAGATATTTGATAACTCCGCATTTTCTCCATGTTTCAAGAAGAAATTTGAGGTTTCCTCCATCTGCATAAATAACGCTTGCGGAAAGGATTTTTTCTTTTATTTCTTCATCCGAAAGAGTCCCTTCTGAAAGATAAAGGGAAGTGCATTCCGAAAATCCGTGAGTAAGGAAATAATTTCTTACCGTTTCTTCGTCTCCGTGATTATCATGACAAGCTGTCGGAAGAAAAACAGCTTTCATATTTTCTTTCTTATCCGCAATTGAAATAATGTGGTCTATTATCGGGTCTGAAGGATTTTCAAAAAATATTCCTCCGCTTCCGAGAACAAGCTTTTTTGACATGATTTTTCCCTCCGCTGATTATTCCTTCGTTTCGTCTGTCAATGGTTCGGGTTCAATGACGCTGACCATCTTGCGATATTCAACCTTATCATAAAGCTTTCTGAAACGAACGCCGACCGAATAGGTTGTATCACATTCCCTGCAATAGAAATTGGCTCTGAAAAACTGACCGTGGAATTTCCACTCGGCAAGCTGTTCGCATTGCTTTCCGCAGGTTTCGCAGATATGCTCAAGCCTTTTCTTATCAATAAGAGGATTTTCAATGTTTCTGATTACCTTTGCTTTATAAAGAAGCTTTGAATAGAATTCATCGTTGCATTCGCAAACAAAATCACTGAGCATATTTTCATTATAGACTGCTTTGAAAATATCGGCAGTGAGCATACTGTCTCCGAGCGCTCTGTGATGAATGTATTTTTCCGGGTCAATTCCGATAATCTGTGCCGCAGTCAGAAGACCTGTCTGCTGGCTCTTTGTGCACTTGTACTTGGACTGAAAATATTTCTTAAGGTCACAGTATTTATCAAGGAAAGGGATAGTTTTTATTCCGTTGAGATATTTGAAATTTTCAATAAGAACTCTTATGTCACCGTCACCCCATGTGAGAATAACGGTTTCTTCATTACCTATCCATTTTCTGAAAAGCGAAAATGACTTTGTGAATGGCATTCCGGTATTGATGTCATCATTGGTAAGATGAGTAAGCCTTTTAACGCTTCCACGAAGCTTCTTTCCGATTTGAGAACGGATAATATGGGAAAATGTATCGACAAGCTCAAGCTCCGAATCAAGCTTTACCGCTCCGATTTCAATAATCTCGTTGATATATCCGTCTGCCTTTTTCGCATAAGTGTTATTCCATTCGAGGTCCATCAAAATATACTGCATCAAAACATCCCTAACGCCGAAATTTTTGTTTATATACTAACAGAGATGAAGGAAAAAAGCAAGTAATAATATAAAAACATGAATTTATATTGACAAATTGCAGGATGAAAAGTAAAATTTAAGGTAAAGCTGAAAAAATTTATTCTCACGGAGGATATGAAAATGGCATATATCAGAAATAAAACAGAGGAAAGAACCGGCTATCAGATTGGCGGAATGCCTCCCGAAAGCGTTGATAATCAATGTGATTTTGTTTTGGTTTATCGCCTTGACGAATCATTCATCGAAAGAATAAAACGATTCAAAGAGCTTGGATATGTTATTCATTTCATGACGGGTATTTCCTGGGGAGCATATAAAGACTATCTCTACGGCGAATATGACGGAATAAACCACTGGGATGAAGCACAGACAGACAGATACGGAAATCATATTCTTCACAGCGTTGATGTTCCCTATATGGTTCCGACCGTATCCTTCGCAGACTATATAACAGAAAAGCTTAAAAAGGTTGTTGATGAGGGCGTTGAAGCCATTCATGTTGAAGAGCCGGAATTCTGGGACAGAGCAGGCTATTCTCCTGCCTTTCAGCGTGAATACGCTCTTTATTACAGAGAGCCGTGGACACCTCCCCATGAATCAACAGACGCAAGATACAAGTGTGCAAAGCTCAAAGCCTATCTTTTCACAAGAACAATCGACAGACTTGCTTCCTCTCTCAAGGAATATGCAAAGGTCAAGTATAACAAGGATTTAAGATTCTATGTTCCGACCCACAGCCTTCTCAACTATACTCAGTGGAAAATAGTCAGTCCCGAGGGTAAGCTTGCCGATATTCCCGCCGTTGATGGTTGCATCGCTCAGGTCTGGACAGGCACTTCAAGAGAAAAAAACTGGTTTGACGGCGAATACAAGGAAAGAACCTTTGAAACGGCATACCTTGAATACGGCGTTATGCAGGAGCTTGTTAAGGGAACAGGCAGGCATATGTGGTTCCTTCATGACCCGATTGAGGATAATCCGATTTTCGATTGGAATGATTACAGAAGAAATTACCTCTGCACGGTTGCGGCTTCGCTGATGCATCCGAAGGTAAACACATTTGAAATCTGCCCGTGGCCAAACAGAGTTTTTGAAGAAAAATATCCGAAAAATGCTCCGAATGCAGAACCTATTCCCGATGAATATGCTACTCTCCTCAACAATATGTTCAATACACTCGGAACCTTTGAGGGTGGAAAAAGTCCGGAGCTTCGTGTCGGAATTCTTATGGCGGACACACAGCTCTGCCAGAGAGAATATCCCGACAGCGAATTCAGCGAGGCAAAGGAGGAGGAGGTCGGAACGGTTCTCCGTGATTCCGATGAGCTTATCAACGACATCAAAACAAAGCTTTTCAAATCCGGAGAAAAAGAAAGAGAGCTTATGCTTAAATTTATGAGCGGCAACGGATTCCCCGCTTTTTATTCTCTTGCTCTTCCCCTGCTCAAATACGGCATTCCCGTTCGCCCCGTTTTGCTTGACAATGCAAGAAGATATAACGGCTACCTTGATGATTATGATGTTCTTATCATGAGCTATGAATATATGAAGCCCGATTATCCCGATGCCAACAACAGCATAGCAGGCTGGGTAAGAAGAGGCGGAACGCTCATTTATGTCGGCAACGGATTTGACCCGTATCATAATATCAGAAGCTGGTGGGAAGGAAGCTATAAAAATCCTGCTGAGCATCTTTTTGAAGCTCTTGAAATTGAAACAGAAGCAAAGGGAATTTATAATTGCGGAAAAGGTATTGCGGCTGTCTGGAAAGAAAATCCGAGTGTATTTTCATTTTCGAAAGAAAACGCTGATTCCTTCCGTGAATTCTTTATCGAAACAGTCAACAAAGCAGGATATAAGCCCGAATTCAGAAACTATCTCATTACGGAGCGTGAGCCTTATTACACTGTTGCGGCGGTTCTTGACGAGAGCATAAGCAATGAACCTCTTGTTCTTGAAGGAAAATTCGCCGATATGTTCACTCCCGATTTTGCAATTACTGATAAGAAGATTATCAGCTCAGGCGAAAACTGCCTTCTCTTTGACCTCGAAAAAGCAAAGGACGAAAAGCTCTGCATTATCGGAACCTCCGCAAGAATTTCAGAAATAACCGAAAAGGAAAACAGGATAATTATTTCTGCCTACGGAGCTTCAAAGATGAAGGCAAATATCAGAATCAAGCTTCCGTTTGAGCCTTCAAGGGCAACTGTTGGCGGCGTTGACTGCGGTCTTGTTTACGATAAGAATTCTTCAACTGCATTAATCAGCTATGAAAGCACTGCAAAACCGATTGATATAATCATTGAATAATCCGGTGATCAAAATGGAGAGAATAATTGCAATGTTAATGAGCTTAATTTTATCTGTCGGCTCAACGGCATATTCAAACGAATACGCAAAGCAAACCTCTTTGAAGGAAGCAATCAATGCGTTTCTTCACATGAACGAAATAAAGAATTCAAAATATATCGGTGAAAAATCAAAAGAAGCATGGAACGGCGAAGCAATTGACCTTGGTTCGTTTGCAACATTCACAAAGAAAAACGGCAGGGATTTTGTTATTCTTAACATAACCGACCCTCATTTTGCGGATTACGATTACAGAGCGTTCTTTGCGTTTCAGGGAACGGCAACAATCAAAAAGCTTGTTGAAGCCGTTAAGCCTGACCTTATCACCGTTACGGGTGACATAGTATGCTCCGATTCAACGGTATATTCAATCAAGCGTTTCACCGACCTCATGGAAAGCTTCGGAATTCCCTGGGCACCTGTTTTCGGCAACCATGATGATGAAGGAAACTGCGACCCGAATTATCTTTGCGATATTATGATGAAAAGTCCGAACTGCATTCTGAAAAAGGGTGACCCCGAAATGGGCTTCGGTAACTACGGAATAAGAATTCTCAACGAAGACGGAAGCTTGAATGAGGTTATGATTATGCTTGACAGCCACCACAGCCAAGCAAACGAAAAGCAGCAGAATTGGGTCAGAGAAATTGCAAAAGCCGCCGGAAATGCGGATGTTTCGTTGTTCTTCCATGTTCCACTGCCAGAATATCAGCTTGCCTATGACGAAGCAAAAGACGGAAAAGGCTGGAAGGCTGAATACAAGGCATACGGAAACAAATATGAAGAAATCTGCTGTGAGCGTGATGAAAACGGAAAACCTATGCAGAGAGGATTCTTTGAAATAATCAAGAATGCAGGCAACATAAAAAATGTTATCTGCGGCCATGAGCATATGAATGATTTTTCAATTCTCTATAAGGGTGTCAGATTGACCTACACAATGAAGCTCGGCAAAGGCTCGGGTTTTCAGCCGGGATTTGACGGAGGAACCGTCATAACCATCGGAAACAAAGGAATCAATTGCATCAACCACAAGGTCAGATCGCTTTTCTCGTTGAAAGACGAAGTAATTATCAATGTCGGAGATTAAAATGGATTATTGCAAATTTGTAAATATATTTCAGGGCTGCGGAGAAATTGACCTTCCGAAAGCGGAGGGCATAGCCGCAAAATGGTTTTTCATCAAGGCAGGATGCGGAAACACATCCCCTGCCGCAACAGTTCCGTTCGGAGCTATGTCGGTTTCGCCTTATTCGGGCGGTTATCCGACAGGCTACGGCAACCATATGCCAAACAGCCATTCAAGACCTGCAAAATTTGAAGGCGGAAACGACCTTCTCGGCTTTGCTCATATTCAGCAGAGCGGAACGGGAGCAATTGGCTATTATTACAATTACGCACTTGCCGTTCCGAAATATGCCGAATCAGCCGAAAGAAGAACACCGAAGGAGGAAAAAGCCGAACCCGGTTATTATTCCTGCGTTCTTGAAGATATTCATTGCGAGCTGACGGCAACAAAAAAGACCGCCTTCCACCGATATTCTTTCGGCAAGGAAAACGGACTTGTTGAAATTGATTTTTCCAATAACGGACTGAATATTCCGAATGTTGAAAAATCAAAGGTCAATAATCTGAAAATCAGCAAAGCAAAAGAAAAAGTTGTAACTGCAAGTGCCGAAATTGAGGGAATAAACATCTATTTTGCCGTCAAGGGCAATTCGGATGTTGAAATTTCAGAAAATAAAGCAATATATAAAGCTGTTGACAAAACGGCAACAATTGCCGTTTCAATTTCACTTCGGAGCATTGAAAAGGCGTTAAAAAACCTTGAAGGAAGCTTTGACGAAGCAAGAAGGAATTCATATAATGAATGGAATAATGTTCTTTCAAGAATTAAAATCAACACCGATAATGATGAAATAAAGGAAATCTTTTATTCTAATCTTTATCATTCGTTTATCAAGCCTTCGGACTGGAGCGGAGAAAGCTTCATCTATGACGGCGATAAGCCTTCTATGTGCGATTTTGCAACTCTCTGGGATATGTATAAAACCGCTCTTCCGCTTATTTTCATGACGGACAGAAAAATTTCGGAGGACATATGCGAAACGCTTCTTCTCACGGGAGAAAAGCTCGGAAATCTTCCCAACTGCTTAGGTCTGACCGATAAATACAAAGAGTTTTCAGAGCAGGCAAGAATGCTCGGTGCTTATGTTCTTATGACCGCTTACAGATACGGAATAAATCTTGACCCTCACAGGATGGTTAAGGTAATCTGCGATGATGTTTTTGCTCCGAACAAAAAAGATTTTGTTGTTGAAGGAAAATGCCGTTCAAACACATGGATGCTTGACATGGCTGACGGTTGTGCTCTCGCATCTCAGATTGCGGATGAAATCGGAGAAAACGATATTGCAGATAAATTAAGACCTCTTTCAGCTCAATGGATAAAATGCTTTAACAGCGAAACGGGGCTTCTGGGCAATGATTCGGATTATTACGAGGGAACTCTCTATAATTATTCATTCCGTCAGATGGTTGATATGGATAAACGAATTGAAATTGCAGGCGGCAAAGAAAGATTTGTTGAGCTTCTTGACAAATTCTTCGGCTACGGTGCTGACGATGTTGTTAATCCAACCGACCCGTTTGATTATTCGCCTGTTGAAGAGGGCATAAAGCTCGGCAGGTTTGAAGGCTTCAACAATGAATCTGATACCGAAACACCGTTTTCATATAACTATGCAGGCAGGCATGACCGTGTTTGCGAGATTATCCGTGCAGGAATGAAATATATGTTCACAACCGGCAGAGGAGGTCTCCCCGGCAACAACGATTCCGACGCTCTTTCGTCATATTATGTTATGAATGCTGTCGGATTATTCCCCGTTGCAGGTCAGGATTTATTCATTCTCGGCTCTCCGATTGTTGATTCTGCCGAAATAATTCTTTCAAACGGAAACACTTTAAAAATCAATGTTATCAACAATTCGGATGATAATATCTATGTGAAAAAGGCAACCTTCAACTCAAAGCCCGTTGATTCTTTCACGCTTTCTGCAAAAGAAATCATGAACGGCGGAACGATTGAATTCACAATGGCATAACAACAGCCGACCCGAAAAGGTCGGCTTATTTTTATAATGTATCAACATCAATTCCGAGAATGCTGATTTCTTCAACGGGTTTATCGTTTCTGCCGACCTTTACAGCGGCAATAGCATCAACAACATCCATTCCGTCATAAACCTGACCGAAAACAGAATGCTTGAAATCGAGCCAGGGAGTTCCGCCGAGCTTCTTATAATCCTCAACACATTCAGTCGGGAATCCTCTGTCTGCAAGCTGTTCCATCTGAGAAAGAAGACCCGAATCAACCTCCTTTGCCTGAACGATGAAAAACTGACTTCCGTTAGTGCCCGGTCCTGCATTTGCCATTGAAAGAGCTCCACGGACATTATGAAGGTCAACATCAAATTCATCGTTGAAGGGTCTGCCCCAGATGCTTTCGCCGCCCATGCCTGTTCCTGTCGGGTCACCGCCCTGAATCATGAAGTTATTGATAACTCTGTGAAAAATAATTCCGTTATAATAACCGTTCTTTGCGTGAGTTGTGAAGTTTTCAACAGTTTTGGGAGCTTTGTCGGTGAAAAGCAGAACCTTTATATCTCCCATAGTCGTTCTGATTGTTGCAACGGTGTCGCCGTTTGCAGGTGTTCTTGTCTGAATGCTCATTTATTTATCCTCTTTTCTTTTAATTTCCAATTGGTCTGAAAGCTTGACAAAATCTATCTTGCCCATCTTTGTCCTCGGCATAGCATCGAGAACTTCAATCTTTCTCGGGCATGAAAATTTTGCCAGATTCTTTTTGCAATGGCTCTGAATTTCGCTTCTTGCATCTTCTTTATCCTTACCTTCATCGTTGAGCGTTACACAGAGCTTAACGCAGGGTCTTCCCTTCTGATAACCCTGAACAGCACAGACATCAGAAATGAACGGAAGCTGAAGAGCTATTTTTTCAATATCGGCAGGATAAACATTATATCCGGAAATGATAATCATTCGTTTTTTTCTGCCTGTGAAGAATAAAAATCCATCTTCATCAAGATAGCCGAGGTCGCCCGTCTGAATCCAGCGTTCACCTTTTGAATCAACATAAACACCGTCATTGGGAACGGTATCCCTGCCATTGAAATAGCCCTGCATGACCGTTGAGCCCTTGATAACTATTTCTCCCTGTTCTCCGTTAGAAACGGGTTTTCTCATTTCATCCCAGATTTCTATTGTCATTCCGTCCATGGGCTTGCCGATTGAATCCTCACGGCAGTCACTGTAACTGTTCAGAGAGCACACCGAAGCAACTTCCGTTAATCCGTATCCTCTGAAAAGCCTTCCCTTTCCGCCATAGAAAGCAATTGCTTTGTTGAAATCCGAAACAAATCTTTCAGAAAGAAAATCTCCGCCGCAAAAGATAAGTCTTAATTTTTTAAGATGCTCACCCCTGAATTTCTCATCGTCATACATCTTCTTAAACATATTCGGAACGCCGAGAATAAAGGTGATATTATATTTTTTCAGAAGCTTTATTGCTCCTTCGCCCGTGAACTGCGACATTGGAATGCAGGTAAATCCGTTTGTCAGCGGAAAGTGCATTGCAACGGCAAGACCGAATGCATGAAACATCGGAAGCACTACGAGAGAGCATTCCGAGCCGGGTTTATGAGGAACAGCATCAAATTTGCGAAGCTTCAATGCAATTTCATTTATATTGATACTTGACAGCATTATCGTTTTGCTCTTGCCTGTTGTTCCGCCGCCGTGAAGATAAACAGCCGTTTTCGAAGCGTCTTTTTCTTCAACGGATTTATGAAACGAGCCGAGAAAAACAGCTTTAGAATAAGTGATTGACCTGTTGAAATTCCTGAGTCCTTTTGCATTCTTCAATTCATAAGCTTTAACGCAGACTCTTTTTACCGAATAAACATAATCGGAATTGGAGCAGATTATGCAGGGAATTCCGCTTTTGTTAATTGCATTCGCATATTTTTCAGAAAGAATATCAAGAATGAAAATAGCCTTTGACCCGGTTTCTTCTATGGTCTGCTCAATAACCTCCGGAGATGTTAAAGGATGAATAATATTTGCTACAACGCCGATTTTATTGAGTGCATAAAAGCAGATAAAAGCATGGGGAACATTCGGCAGAAAAACAGTTGCAGCGTCACCCGAAACAAGACCGATTGAGTTCAGATATGCGGCGATACTATCAACATCATGCAGAAATTTTGAAAGCGGAGTTTTTTCGCCCATTGTTATGACGGCAGGAAAATTGCCGTGTTTTTTATATGCTTCTTTAAGCAAGCCGTAGCAAGTAAGTTCCATAGCAACCCTTTATCAATGAATATTATCAGTTAAAATTATTTCACCATTATCGGTAAAGCCGGCAATAATGCCGTTATAATCATAAGTTCCGTAAAACGGAGATTTCGCAATCATGGTAAAATTCCATTTTACATTCGGATAAACCTTGCCCTGTTGATTTGTGACGATAATCATTTCGGGCGAAAGCTCACGAAGAAATTCAGCCGATGATGAACCGAAATATCCGTGATGACCCGCTTTAAGCAAATCAACCTTTCCCACAAGCGGAGCAACAATCTGCTCAACTCCCGTTGTTTTGGTTATATCTGCGGCAAGAAAAGCAGTTTTTTCACCCTTTTTTATGAGCGTACCGATGCTTGCACCGTTTTCACCCTTGCCAACCGCAAATTCGGGATTAACCGTATTCAGAAATTGAATTTCAAAGTCTCCGAACATAAATATTTCAGAAGGAATGTCGCTGATTATCTCAACATTCCGCTTTTTTAAATCCTCAATTATTTCGTTGTAGATCTCTCCGAGCTTCCAATCCTCAACCTCATAATCCTTATCAATCGAAGGGTCATATTCCTTTAAATACGCCTTTGAAATGATTATCGAAGGTTCATTTATCAGAGAATGAAAAGAGCCGATATGGTCATAATGAGCGTGAGTTCCGAGAATAAAATCAAGATGGCAGATGCCGTTTTCATCAGCTGTTATCTTTTTAACATAATCAATAACTACATCCTCATAGCCCTTGAATTCGGATTTTCTGCGTGGGTTATGATTCCCCTCTCCGGCATCAATCAAGGCAAAATGACCGTTTGATTCAATCAGAATTGCATCTGAATTTGCAACATTGAGAAAATGAATTCTGTCATCGCAGTCTTCGCCGAATTCGGTTGCCGAAACGGGCATATGCTTCTTTGCATAGCCGTTTCCGATAACAACTGTTGCAATATCAAGAAGGAATATCGCCGCCATAAGAGGAACAACAATCCATGTTATTATTTTCTTCGCTCTGTTCTTCTTCATTCGTCGCTCCGATATAATTGAAAATAGATATATTATTTTAACATACTATTCAATATTTTACTATACTTTTTCAAAAAATGTTTAAAAAGTCTTGTGCAGATTTAAAATATATTGTAAACTGTTATCATATTTTTTGAATGGAGTTTTGTTTTTTGAAAAAAATCAAAGCAAATGAAATATTTTTTCCGCTGACTGCGGTATTACCAATTGCGGTTTCAATGGCGGTCTGCTCGGATATTGTTACAACCGCATTTTTTCTCTCTGCTTTATTTTATTCGGTTTTCTATAAAAAAAGCAATGAAAAAGTTCCGATGCAGGTTTATCTTGATTTTCTTCTTCTTAATCAGGTAAACGCAATATACGGAATCAACACAGCATGGTTGGGAATAATAATCGGAGGTTTATTGTTAATCATCTCTTCGGTTTGGGGTGATAAATTAAAAAATCTGATTTCACCTGCCGTGACTTCTGCAATCATGATTTCAGCGGCGTTTTCAATGACGGCTTTGCAGACCACAAACTACTTCGGAATCGGTGCAACGGGAAATACCGTTGTTGAAATTCTGAAAAATTACCGTTCTCTCGGATTTCATCCGAACTGGCGTGGAATTCTTTACGGAACAATCGTTATGGTTATAATGATAACTTTTCCGAGGAAATTCAAAAAGCTTTCAAAAATCATCAAAGCTCCGTTTATTGCATTATTATTTGTAATGCTTCTTAATATTCTTCTTGTTCCTGACGGCTTTATCTCTCCGTTTGAGGAGGTCGGCAAAATCAAAATTGAATTGTATCCTAAATGGCACAGCTTTAATGATATTGATTATATTCACGCAATTCTTTGCGGTATTGCATTCTGGGCAACGAATTTCTCATTATATTCAAACGAAAACCATACAGATAAAGTAACCGGTAGTATTAAGGCTTTCTTTTCATCAGCTATTCTCGGCATTTGCGTTCCGTGCCCCTTCAATTCAGGTAAAATTATTATTCAAAGATTAATCTGCATTATTCCCATTTTAATCTGCATTCCTTTGAGTATTCCTTTTGCAAGAACGCCCGTTTCAGCCTGTGCAGTTGTTCTTATAGTCGGAGCGTGGCAGAGCGTCAGATGGGGTGAACTGAAAAAAGCATTCAATAATCCTGTTTCGATAATCGGATTTTTAACAACAATTGCCGCAATTGTTTTTTTGGATTTCTCAACAGGAATAATTATCGCCTCTCTTGTTTCGATTTTAATATCTGATTTTTCAAGTAAACGCTGTCATAAGGGCATATCGCATAAATCAGAAAAGACGGAATAAATTTTATATATATCACTTTAATTGGATAATGAACATTAAATCCCGGTTGTCTTCTTCAAAATGAGAAGTGACAACCGGGATTCTTTTGAGCTGACATGAAATTCTTATTTTACAATTCGATAATACTTCATTACATTTTCTCTCGCTTTTCCCGAAGCAACCGATTCCGATAATTTGTTATCTGAAAATAAAAACCTGAATATCCTTTGAATCCATGCAAAAGGCAAAAGAAACGGAAATCTACGAAGATACGGGTATCTCTTTTTCATATCTTTTAAAGGAAGGAAAATATAAGCATAATGTTCGCCATTCTGAGATTTTGAATAACTGTTTCGAGTAAGATTTCCTCCGCTTTGCCTGTCAGAATCAACAGAACCGTAAATTCCTCCCTGTTTAATGTCATCAAGCATCAGCTCACAATCAAGTGAGCTATCAAACAGTGGCGAATCTATTCTGCTGATGTCAAGCCCGAAATACTTATTACAAATAAGCAAAACTGCATTCAGAAACCCATCCGCAGACACAAGTGAACATTTTTCAAAAACGATTTTCCAATCTATGCTTTCATCCATGCTGATAAGAGAAATATCCATAAGCTGACGAATTCCTACTCCGGCAATAATGAAATGCTTGAACGCATGAAGCACAACATAAATAAGATGTTTCTGAACAGAAGGACACAAAACCTCAACACCATCAATAATTACAGATGATGTATTAAGGCTCAAATCCTCAAGCAAATTGTTGAAATCCGAGGCGAAAGAATCATCTGAAAAAGGCGAAGAATGAAGTTCAATCTTACATCCGTTATTTTTATCAATAAAGCTTTTCTCATCGTTTGAGTTATCGTCCGAAATTGAAAATCCAAGAGACTGAAGAACATCCGAGCATATGCAAAAATCTTTACCCGAAGCGATAATATCGGCATCTCCTGATATTCTGAGCGAAGGAATGCTCCATAAAGCTTCACAAACGCAGCCTTTAACGCAAATCGGCTTTGCACCTGCTGAAATCATCGCCTTATATGCCTTCAGAAATGCAGAATTTTTGTTTTCCTGAAACATAATCTGGGCAAGAGCTTCACTTTTTAACAGCTGACAATTCGGTTCGGATATTTTCGTGTCTGACATAACAAACGCCGCAAGAGGAAGAAGCTTATGCTCCCGAAGCTTTTCAACATAATCATTGAAATTTTTATCATCAATTTCGGGAACCGAGGATTTGCTTCCGTTCATAAATGCCGATGCAATTTCAAAAACCGCATTTTCAAAGGATGTATTATTCTTATGCACTTTATTGGTTTTTTTGTTGTTATTCCTGCTTTTAGACATCTGCATAGTACTCCGAAATAATGTTTTTATCTATTAGGGAACATCTCAGTTCTTCTTTTCGGATTTTGATGATTTATCTTTTTCGCCTCTTCCGTAATCATATCCATATCCGTAGCCATAACCGTATTTTGAATAGGATTTGTAGTATCCTCCGTAATTGCTGTAGCCATAGTCATCGCCGTATCCCGAAATACCGGACTGTGCACCGTTAACAACAGCACCGAGAATATGAATATCGGAATTATGATTAAGATTATCAATTCCGAGAAGTATTTTTTTGAGACGAACAGTATCCTGAAGAACTACATAAATTACAGAATCGCAAACCTGGGCAATCAATGACGAATCATATACAAGACCGCACGGAGGAGTATCTACAATTATATAATCATATTCATTACGAAGCTCATTAAAAAGTCCGGTCATAAAATCAATGTTCATAAGCTTCCAGTAGGAATGCTTTTTAAGAGTTAATTTCAGATATGAGACTCCTAAATCACTTAATTTTGTAATTGAATAGTCTTCCTTCTCAACATCAAACTTCAGATTTTCATCAAGCTTCAACGCATCAGAAACGCTCGGATTACGAAGGTCTGCATCAATAATCAATATTTTTTTGCCGACACTTGAAAGAGAAAGAGCAAGGTTAACGGCAATTGTAGTCTTGCCTTCACCCGGTGCAGTGCTCGTAACCATAACAACCTTTTCGTCATCCTTTGTTAGATGAGTGAACTGGTTTCGGAAAACACGAATAGCTTCAAGAAAACCGCTTCCGATTCTTTCATTGGTTATCAGAATTGATTCGTCAGTTTTTATATCTTTATATCTTTTGAAAGAAACAGCGGGAACCATTCCGAGAACATCAAGCTTGAGCCTATTCTGAACATCGAATTTTGTTTTGACTGTTTTACGCATAAGAGCGTAAAAAATTATCCATGCGGTACTTATTGCAAAACCAATCAGAAAACCTTTCAGTGCATCGGCATAGGTAAACTTATTGACAGGCTCCGTCGGAAGAATAGGATCGGTAATAACAACAAGTCTGACATTACCAACAAGATACTTCGCAACAGAAGGATAATTCTTCATCGCCGAAACAAGAATATCATATGTCATCTGAGGCTCACTGCCCGTTGCCGTCAATGTAAACATATTAGTTGACGAAATGGCTTTTGCCGAAAATGTTACAGGAACATACATTATATCCAAATCTGAACAGATTGCTTCATATAAGATGTTACTCGAAATAATATACGGAAACGTATCTTCAAGATTAGTTGCTGTTGCGTTATCATATACAGCGGAGAAAGACGGGATGCCCTCCCCTGTTAATGACAAAATTTGTGTATTGACTGTAAACGTTGCAGAAACCTCATATCGAGGATTAAATGCTGAATAGCTCTTGACAAACATTACAACACTGACAACAACACATGAAATTACAACCATCCACCAATACTTCTGAAATCCCTTCCACAAATCAGAAAGCAGAACAACACCTTTAGATTCCTGCGACTCGGTAGAGTTACTTGTGTTGATTTCGTTTTCGCTCATATTTTTCCTCCACGGTCGTTTTCTTCAAAATTAACCTTCGGCATATCATCCGGATTTATTTCAACATCTTCAAGCTCTTCGTTAAAATTATATTTACGGTATTTGTTGTATTTGCTGTACTTACTATACTTACTGTATTTATCATACTTTCCGTACTTACCATATTTTCCATACTTGGAATACTTCGAATAATGACCTCCATAATTATGAGTATAACCCGTTTCGTCACTTCCGAACTGATTAAGCAACACAAAATCATCATAAACATCATTAAGAACGCATCCGGCAAATTGTGAACCCGTATTCTTCAGAACCATAATGCTATCATTTATAATCGGAGCATAAACACGGTCGGTCCTGACAACAAGCATAACCGCATCGCAAAAGCTTGCAACATCGGTTACTGAGCCGTCGAAGGACATGGGTGCAGTATCAACAATAACAAAATCCGCAGAATCGCTTACTGCACGAATAAAGCTTTTAGCTGTTCCGTTCTCAAACCATTTCTGATAATCCTTGTGATATTTTGTGCTCAGAGCAAGAAAAAGACTTGTTTTCTTGTATCTTGTAAAGGTATAGTCTTTGAATTCAATCTTTCCCGAAAGAGCATCTCCGAATTCCATGCAGTTTTCCGGATTCTGCTCAAAAATCTTATATAAAGCAGGTTTTTTTCCGTCAAAATCAAGCAAAACAACCCTGTAACCCTTTATTGCAAGCGACAAAGCAATATTCGACGAAATAGTTGATTTACCCTCGTTTTCGGTAACGCTCGTAACGGCAAAAACCTTGTCGCCGTTCGTCCTACGCATATAATCAAGCTTTCCCGAAATCTTATTGATATTTTCGCTGAATTTCAAGCTTAAAAATGCACTGTCATTTATAAGAATTCCTCTTTTTTTGCCTTTTAATACTTCTCTGAAAAGAAGTGTTTTTTTCTCATGAGGAATGTAGCCAATAAGATTTGCTTCAATCTTATCAGCAAAATCTTCCTTATTTTTAACAGTATCTCTTAAGACCGAAATAAGTACTATTGGAATCAATGCAATCAACATTGCTATCAGTGCAATTCTCATAGCACTTGAGGATGTCATTGAATTTGAAGGAAAAGTAGGCATTCCGGCATCTCTGAGAACACTTACAACACCATTGCTGTAAAGCGAGGAGGTTATTGAAGGATAAACCTCAAGAATTGCTCGAAGCTCAAGAAAGGCATTTTCCGGATTTGAAGCCCTAACGGAAAGCTCCATGATGTTTGTGCCTTCATTTACAGTAGCATTGATTGTTCCGTCAAACTCTTCTTTGTTAAGATATTCACAAACCTTTTTCTGCATTGACGGTTGAACAAACACTTCTGAATAAATTGCTGCTATCTCGCTTGATTGAGAGAGCGATGCAATTGCATTCGCTTTTCCGGCAGCACTATTAATAATTAAGGTTGCATGGCTTGTATATTCAGGATGATAAACCGAATGAGTAGCAACATACGAACCGAGGACTCCGATTATCGCAGCACATACTATTACCCATATATTTCGAAAAACATCTCGAAGAATACTGTGCCATTCAATGTTAAATTTCTTACTATCCATATTTCACCTGTTATTCAACTACAACAATAAGTCTTGTGTGTGCAGCGTGTCCAATTGCATCCGTCCCATAATAATCAACATAATAATTTCCTTCAATATTTGCATTGAAATTGGTCTTTATAGTAATATCAAATTTTGAGGAAACGCCGTAACAATCGTATGTGTTTTTAATATAGCTTTTAAAATCAGGCATTTCGCCTTTTTTAGAATAAATCAAATAAGTATTAAGCTCAATTTCCGCCGGAGTATTCGAAGAATGTTCAACTATTAGCGGAAGCGTTATCTGAGATGAATCGCCTTTAGAGTTCATTACGGTTGCCTGAATTGAATATTTTCCTTCAATTCCGCTCTCATAGTCGGGAGAATAGATAATAACATTGTTTGAAATGTCTCCGTCAAGGCAATCCGTTGCACCGATAATTCCGACAACATTAACATCTTCGTATATCGAAAAAACAAGAGGAGCATTCATAGTGAATTTCGGCGAAGTATAATCATTATAATGAATCTGCCTGTGTGCAAGAACAACATGATTATCCGAATCACTAACTGCGTAGGTTACCTTACAATAACCGACATCCGTAAACTTTCCGATTGAGGTTACAATAACTCTATCTGTTATATCTCCGTCTTTTCCGTCAATCACAGTAACGCCCTTAAGAAGGTCTTCATCAGTTGCAGAAGAACTGACTTCAAGAACGCCGTCTTCAACCTTAAAAACAGGAATGGTTTTGTCCGCTAATATTTTTTCTCTGGCAAAAACAATACCGAAAACTATTATAGTAAACGCTGTTACAGCAAAAACTACAATACGAATAAATTTCATTAACATATGGTTTTCTCCGCTCAAATGAAATTAATCATTTTTTAATTAATCTATTATTTCCTGTTCACGAAGAACAGAAAGAAATTCTTCTGTATCAGATACCGCTGTTTCTAAATCAGTATCATAAATCTCAGTTATTTTGGCTGCAATATCATTTGCATTAAGGCATTCAGGAAGACAATCAAAAATAAATGAAGAAATTTCATTCAATGCAATTAATCCGTTAAATTTTGTTGCCGCTTCGCCAATCGGAACAAGATAATATTCATCAAAAATTTTTCTTTTAACAAATTCGTAATTAATCTTCATCAAATTCACCGTCTTTTACTTTTTTTGAAAACTCGTCATAATACCTGTCAATATATTCTGACATTTCACAAAGATATGTCGGAACTTTATCGAAAGCGTTTGTTTCCGAATAACATGATGCTGCACAAACATTACAGATATATTTGTATTTGCACTCAGAGCATTTTTCAGGCAAAACAATCGCTTTTGTTGACTCCTTAACGGATTTATAGCATTCTGTGAAGCCCCGTCGCAAAATATTATTGTTCTCATCAGCCGGAACCATACCGCAAATGGACATATTTCCTTTGTAATCAATCCAAATTGATGAAGAGCCTGCTCTGCATCTTACCCCGGTGTTTTTTATTTCGGGATCTATACACGAACCCGACTGAACATATTCAATGCCACGCTTAACCTTTTCGGCACGGTCAAGGAATTTTTGCCTGTCAAGCTGCTTCAAATCAAGCAAAACCTTATAAAAAGCTGCTCGCTCAGGGACAAATCTTTCTCTTCCAACCGAAAGGCGTGCAGAAGGAAACATATACGAGGCAGTCTGAAGGTTCAACTGCTTTTGATTGCAGAAGGAAATAATTCCGTCAATATCTTGACAATTGAACGGAGTTATAGAACTGTTGATTTTAACCGGTATACCGGATTCCTTCAACTTATCAATAACCTTTTCAACCTTGGAATATGCCGGAACACCGCAAAGATTCTGATAGGTTTCATCGCTTACTCCATAAAGTGAAGCGTTTATTCTGCTCGGAGGATATTTCTTAAAAAGCTTGATATGTTCTTCTGTTACAAGAGAAAGATTTGAATTGACCGAAACAACGAACCCTTTCTTAATAAGCATCTCATAAATGGCAGAAAAATCGTTTCTGATAAGGGGCTCTCCGCCGGTAATAAGAACGAACACAATCCCTGCATCAAGAGCCTGATCTGCAACAGATTCCCACTGTTCGAAGGAAAGCTCCTCGTCGGCGTGACAATTACAATCTTCAGAATGAACATAACACATTTTGCATTTAAAATTGCATCGTGATGTTATTTCGAATGTTGAAGAAACACACTTGTCATACCGTGTCGCTCTTGAATGCAAATATCTTACAATCAAAGGTTCGACATATTCTGAATTGTTGTTATTTTTTATTTCCATAATATTCTTTCCAAAAATAATACTGCATCCTTTTCGGGAACACAACTTAATTTATAAAACGGAACAGATACACAAAAAAGCTGAACAATATCAAGCATTTTATCAATCTGTTCTTCATTATAGCTTAAATGTTGAATAATCAATTTCAACCTTTCGGAATAATTGTCAACAAAAACAGCCAAATTATCTGAGCTTTTCGAAAGAAAAACAATTGCCTTCACCGGAGCAACTCTGTTCAATGCGATTTTTGAAGAACCGCAATACGGAGTTCCGCAAGCAAAAAGTCTGTTGCCTTCCGCCATAAGAATTGACCTGTCTCCGTTAATTATTTCAGCATTTCCATATTTCTCCCAAAGCTTTGCCTGGGTTGACTTGCCAACCTGCTTGTTTCCGACGAACAAAATCGCTTCTCCGTCACGAATAACAAACGAACTGTGACACATTATTCTGTTATAATGAATCAGAAGAGAAGGAAAATCAAGTGCGTTAAAAATCTTTGAGTCCCAAATTTCTTCGTTTTCATCGATATAAAGGTCAATCTCGTTATCTCCCTTTATAACCCTGCACGAAAAAACTTTTTTGCCTCCAAGAACAGGATAAGATTGATAAAACGCATTTTGAATATCCGGAAGCTTCCCCGGAATGACATTAATGACAATATCGGGTTCTGAAGGTTCGGTAATAAAATCAGACCAAAGCTCAGTATCGGATATATCCTTCGGAGAGATAAAAAGAAAAACAAGATTGCTTATTGAATAGTACTTATCTATCATAGGTAATATTAACTATCTCATCAAGATGGTCAGAATAAAACTGAGATATTTCCCCGGAATTAAGAGAAGAAATCGTTCTTTTGAAGGTTATTCCGCCAAAATAACCAATATCATCCTTCTTTTTGTAATAAACACAGATGTTACTCAATGCTGTGCCGCTTACATTCTTAACGGAAACCGTTTTGTCTGAGTTATATGTTTCGAGAACACCTTCCGCAAAAGAAATCGGCGAGGAGAACTCGGCTTTAACACCAATGTCAAATGATTGCATTGATTCATTTTTTTCAAATTTATCCTTTGTCTTGCAAAGGGAAGTTACAACACTGCCCGCTTTAACCGTTGAAGCGGAAAATTTATGTGTAGCTTTATCTGTTGTAACCGTAAACTCAACATATTCATAATCTGTTGAGGTGTTATTGACAAGAACGGCGGCAATAATATCGTTGACCTCTTCATCACTGCCATCCTCGATAAACTTTCCCGAATAAGAGTAAATTTCAACAACTGAAAGAGAATCAGAAGCTGCATTTTCAATTTTATTATCAATAGTGTCTTCGTTCTTTGAAGAGCAACCCGAAAGTATAACAGAAACAAATAAACAAACAGCAGTTGCTACAAGTGTATGTTTAGATAATTTTTTCATATTAACCCTCAAAAATATACAAATTTTTACATTATGTCAAAAAGAGGTATATCCCTGCCTTGCTTTCGCAAGGCAG
>DCII01000011.1 GCA_002315935.1 Ruminococcaceae bacterium UBA1730
CTTCAAAGTGTTGTGATACTATATTATCTGCATTTGTGCCGTCAGTAGCATTATTGTGCAAAGACGGGGTTTAATGCCAATAACATTAAAGCTGGTGTTCCTCTTTCGGCGTGATAGCAGTTACGAACATCTGAAAAAATTCGGAGGAAATTATTATGGACGCACTCAAACTCATCGCTCAGGATTCGCTTAAGGCTGAGCTTCCCGTTATCGAAATCGGTGACACAGTTAAGGTTCACGTTAAAATTCGTGAAGGCGAAAAAGAAAGAATTCAGATTTTTGAAGGAACCGTTATTGCCCGCAGAGGCTCAGGCGTTTCCGAAACCTTCACCGTTCGCCGTGTATCATATGGCGTAGGCGTTGAAAAGGTATTCCCGATTCACTCCCCCAACGTTGAAAAGGTTGAGCTTGTCAGACACGGTAAGGTTCGCAGAAGCAAGCTTTATTACCTCAGAGACAGAGTCGGTAAGGCAGCAAAGGTTAAGGAACAGATCAGATAAAAAGCGTGAGGGTGTAACAATTTTTGTTGTTACACCTTTTTTCTTAAAAACTCGGAAAGGGGAAACATCCGTGAGACGGATTGAAGAATTTATTATCGAATTCGAAAAAAAGCCTTCGAAATTCACTTTGACAGCATTTGATATTCTTGATTCCGCAAAGGGCGCAGTTGTTATTGTGTTCATTGTTTTCGCTTTCGTTTTAAGACCGGTCAGCGTTGAGGGAATGTCGATGTATCCGACACTCAATGATAAGGACTGGGTCGCCGTTGCAGGTGCATATCAGGATTTTGATTACGGCGATATTGTTGTTATCAATCAGCCGTGGGAGCAGAATGTGCCGATAATAAAGCGTGTTATCGCCAAGGGCGGCGATACGGTTTATATTGATTTTGCAACGGGAAGAGTTTTTGTCAATGATAAAAAACTGGAGGAAGATTACATTGCAGAGCTGACATCCGTCAAATATGATGTTGAATTTCCGGTGACGGTTGAAGAGGGCAAGGTCTTTGTTATGGGCGATAACAGAAATGATTCGCTTGACAGCCGTTCAACAAAAATCGGAACGATTGACGAAAGATATATTCTCGGCAAGGCGGTTTTCAGATTTTTGCCGTTGTTCAGCTTTGAAATTTATGAAGGAGCGGAAAAATAATGAATGAAAATGCAGAAAAAAAGAAAGTCAACGACGAAGAACATTCAATAACATCGTTTGTTTTTGACACGGTTTATATGATTTCTTTCGCCATAGTGCTTGTTGCACTCGGTTTTATTTTTGTTTTCAGAACCGTTATCGTTGACGGAAGCTCAATGAATCCGACTCTCAGCGACGGAGACAGAATAATTCTTACTGCTTCATATGGTGAACCGAAATACGGCGATATTGTTGTTACCTGCCGTCCTTCGGAATATATGCCCGATACGCTTATCAAGAGGGTTATCGCAGTCGGCGGTCAGAAAATTGACATTGATTTTAACAAGGGTATAGTCTATGTTGACGGCGTTGCTCTTGATGAACCTTATATAAAACGCCCGTTCACGGACCGTGAAAATTTCTACGGCGAAACAGTTGTTCCCGAGGGTTATGTTTTCGTTATGGGAGATAACAGAAACGGTTCAACGGACAGCCGTGATTCCCGTGTCGGATTCATGGAAGAAGAATATATCATGGGCAAGGCTCTTTGCAGAATAAGCCCGTGGGGACAGTTTAAGATAGGTTAATTATGAATGAAAATATGACGGTTCAATGGTTTCCCGGCCATATGGCAAAAACCAGACGACTGATAAAAGAAAGTCTTTCAATGGTTGACGCAGTCTGCGAGCTTGTTGATGCAAGAATTCCCGAGAGCAGTCGCAATCCCGAGCTTTCGGAGCTTGTCGGCTCAAAGCCGAGAATTGTTCTGCTCAATAAATGTGATCTCGCAGACGATAACGCAACTGCGGCTAAAATAAAAGAGCTTAAAGAGCAGGGGATAACTGCTCTGCCTGTTGACTGCCGAAGCGGAAAGGGACTTGATAAGTTTCAGCCTGCGGTGCGTGAGGTTCTTAAGGAAAGAATCAGACTCAATGCCGAAAAGGGCATGGCAGGAAAGGCTTTGCGTGTTATGGTTGTCGGCATTCCGAACACGGGCAAATCCTCTTTCATCAACAGAATGTCCGGCAAATACAGAGCGAAGGTTGCCGATAAACCCGGCGTAACAAGGGGAAATCAATGGTTTGCAATCGGTTCGGGCATTGAGCTGCTTGACACTCCCGGCGTTCTTTGGCCTAAATTCGAAGACCCCGAGGTCGGCTTCAAGCTTGCTTTTATCGGCTCCGTCAAGGATGAAATTCTTGACAGTCAGGAAATAGCAGTCAGGCTTCTCAGAGTAATGCAGAAGAATTACCCCGACAGGCTTTCCGAAAGATATAAAATCACGGATTTTGAAGAAATTGAGGAGCCTTATGAGCTTCTCGAAATGATAGCCGCAAAGAGGGGAATGCTTCTTCGCAAGGGAGAATACGATACCGAAAGAGCGGCGGTAATGCTTCTCGATGAATACAGAGCAGGTAAACTCGGAAAAATCACACTCGATTGAAAGGTGAGTTGTTATGAGAAAAAAGATGTTTGTTTTTCTTGCGGTAATTCTTGCGTTTGATATTTTTGCGGTAGGGCTTGCGTTCTTCGCAAGGAATTCATCAAGACCCGATATTGATGCACAGCTTCCCGAAAACAGCACCACTGCGGCAGAGCCTTTTTCAAGAGTGAGCGTTGTTGCGGTCGGCGATAATCTTATTCATGACACAATCTATGAGCAGGCGGCGGCGAGAAGCAGCAGTGGCTATGATTTTTCAATCGCATATGAGAAAATTGCAGACAAAATCAGCAGCGTTGACCTTGCAATTCTCAATCAGGAAACCATCATTTCAACCGAGCATAATGTTTCAAGCTATCCTCAATTCAATTCTCCGACAGAGGTCGGCGATGAAATGATAAAAATAGGTTTTGATGTTTTTAACATTTCAACCAACCATTCTCTTGACTGCGGCGAAAAGGGACTGATTTCCGCAATCAATTTCTGGAAAACGAAGGGCAAGCTTACCACAGGTGCATATCTCAATGCACAGGAAGCGGATAAAATTGTTACAAACGAAATAAACGGCATCAAGTTTGCCTATCTCGGATTTACGGAATCCACCAACGGACTTTCTCTGCCTGAGGATTCGGAGGTTGTTCTCGTTCATGCGTCCGATGAACAGTATCTCATGCAGAAAATTCAGAGGGCAAAGCAGGAAGCGGATGTTGTTATTGTCAATGCACATTGGGGCGTTGAATATACTCATGAACCGAATGAGGAGCAGAAGGCTCTTGCTCAGAAGCTTGCTCTCTGGGGAGCCGATGTTATCATAGGAACTCATCCCCATGTTATTCAGCCTGTTGAATATATTGAAAACGAAGACGGCAGGAGAACTCTTGTTGCCTATTCACTCGGCAACTTCATTTCAGCACAGAACAGAGGTCCGAGAATGCTCGGCGGAATGCTGAATTTTGATGCTGTCAGAAACAACACAACAGGAACGATTTCTCTTGAAAATGTCAGATTTGACGGAACGGTTACTCACTACGGACAGAATTGCTCTAATGTCAGAGTATATCCTCTTTCCGACTATACTCAGGAGCTTGCGGAAAGCCACGGAGTGAAGTCAAAAACACCCGATTTCAGCCTTAAATATCTCTATGATATTCTTGACGAGGTTATTGATGACCAATTCCTTGACAAGACAACATGGAAAAACTGACGGAGGATTATATGGATTTTTCATATGAAATCAGTGCGGTTGAAAAGGGCTTCAAGGCGGTCTGTGGAGTTGATGAAGCCGGAAGAGGACCGCTTGCAGGTCCGGTTTATGCGGCGGCGGTCATTCTTCCTGTTGATTGTGAAATTGAAGGTCTGAACGATTCAAAAAAGCTTTCCGAAAAGAAGAGAGAAAAGCTTTTTGATATTATCATTGAAAAGGCGGTTGCTTATTCAATTGCAAGCGTTGATGCGAAAACAATTGATGAAATAAATATTCTTCAGGCAACATATGCTGCAATGCGTAAGGCTGTTGAGGGCTTGCAGATTTCTGCCGACTATGCTCTCGTTGACGGCAACAGGATGCCTCCGCTTTCAATAAAAGGTGAAACAGTTGTCAAGGGCGATTCGCTCAGCCCGTCAATTGCGGCGGCTTCGATTCTTGCTAAGGTCAGCAGGGACAGATATATGTATGAGCTTGATAAGCTTCTGCCCGAATATCAGTTTGCAAAGCATAAGGGATACGGCACGAAGCTCCATTATGAAATGCTTGCCGAATACGGAATTTCAGACCATCACAGAATGAGCTTTCTCGGAAGCTTCCTCGGAACAAAATGATAAAGAATAAGGTTGGCGTATGGGGCGAAATATTTGCCGTAAGATATATGCGTAAAAACGGATATAAAATTCTCACTACGAACTATGTTTCACGCTTCGGAGAGGTTGACATAATCGCCGAAAAGGGTAGGCTTGTCTGCTTTGTTGAGGTCAAAACAAGAACCAACGACCCTCTTTTCAGACCTGCCGATGCGGTTGATGAGGGCAAACAGGAAAAAATAGCCGCAACCTCTGAGCTGTTTCTTTCTCGTCTCAAAATGCAGAAAAATGTGCGTTTTGATGTCTGCGAGGTATGGCTTGATGATGAAATGAAGCTCCTGAAGCTGAATTATATTGAAAATGCTTTCTGAAATATGTAAAGCATAATAGCTTTACAAAATCGCCGTCAGACACTTTATTGCTCTGTCGGCTTATTTTTTTACAAATCAAGCAATATCAACAAATACGATAAGCATTATAAAACGAAACATGACGGAATGTCAAAGCGTGTAAAGTGAAATAACTTTACGCTGAAGTTCTTTGTTTAAGACGCAAAAGACAGTCAATTTTGAATACGATTTATGAACAAGCTTCTGACATTCAAAAAGTTCTTTACTTTTATACATTTAGCATGATATAATAAGTCCATATAGTTTTTGATTCGGAGGAGAAAACATGAATTACATCAGCACAAGAGACACTTCGGTTAAGGTTACGGCTTCGCAGGCTATCACAAAGGGCATTTCTTCAGAGGGCGGACTTTTCGTTCCCGACACAATTCCCTGTGTAACTGCCGAAGAAATCGAGGCTCTTTCAAAAAAAGATTATATCGGAAGAGCGAAGGATATTCTTTCTCTTTTTCTCAATGATTTTACGGAAGAGGAGGTTGAATCCTGCGTTAAGGGTGCATATGAAACAGGCTTCTCGGATGAAAAAATTGCACCTCTTGCAAAGACGGGTGACGGAGCTTATGTTCTTGAGCTTTTCAAGGGTCCGACCTGTGCATTCAAGGATATGGCTCTCCAGATTCTTCCCAGACTTCTCAAGGTTGCCGGCGGAAAAGCCGCAAAGGGAACCGAAATTGTTATTCTTGTTGCAACCTCGGGCGACACGGGCAAAGCCGCTCTCGAAGGCTTCAAGGATGTTGAGCATACAAGAATTCTTGTTTTCTACCCGAGTGACGGTGTAAGTCCTATGCAGAAGCTTCAGATGTGCACGCAGGAAGGAAAAAATGTTTCCGTTTGTGCAATCAAGGGCAACTTTGACGATGCACAGAGCGGTGTTAAAAAGATTTTCACCGATAAGGCAGTTGCCGCAAAGCTTGCCGAAAACGGTATGGCATTTTCAAGTGCAAATTCAATCAACTGGGGCAGACTTGCTCCGCAGATTGTTTATTATTTCTCCGCTTATTGTGACCTTGTTGCAGAGGGCGAAATCAAGGTCGGAGACAAAATCAATGTTGTTGTTCCGACTGGTAACTTCGGCAATATTCTTGCCGCTTACTATGCAAAGGAAATGGGTCTTCCCGTTGCAAAGCTTATCTGTGCTTCAAACAGCAATTCCGTTCTGACCGAATTCCTCACAACAGGTATTTATGACAGAAATCGCAAATTCTTCACAACAATTTCTCCTTCAATGGATATTCTTATTTCCTCAAATCTTGAGAGATTTCTCTATGCTCTTGCAGGCAGTGAAAACGTTAAGAGCTGGATGGCTTCTCTTGCTTCAGAAGGAAAATATAAGGTTGACGATGCAACGCTTGCAAAAATCAAGGAGCTTTTCGCCGCAGGCTGTTGTGATGACGAGCAGACAAAGGCAACTATTGCAAGGATGTTCAACGAAAAGAATTATCTCTGCGATACCCATACCGCAGTTGCGATCAAGGTCTACGAGGACTATAAAGCTAAAACGGGGGATAAAACTCCGACTGTTATTGCTTCAACTGCAAGCCCGTTCAAATTCAGTGCATCCGTTCTTGAAGCTGTTGACGGAATAAATGACGGTCTTGATGAATTTGAGATGGTTGAAAAGCTTGCTGAGATTTCAAAGGAAAGCTGTCCCGAGCAGCTTGCAAATCTCCGCAGTAAGGCGGTTAGATTTGAAGGCGTCTGCTCCAAGGACAGCATGGAAAAGGTTGTTCTCGATATGCTCGGAATTTAAGAATAAGTGCTTGCTTTAACAGCCGCAGCCTCTGGGCTTATCCTCTGCATCATCATTCATAACGAAGGTTGAGCATTGTGTTTCGCCGCAGTGGCAGGCAGATGAATTTCCGACCTCAATACAGCCTGCGGTGCAGGACGAGCTACCCTTGTGGTAAACGCAGTTCTTTGCGTAGCAGGTTATATCGTTTGATTCTTTCTTCATAACTCTTCTCCTTTGCGTTTTCGGATTTCTCCGTGATACTATTATTAGCCGATAATTCGCAATTATCAGCAGAAAGGATTTTCTATGGCACTTTTCGTAATCGGCGACACTCATCTTTCGCTCGCAACGGGAAAAACGATGCAGATTTTCAACGGTTGGGCGGATTATGAAAAGCGTCTTGAAAATAACTGGAAAAGAGTTGTTTCGGAAAATGATACGGTTGTTATCGCAGGAGATGTTTCGTGGGCAATGAGCTTTGAAGAGGGAAAAGCCGACTTTGAATTTCTCAATTCTCTGCCCGGCAGAAAGCTTCTTATGAAGGGCAATCACGATTATTGGTGGGCAACGAAAAAGAAGGCTGATGAATTTTTTGAAGCCAATTCGTTCAACACTCTCAATATTCTTCATAACAATACCTACACCTGCGGAAATATTGCAGTCTGCGGCACAAGAGGATGGTTTTTTGATGCCGAAAGCGATGCCGATAAAAAGGTTGTTCTGCGTGAAGTGGGCAGATTGAAGGCATCAATTGCCGCCGCAAAGGAAACCGGTCTTGAGCCTGTTGTTTTCCTTCATTATCCGCCGCTGAATGTTTCGCAGAGGTGTGACGAAATATATAATGTGCTTGTTGAGGAGGGGATAAAGAGATGCTATTACGGTCATCTTCATTCATATTCCCACGCAACTGCATTCAACGGAATAAGTGACGGAATTCGTTTTTCGTTGATATCAAGCGATTTTCTGGAGTTTTGTCCTGTTCCCGTTTATGAAAATATGTCAATATGAACAAAACGCACATTCAAAAAGCTGAAATTTTCACTTATATTAAGAAAATTAAAATAATTATGGAAATTTCCGTAATTATTTGTTATAATCTCATAGTTAAAAATTGACGGTATATTGTTATGCTGTCAGACGGAGGAATTATCATGAGTTTAGTATCAGCAAACAAAACAGAAACAAATACCTATGCAGTTGAGCTTTCAATCTCTGCCGAGGACTTCAAGGCCGCTGTTCAGCAGGCATATATGAAGCAGAGAAAGTCAATTGTGCTTCCCGGCTTCCGCAAGGGCAAGGCTCCCCGTCAGATGATTGAAAAGATGTACGGAAAAGAAGTATTCTATGAGGATGCTCTTGAAATCGTTTTCCCTGCAAATGTTGAAGCTGCATATGCAGAAGCAGGTATCACTCCCGTTGACCAGCCCAAGGATATTGATGTTAAAACAATGAGCGTTGAGGAAGGCGTTGTTCTTACTTTCAATGTAACAGTTAAACCCGAAATCACTGTTAAGGCTTATAAGGGTCTTACCGCTGAAAAGGAAGATGCAAAGGTTACAAAGGCAGATGTTGACCACGAAATCGAGCATATGCTTGAAAGAGGTTCAAGACTTGTTGATGTTGACGACAGAGCTGTTAAGGACGGCGATATTACCGTTATTGACTTTGAAGGCTTTGTTGACGGCGTTGCATTTGACGGCGGAAAAGCTGAAAAATATAACCTTACTATCGGTTCAGGCAGCTTCATTCCCGGCTTTGAGGAGCAGATTATCGGTCACAATATCGGCGATGAATTCGATGTAAATGTTACCTTCCCCGCAGAGTATGCTCCCGAGCTCGCTTCAAAGGATGCAACATTCAAGATTAAGCTTCATGAAATCAAGGTCAAGGAGCTTCCCGAGCTTGACGATGAATTCGCTAAGGACCTCGGCGAATACGAAACAGTTGAAGAGCTTAAGAAGGGCATTGAAGAAGACCTTCTCAAGAATAAGCAGGAGACAGTTCAGAAGAATTTCGAAAACGCCGTTGTTGATGCTCTTATAGAAAATGTTGAAGGTGAAATTCCCGACTGTATGTATGACACAAAGGCTGAAGAGCTTATCAACAGCTATTCAACAAGACTTTCACAGCAGGGAATTGACCTTGATACATACCTTATGTATATGGGTGCAGATAAGTCGGTTTTCGAAGCTCAGATGAGAGAACAGGCTGTTGCAGAGGTTAAGCTTGACCTCGCTGTTGAAAAGATTATTGCCGCCGAAGAAATCAAGGCTTCAGACGAAGCAATTGATGAAGAATACGCAAAGATGGCTGAGCAGTATTCAATGGATGTTGAAAAGATTAAGCAGATTGTTCCTGCAACAATGATTTCGGCAGACATCGCAAGAAGAGATGCAATCAAGCTCGTAATTGATTCTGCAAAGGCAAAAAAGCCTGCCGCAAAGAAGGCTGCAAAGGCAAAGAAGGAAGATGCTGAAGGCGAAGAAGCTCCTGCAGAGGAGAAGAAGCCTGCTGCAAAGAAGCCGGCCGCAAAGAAAACAACAACCAAGAAAACAGCAGAAAAGAAAGCTGACGCTGAATAATTTTCGGCAATTCAAACTATAATCATTTTGTGAGGATAAACCGGCATCTGCCGGTTTATTCAACAATATGGCAGAAAGGATGATTTTTATGGCATTGGTACCTTATGTTGTTGAACAGACAAACAGAGGAGAACGCTCATACGATATTTTTTCCCGTCTTCTCAATGACAGAATAATTATGCTCTCAGATGAAGTTAATGATGCAACTGCAAGCCTTGTTGTTGCTCAGCTTCTCTATCTTGAGGGTCAGGACCCGGAAAAGGACATCAGTCTTTATATCAACAGCCCCGGCGGTTCGGTTACCGCAGGTATGGCAATTTATGACACGATTCAGTATATTAAGTGCGATGTTTCAACAATCTGTATGGGTATGGCGGCTTCGATGGGTGCGTTTCTTCTCTCATCGGGCACAAAGGGCAAGAGATATGCTCTTCCTAACAGCGAAATAATGATTCATCAGCCTCTGGGTGGTGCAAAGGGTCAGGCAACCGAAATAAAGATTGTTGCGGACCACATCATCAAGACCAGAGAAAAGCTCAACAGAATTCTTGCGGAAAACACAGGCAAGTCAATTGAAGAAATCGCAAGAGACACAGAGAGAGACAATTATCTCACAGCTCAGCAGGCTATGGAATACGGCCTTGTTGATAAGGTTATTGACAAAAGATAAATAGGAGGCACGAATAATGCCGAAAGATGACGAAAGAAAGGTTTCCTGCTCGTTCTGCCATAAAACGCAAAATCAGGTCAGCAGAATGATAGCAGGGGACGGAGTATATATCTGTAACGAGTGCATTGAGCTTTGTCAGTCCATTATGGATGACGAGCCGAAATACAGTCAGCCGAGCAGACATGACAGGGATTCTCTCCCGAAGCCTCATGAAATCAAGGAAAAGCTTGATGAATATGTTATCGGTCAGCAAAGTGCAAAGGTTGCTTTAAGCGTTGCAGTGTATAACCACTATAAAAGAATAGACAGCAAGGGCAGGTCTGATGTTGAAATTCAGAAGAGCAATATTCTGATGCTCGGTCCGACCGGTGTCGGCAAAACTATGCTTGCCCAGACTCTTGCAAGGATACTTGATGTTCCGTTTGCCATTGCCGATGCAACAACTCTGACGGAGGCCGGCTATGTAGGCGAGGATGTTGAAAACATTCTTCTCCGCATCATTCAGGCTGCCGATTTCGATATCGAGAGAGCCGAAAGAGGAATTATCTATGTCGACGAGATTGATAAGATTGCCCGTAAGAGCGAAAATCCTTCCATAACAAGGGATGTAAGCGGCGAAGGCGTTCAGCAGGCTCTCCTTAAGATTATCGAAGGTACTGTTGCGAATGTTCCTCCGCAGGGAGGTAGAAAACATCCTCAGCAGGAGTTCATTCAGATTGACACATCAAACATTCTCTTTATTTGCGGCGGTGCGTTTGACGGAATTGAAAAGATAATCGAAAAGCGTATGTCGGGTTCAGCTCTCGGCTTCGGTGCAGAAATCAAGAGCAAATCCGAGCTTTCAAGAGAAAATCTTCTCTCCAAGGCTATACATCAGGATTTGGTCAGATTCGGAATCATTCCCGAGCTTGTCGGCAGACTTCCCGTTATCACAACTCTTGATGAGCTTGATAAGGGAGCACTTGTCAGAATTCTTACCGAGCCGAAGAACTCAATCGTCAAGCAGTATAAAGAGCTTTTCAGATTTGATGATGTTGAGCTTGAATTTGATGAAGCCGCTCTTGAAGCGGTTGCTGAAAAAACTCTTGAAAAGAAAACCGGTGCAAGAGGTCTGAGAACCATTATGGAAAATGTTCTTCTTCCGGTTATGTATGATATTCCATCAGACCCGACGGTTGAAAGGGTAACGATTACAGGAGATTCTGTTTCAGACGGTGCAGAGCCGATAATAGAAAGAGATCCCGAAAGAAAAAAAGCTTCGGTTTCTCCTAAAATCAAGTCGAAAAATGTTGTGTAAAATTAAGGAACCGCTGAATAAATGCGACGATGCACTTATTCAGCGGTTCCTTAAATGCTTTTTCGCTCTCTCGGAGTATAGAGATACACCTTCGGGGCGAAGAAAATGCTTTCTTCATCTGAATGCGACAGCTCCTGAATTTTTGATTGGGACTGTTAATTTGCAGACCTTTTTCAGGATTATTTAATTATTGCAAGCGTTATTGCCGAAACAATAGCCTGAATCATTCCAAAACGGAAAATGACCTGCGTGTTTGACCAGCCTTTGTTTTTTCTGAAATGGTCATGGAGCGGAGTGCGGATTTTTTTGAGCGGATTAATTTTCAAAAATCTTATTGTAACAATTTTAATAATTCCGAGAAGTCCGTCAAGGCAGAGCATGAGGCAGAGAGGAATTACGAGAAGCATATTGCCTGTGCGGAATATTGCAATGCTCATGAATACTCCTATTGCTCTTGAGCCTGCATCGCCCATCATCATAGTGCTGGGTTCGGCATTCTTCCAGAGATAGGGGATAAGTGAGAGAACAAGAAGTGCAATGAGCAAAATTGTTTCGTTTGTCTGTGCAGAGAAATAGATTACAGCGGCGATTGAAAGAAGCGAAACGGTGCTCAGACTTGTGCAGAAGCCGTCAATTCCGTCAGAGCAGTTAACCGCATTGATGAGTGCCCACACAACAAGGGCGGCGATTATTCCGAAAACTATCTTCGGCAACCGGAAGCTCATTCCGAAGAAGCTCATGCCGAGAAGGTTGGGGTTGAAGATAACGAATGTTGCGGCTGTGAGAGCGGAAATAACGAGGTCGATGATTCCCTTGAGATATTCTCCCCAAGGCTTTTCGGAGCGGTCATCAAGATAGCCCGAAAGCATTTCAAGGAATATCATCAGATAATAAATTGCATATTCTGCGGTGACGGGAATAAACAGCAGAGAGCAGATAATGAACGAGCAGACAAATAGAATGCCTGCACCCCTCATTTTGCCTGCGGATTTCATTCCGTTAACGGCGAATTCTCTGCCGTGGTCCTTCGGAAGCTTGTTTTTGAATGCCGCAATGAAAATTGCCGAGAGCAAAGGTGCTGAAATCAGCATCGCAAAATAATAAATTTTTGAAGAAGCGAACGAATTGAGAAAATTGAATAGCATGGTTTATCCCTCCTGATATTAGAAGAATACCACAATTCATTCGATATTTCAACAGTAAAATGTCAAAAGAACTGTGGACAAACATGATATAATGTATTATATTATTATCGAGGTGGATTTAATGAGGATTATTTCAATCGGAGAAATTATTTTTGACATTTACGGCGATTCTGCCGTTATCGGAGGTGCACCGCTTAATTTCTGTGCCCATTGTTCATTGCTCGGAGCTGAAAGTGCATTGATTTCGGCAACGGGAAATGACGATTATTCCGAAAAAGCAATTGAAAAGCTGAAAAAATTCGGAGTTGATACTTCGTTTGTGAAGAAATCTCCGCTTTCAACGGGAAAGTGTATTGTCACAATGGACGAAAATGCCGTGCCGAGCTATAATGTTATCCGACCTGCGGCATATGACGATATTCAGCTTGACGGAAATGATGTTGCGGAAATAAAAAAATACTCCGCCGATGTGTTTGCCTTCGGAACGCTTATTCAGCGGGAAAAGGCTTCGAAAAATGCACTGAAAAAAATTCTTTCTAAGATTAGCTTCAAGGAAATTTTCTGTGATGTTAATCTTCGTAAGGATTGCTATAATGAGAATTCGTGCCGCCTGTGCCTTGAAAACGCAACGATTCTTAAGCTCAGCGATGAGGAAGAGCCTTTGTTAGCCTCATTCGGGTTCTATGAAAAGAAATCAGATAATGAAGAAACGGTCAGAGCGATTGCGAAAAAATATGAAAATATAAGATTGATTCTGTTTACCATGGGCGAAAAAGGGTCAATGGTTTATGAAAAGGAAAATGATAAATTCTATTATTTTGATGCGGTCAAGGTCAAAAAAGTTTCAACAGTCGGAGCAGGGGACAGCTATTCAGCCGCATTCCTTTGCGAGTATCTCAGAAGCGGAGATATTGAAAAATCGGGTATCTCAGGAGCAAGCCTGAGTGCAAGGGTTGTTGCATCCAAGGAAGCCGTACCAATGTAAAGAATCAGCATGGACAGAAATGCCCATGCTTTTTTGCACACAAAATACAGTAGAAAAAAATATTTTTCAAAAAGATATTGACTACATATTGTGAAAGATATATAATTGTGACATTGTGTAACACAAGAGGTGACGAAATGTATCACATTGTGAAAGAAATTTTGAATACTGAGGATGGAGAAACCGAAGAAATCGGAATTGCAGATGATAACGGATTGATGATAGCCTTTACGGAAGACCCCGAAGAAGCCGAAAAATTCGTTCGCCTATGCAATGAAAATGAGGTTGAAGAAAACCATGTTGCAGACCTTATTGAGGATTACTTTTACTCTTAAGGAGTCTTGCTGAATTGATAACGCAGACTATCATCGTACCGACATCTGCAAGCACAGCCGACCACATCGGAGCAACGCCGACAATGCCGAGAATAATAACGGCAAGCTTTATGAGAATAACAAAAATAATGTTGATTCTCAACACTCCTATTGCTTTTCGACTTTGAATAATTGCATCGGATAATTTGGAAATTTCGGAACCTGTCAGAATAATATCTGCACTTTCGGCGGCGGCTCTTGTGCCGAGCCCCATCGCAATTCCCACATCCGCCAAGCGTAGAACAGGTGCATCGTTTATTCCGTCTCCGACATAAATCAGACCGCTTGAATTCTCCTTAATTTTTTTGATTTCCTCAAGTTTTCCTTCGGGAAGAAGCTCGCTTTTGTATTCCTTGATTCCGCAGAGATTACATATTTTTTCAACCTGTTCCGTTCTGTCACCCGAAAGAACGGATATTCTTTTGAAGCCGAGTTTTTTCAGCGATTCAACAGTCGATTTGCTGTTACTGCGGATTTCGCTTGTTATCTCGATTGAACCGATTGCTTTTCCGTCGAGTGCGACATAAACAGGAAAATCGGGAAATTCCGAAACATCAACATTTTCATCTCGCATAAGTCTTTTTCCGCCGCAGAGAAGTCTTCCTCCGGGAATAACTGCCGAGGTTCCTCCTGCCGGAATTTCGGAAATTTCGGATGCTTCCGTTATTTTTGCTTTATCAACGGCAGAAACAATTGCCTTTGCAATCGGGTGGGTCGAATTCTTTTCGCATATTGCGGCTAACAATAAAATTTCTTCCTCTGAATAGCCTTCTGCACATACCGTTTCGCCCACGCAGAGCCTGTCACTTGTCAGCGTTCCTGTTTTGTCGAAAACTGCGGTGTCAGCTTTCGCAAGAGTCTCAATGTAACGGCTTCCCTTGATGATGATTCCGTTTCGTGCACAGGCTCCCATTGAAGTGAAGAATGCAAGAGGCGAGGAGAGAACGAGTGCACAAGGGCAGGATGCAACGAGAAGCACAAGAGCCTTGTAAATCCAGTCTTTCCAATTGCCTGAAATAATTGAAGGAATAACAGCAATAAGAATTGCAGAAACAACAATTGCAGGGGTGTAATATTTTGCGAAAGAGGCAATAAGATTCTGCGACCTTCCTTTGTTCTCAGCCGCTTTGTCAACCATTTCCGCAATGCGTTGAGCGGCTGAATTTTTCTTTTCAGCGGTTGCTTCAAAATAGATTGTGTTGTTTCCGTTAACGCATCCGCTCATGATTTCAGAGCCGATTCCGATATCTCTCGGAAGACTTTCGCCAGTCAGTGCAGAGGTGTCAATTTCGCTGTTTCCGCTGTAAATAATTCCGTCAGCAGGGATAATTTCATGCGGCATAACGGCTATTTTCATTCCTGAAGTTATTTCGTCTGCATCAATTTCAGCAGTTGAGCCGTCATCGTTAACACGGTTTGCTTTCGTGCTGATAATTCCGAAGAGTGCTTCAATTGATTTTCTGCTTCTGTCGCTCGCAAAATCCTCAAGAAGTTCGCCGATGCAGAAAAGAATCGTCACCGCCGCCGCTTCGAAGTATTCTCCGATGATAATTGCCGCCGTTGCCGCTATTATCAATAGTGCCGATTCGTCAATTTCTTTTTCCTTCAATTCTTCAAAGGCATCAACGATAATCGGAAGTGCACAGATAATGGTTGCAATAATCAACAGAATATTCTTCACGGAAGGAAATATAAATGCACCTGCAACAAGAATTATTCCTGCCGAAACGGTAATTATCGGGAATATTTTGTTTTCTTCGTGATGTTCATGAGTCATATAATCATCCTCTTATCTGTGTAAAATGTGTTCAAGACCCGCTTCGAGAATTTCTCTCACATGGTCATCGTCGAGAGAATAATAGATGGTTTTGCCCTGCCTTCTCGGGCGAACAAGACCGCTTGTTCGCAGAATACGGAGCTGATGAGAAACCGCACTCTGACCCATTCCGAGATGTTCCGCAAGGTGAAGAACGCACATTTCGCCTGCTGTCAGAGCCGTAATAATGCGAATTCTTGTGCTGTCGCCGAACACCTTGAAAAGCTCGGATAAATCATACAGAACCTCAATGTCAGGTTCAGCAGCCTGATTGATTGCATCGCAGATGTGACCTTTTTGTGGTTGAATATTTTCCATGTTCATACCTCGCAGTTAATAATGTAAGTCTTCAACAATTCGTCATATGAACACCTGTTCATGTGTTGTTATAATATTATCACCGATTATGAAATATGTCAAGGTGCTTTTAATTTTCGCTGAGATTTTGTTTCTAAACAATTTTTTTGATTGATTAGGCAATTTTTTTTGATTTTTCTATTGATTTTTGCGTAAAGATGTGTTAATATACTTTGGCAATCGGAACTCGGTTGTATTTGCGCTGCTAGCTCAGCTGGATAGAGTGTTTGGCTACGAACCAAAAGGTCAGGGGTTCGAGTCCCTTGCAGCGCGCCAAAAAAGACATCGCTTCGGCGGTGTTTTTTGCATTTCAGACAAAAGGGACTCGAAGGAGAGGCGGTACAGAGGAAGGCTCCGGTGGAGCCTTACGACCGCCGACGACCAAACGCCCGCAGGCGTGCGAATCGAGTCCCTTGCAGTGCACCATTGAAATCTCTTGATTATCAAGGGGTTTCTTTTTTTACCTTTTTATTGAATACAAGTTATATTAACTATATGGTTCGCATATTTATTCATTTCGTCAACTGATTTATAATAATTATGACTGAAAAGGATTCGTTACAACTTACATTTTATACAATGCAATTATTATAGTGAGGTAAAGTCCGTAAATATGGACACAAACTCAAAAGTTATTATTTACATTATGTAAATAACAAGATATAATACAATCAATAATGAACAATTTTTTATTTTAGGTGGAATGTTATGACCAAAGACAATCATCAGAAAATAAGATTACTTCGAATTTATGAAATTCTACGCAACGAATCAAGTCCTGCTCACGGTCTTAAAACATCGGAACTCACGAACAAGCTTGCTTTACTCGGAATAAAATGTGACCGCAGAACCCTGAGCCGTGATGTTGAGCTTCTCAATTCCGAGGGCTTTGAAATATTCAAAGAAAAAATCGGTCACAATATGATTTATTGGATGGATGACAGCAATTTCAGCAATCCCGAACTCAACATTCTTCTCACAAATATTCAGGCAGATAAGTTTCTTCCCGAAGAAAAAGAAATAGAACTTGCTTCAAAGATTTCTGCACTCAGCGGACAGTATAACAGCAGAATGAAGGAGCGGAAGCTTGTTCGTTTCAATTCCGCCAAATGCCGCAACAAGGAAGTTTACTATATCCTCGATTTTATTTATGATGCCATTCACGAGCAGAAACAGATTTCTTTTGAATACCGTATTCCCGATGAAAACGGAAATCTTGTTCTGCATAATTCCTCAAAGCCGAGGCACACAGTTGAACCGATAGTCCCTATGATCAAGGATGATAATTTTTATGTCATCTGCTTCGATGCGAAGAAAAAGGATTTCATCTGCACTTACAGAATCGACAGAATGTATTCAATAAAAATCGAAAATGAAATGAGCAAGGAAGCGGTTGCTTTTTCCGAAAACTTTGATGCAGCGGAATACAATAAGGAAGTCCGAAGAATGTACGGTGGCGAGCAAATGAAGGTCACTCTTGAATTTGACCGCAAACTCATTCCGATAATCTATGATGAATTCGGATATGACACCAAAATCAAAGCCGAAGGAAATCTCTGCACTGCAAAGATCAATGTTCAGATAAGCCCAACCTTCTGGGGCTGGCTCTTCACCTTCGCAGGAGAAATGAAACTTACTGCCCCTCAAAAAGCAATTGAACTTGAAAAAGAATATCTAAGGAAATGCTGAATAAATGCGTCGTCGCATCTTTCTGGTCTGTTTTGGCGTGAAATGCGTTACAAAATCTTGAAATACACAAAGTATATCTGCGATTTTGTGCCTTTTTCACAACCAAAACATACACAAAAATCTTGCTTGCCGATTTAATCAGCGTTTCCCTAAGTAAAATATAATATGGAGGAGATACTATGAAAGAACAGTTTATCAATCAATATCCAATCAGCAAAACTCTCAGGTTTTCCCTTGTTCCTGTTGGCAGAACGGAAGAAAATTTCAACAAAAAATTGCTTCTTGAAGAAGACAAACAGAGAGCCGAAGACTATGCGAAGGTCAAGGAAATAATTGACCGTTATCATAAGGCCTATATTGACAGCGTTCTGTCTTCAATCAATTATGTTGACGGTCTGCCCGAATATGCTTCTCTTTACTACAAAAATGGGAAAGACGAAAAAGACACCAAAAAGATGGAAGAGCTTGAAGCATCAATGCGTAAATTCATTGCAAAAGCCCTTACCGCCGACAAAAGGTATAAAGACCTTTCCTCTGCCAAGAGCATGATTGAAGAAATTCTGCCTGAATTTGTTGATGAGAACGAAAAAGAAATCATTTACCGTTTTCATAATTTTTCAACCTATTTTTCCGGATTTTTCACTAACAGAAAAAATATGTATTCAGAAGAAGCTCAGTCAACCGCAGTTTCTTTCCGCTGCATAAATGAAAACCTTCCGAAGTTCCTTGATAACTGCAGAAGCTTTGAAAAGATTTCGGCAGATATTCCCAAAGAATCGCTTCATGAGCTTGAGCGGATTTCGCTTGAAACATATGGAATACGCCCAGAAGATGTATTTTCAGTTGATTATTTTGCATTCATTCTTTCGCAGAGTGGAATAGACAAATATAACGGAATCATCGGAGGATACACCTGCTCTGACGGCACAAAAGTCAAGGGCCTTAATGAAATAATCAATCTTTATAATCAGCAGGTCGCTAAAGGCGACAAATCAAAGAAACTACCCTCAATCAAGCCTCTTTATAAGCAGATATTGAGCGACAGGGATTCCGTTTCGTTCCTGCCCGAAAAATTTGAAAACGATAACGAAGTTGTTTCATCCGTAAATAAATTTTACAGGGAAACAGTTGAAAAAGTTCTGCCGGAAATCAGAACTCTGTTTGATAATTTCGGTTCATATAATCCCGATGGCATCTTCGTTTCATCAGGCCTTGCAATAACCGATTTATCAAATGCATCATTCGGAAATTGGAACGCATTCACCTCGGCATGGAACGAGGAATATAAAGAAACCAACCCCATCAAAAAAGGCAGAAGTCAGGAAAAATACGATGAAGATATGAAAGCGGCCTTCAAGAAAATCAAGAGCTTCAGCGTTGCTGAAATTCAGAGGCTCGGCTTTGCCAACAGAGCAGAAAAGTCTATCGGTTCGGTTTCGGATTATTATATCTCATCCGTTTCCGAAAAGGTTGATTATATTTATAAATTGTTTGAAAAGGCAGAGGAACTGCTTTCATCGGTTTATTCTGAAAAATACGATAAAAAACTGATGAAAAATGATGATGCGGTTGAACTTATCAAGAATCTTCTTGATGCCGTCAAAGACCTTGAAAAAACAATCAAGCCGCTTCACGGAACAGGCAAGGAAGAAGAAAAGGATGAACTCTTCTACGGCGAATTTCTTTCTCTCTATGATGCACTGTCAACCGTTGACCGTCTTTATGATAAGGTCAGAAACTATATGACACAGAAGCCTTATTCAACCGATAAAATCAAGCTGAATTTTGAAAATCCGCAGTTGCTTGGCGGATGGGATAGAAACAAAGAAAGAGATTACAGAACTGTTCTGCTTAGAAAGAACGGCATCTATTATCTTGCAATAATGGATAAGAGCAATAATAAAATCTTTGAAAATATTCCCGAAAACGCATCGGGCGATTGCTATGAAAAGATGGATTATAAGCTCTTGCCCGGTCCAAATAAAATGCTTCCGAAGGTTTTCTTTGCGGCATCAAACGCATCGGAATTTCAGCCTCCCGAAGAGATTCTTGAAATCAGAAAAAATGAATCCTTCAAGAAAGGTCAGAATTTCAACATAGACGATTGCAGAAAATTCATTGATTTCTTCAAATCGTCAATTGATAAACACGAAGACTGGTCAAAATTCGGATTCAGTTTCTCTGAAACAGAATCATATAATGATATCAGCGAATTCTATAATGAGGTCAAAGAACAGGGCTACATGATTAATTTCCGCAATGTGCCTGTTTCATATATCAACCAATTTGTTGAGAGCGGAGAGCTTTATCTCTTCAAACTTTATAACAAAGATTTTTCTGAATACAGCCACGGCACTCCAAATATGCACACTCTCTATTTCAGAATGCTTTTTGATGAACGCAACCTTAAAAATGTTGTTTTCAAGCTCAACGGTGATTCCGAAATGTTTTACAGAGAAGCAAGCATCAAAGACTCCGAAAAGATTGTTCATCCTGCCAATAATCCCATCGACAATAAGAATCCTAATAATTCAAAGAAGCAAAGTACCTTTGAATATAATCTTATAAAGGATAAGAGATATACCAAGCATCAGTTCTCGGTGCATATCCCCATAACTCTCAATTTCAAGGCAGGAGGCAGAGAATTTATCAACAACAAAGTCCGCCTTGCAATCAAGAACTCCGCATCGGGTTATGTTATCGGCATTGACCGAGGTGAGAGAAATCTCATCTATATCAGCGTTATCAACGGCAATGGTGAAATTGTTGAGCAGATGTCGCTCAATGAAATTATAAGTGACAACGGATATAAGGTCGATTATCAGAAGTTGCTTGATAACAAGGAAAAAGAGCGTGATGAAGCAAGAAAGAGCTGGGGTTCCGTTGAAAATATTAAGGAGCTCAAGGAAGGCTATCTGAGCCAGGTAGTTCATAAAATCTGCGAACTTGTTGTAAAATACGATGCAATCATTGCAATGGAAGACCTCAATTTCGGCTTCAAAAACGGTAGATTCAAGGTTGAAAAGCAGGTTTATCAGAAGTTTGAAAATATGCTCATTTCAAAGCTGAATTATCTTGCCGATAAGAAAGCGGAACCCGATTCCGAAGGCGGAATTTTGAAGGCATATCAGCTCACCAATAAATTTGACGGCACAAACAAAGGTCGTCAGAACGGAATAATCTTCTATGTTCCTGCATGGCTCACGAGTAAAATTGACCCAACCACAGGCTTTGCAGACCTTCTCAGACCGAAATATTCAAGCATTAAAGCAACTTACGATTTCTTTGAAAAGTTTGAATCAATTCGCTATAACGAATCCGAGGATATGTTTGAATTTGCATTTGATTATTCCGTATTCCCGAAATGCAATGCCGATTTCAGAAAGAAATGGGTTGTCTGCACCAATAGTAGCAGAATCAGAACCTTCCGCAATCCCGAAAATAACAACGAATGGGATAATAAGTCTGTTTGCCTGACCGCTGAATTTAAGAGCCTTTTTGATGAATTCGGAATTGATTATTCGGGTGACCTAAAGTCGGCAATTCTCAGCATAAGCAACAAGGATTTCTGCTATCGCCTTATCGGTCTTTTCTAGCTCACTCTCCAGATGAGAAACAGCATAACGGGAAGCACAAATCCAGAAGACGATTATCTCATTTCTCCCGTCAGAAACTCTACAGGCAAATTTTATGATAGCCGTGATTATAAAGGCGATAATGCAGCTCTGCCGACTGATGCAGATGCAAACGGAGCATATAACATTGCCCGAAAAGCGTTATGGGCAATTGATGTTCTGAAAAACACACCCGAAGACGAAATTGATGGGGCAAAACTTTCAATCACCAACGCCCAGTGGCTTGAATTTGCACAGAAATGAGCGAAGAACCATTAATAATTTCAAATCTCAATGATTTCATTTTCTGCCCGGCATCTATTTATTTTCATTCTTTGGAAGAGGATGAAGAAAACCTGCTCGGGCAGGATTCCTATCAATTAAATGGTTCGGCAGTTCATCAAAAGCCCGATAATGCCGAATACTCAACAAGAAAAAGCGTTTTGCAGGGAATTTCGATTTATTGCGAAAAATATAATCTGTGCGGAAAAATTGATGTTTTTGATATTGAATCGGGAATATTGACCGAGAGAAAAAAGAAAATCAAAGTAATTTATGACGGATATGTTTTTCAGGTTTATGCTCAGTATTTTGCTTTGATTGAAATGGGATATTCAGTTAACGAAATCAGACTTTACAGCTTTGATGATAATAAGATTCACGGGATTCCGTTGCCGGAAGAAGATGAAACTATGTTCAGTAAATTTGAAAATCTGATTTCTGAAATCAACCGCTTTTCGTTTGATAATTTCCATCAGAATAATATTGAAAAATGCAGAAACTGTATTTATGAACCATTATGCAGCTTTTCGGCATTGAAATAGGAGCTTTTATGTTCACTGCGCCTGATTTCAGCAAAAAACAAATTGTTTTTGTTCTCTTTAATGAAGGAGAAAAACTTGCATTCAGCAATGATAACCTTGTTGTAAAAGATTCCGACGGAAAAATCAAATTTCAATGCACCTGTTACAGATTGTTTATTGTTTTTGCTGTCGGTCACACAAGCATAACATCTGCTCTCATTCAAAAATCGCAGAAATTTGGTTTTTTTATTGCTTTGATGACACCTGGATTCAGACTATATTCACTTATCGGAGCAGGGAAAGACGGAAACACTCTGCTTCACCAAAAGCAATATCTATATGAGGGACTTGATATTGCCAAACATATAACCGCAAATAAAATGCTCAATCAAAAGCAGGAATTGAAAAACAACAGAAATAAAAATGAGTTTGTAAAAGAGGCGATAGCTTCAATTGACGGTTATATATCATCAATTGAAAATGCTTCAACATTGAATGAACTGATGGCATATGAAGGTCTTGCTTCGAAAGCTTACTTTAAGAATCATTTTAATAATGTTGAATGGCACGGCAGACAACCACGGATAAAGCGGGATTATATCAACTCAACTCTTGACATCGGTTATACTCTGCTTTTTACTTTTGTTGATGCTTTGCTTGAAAGCTATGGCTTTGACACATATTGCGGAGTTATGCACCGCCAGTTTTATATGCGGAAATCGCTTGTCTGCGATATTGTTGAACCATTCAGAACCTTGATTGACCATGAAATAAAAAAGGCGGTAAATCTGAAACAGATTAAAGAGGATGATTTCCTTGTTTTCAATAATCAATATAAGCTGAAATGGTCAGAATCATCACGGTATGTTAAAATCCTTATGAAGCCGCTTATGGATAATAAAGAAGGAATTTTTGCGTATATTCAATCTTATTATCGTGCATTTATGAAGGAGCTTTCTTCTGATGATTTTCCGATTTTTGAGATAGGAGATAACTGATGGTTATTATTAGTTACGATATTGCAAGCGATAAAAAAAGAGCAAAATTTAATCGGTACATCCGTAAATTCGGTCATATGCTGCAATATTCAGTATATGAAATTGAAAACAGCGAAAGGATTCTTAACAACATTGTTACTGATTTAAACAATAAATGGTTCAAGCAGTTTGATCAGACCGACAGCGTTTATATTTTTCAATTGAGTGAAACCTGCAAAATCCAGAAATTCGGATATGCAAGAAATGAGGATTCGGAATTGCTTATTGTAAAATAATATTGCAAACCTCGGTCTTAATATGATATAATTAGTTTTCGAAAGGGATTATTGTTCATGAATCGAGCCTTTTTTGTTATAAATAAACAAATATTTATTGCTGAAATATGCAATATAACCAATGTTAGGGAATAATAATCCCTA
>DCII01000039.1 GCA_002315935.1 Ruminococcaceae bacterium UBA1730
CGACGCATTTATTCAGCGTTTCCCTAAAAAAATCGGGCAGCATCAAGCTGTCCGATTTTTCATATTGCAAATTATTTACAGGCTTCTTTGATTATTTCAATCGCTTTTTGGAGCGTATCAAACGGGATATTCAGAGCCGGAAGAAGTCTGACCTTATCCTTTGCGGTCAGGCAGAGAACGCCGTTTTCCATGCACCCTGCAACAATTTCAGATGCAGGCTTCGATGTTTTAATGCCTATCATCAGACCCATTCCCGAAACGCCCTCAACGCCTTCGGCATCCGAAAGAGAGTTGAAGATATATTCCGATTTCCTTCTGACTTCTGCAAGCATTGCATCGTCAATTCTTGAGAAAACGCTGCATCCTGCGGCACAGCAGACGGGGTTTCCGCCGAAGGTTGAGCCGTGGTCACCGAACGAAAGAACATTCTGAACCTTTTCGCTCATGAGCGTTGCACCGAGCGGCAGACCGCCGGCAAGACCCTTTGCAGTTGATACAACATCAGGCTCAATTCCGTAATTCATATATGAATAAAGGCTTCCCGACCTTCCGTTACCCGTCTGAACCTCATCAATGATGAGAATAATGTCATTTTCCTTTGCAAAATCGGCAACTTCCTTTGCGAATTTTTCGCCGATGGGAAGAACTCCGCCCTCGCCCTGAACACATTCCATCATAATTCCCGCGGCATTATTCTCAATTGCAATTCTTTTCAGCTCTTCAATGTTGCCTGCCTCTGCGTGAACAAATCCCGGAGTAAGAGGTCTGAACAATTCGTGATAATGCTCCTGACCGGTTGCCGAAAGGGTTGTGAGAGTTCTGCCGTGGAAGCTGTTTTTCAGCGTTACGATTGTATATCTGTTATCGCCGTATTTATCCGAAGAATATTTTCTTGCAATTTTGATTGCACATTCATTGGCTTCCGCTCCCGAATTTGAGAAGAAAACCTTCTTCATGCCCGTTTTCTTGCAGAGCATTTCCGCAAGCCTTCCGCAGGGTTCGGTATAATATAAATTAGACATATGCTGAACCGCCGATGCCTGCTTCGTGACCGCATTGACCCATTCATCATCGCAGACACCGAAAGAGGTTACCGCAATTCCCGAGCCCATGTCAATATATTCTTTTCCCTTGGAATCAACAACAATGCTTCCCTTGCCCGAAACGATTTCAACAGGAAATCTTTTGTATGTTCCTGCAACATATTCTTTATCTTTTTCCTGAATAATGCTCATAGTTTTTCTCCTGTAACCATTGTTCCTGCACCCTCATTGGTGAGAAGCTCCATAAGAATTGAATGGGGAACTCTTCCGTCCATGATAACAACATTTTTAACGCCCTTGTGAATTGCTTCAATGCAGCAATCAACCTTCGGAATCATTCCTCCTGAAATTATTCCGCTTTCATACAGACCTGCCGCCTCGTCAATGCTGATTTCGGGAATCAGGGTTGACGGGTCATCCTTATCCTTGAGTACACCTGCAATATCGGTCATCATAATAAGTCTTTCGGCTTCAAGAGCACCTGCAATGTATGCCGCCGCCGTGTCACCGTTGATATTATAGGTGTTGCCTTCCTTATCGCATCCGAGGGTTGAAATAACGGGAATATATCCCTTTTCAAGAAGGTCGGTAACTGGCTTTATGTTAATATTTGTGATTTCGCCGACATAACCGAGCTTTTCATTCTTGACTTTTGCTTCAATCAGTCTGCCGTCCATGCCCGAAAGTCCGATAGCTTTTCCGCCGTTCATTTCAAGCATATTGACGAGAGTTTTGTTGACCTTTCCTGCAAGCACCATCTGAACTATATCAACTGTTTCCTTGTCGGTAACTCTTAAGCCGTCAACAAATTCAGCCTTTTTGCCGAGCTTACCCATGAGGTCATTGATTTCGGGACCTCCGCCGTGAACAAGCACGATTTTAACTCCGATAAGGTGAAGAAGAACAATATCCTCCATAACCTGCTCTTTGAGCTGTTGATTAATCATTGCGTTTCCGCCGTATTTAACAACAACAATTTTGCCATTGTAACGCTTGATATACGGCAGAGCCTGAGTCAGAATTTCAGCTCTCTGCGAATTTGAAAAATTATCTTCCATCTGTTTATTCTCCTATATCAGGTGCGGTAATCGCCGTTGATTTTAACATAATCATATGTCAGGTCACAGCCCCACGCAGTTGCATTGAAATCGCCGTCATTGAGGAACACAAGAATGTCAATTTCTTTTTCGAGAAGAATTTCCTTTGCAGTTTCTTCCGAGAAATCAACGCCTGCTCCGTTTTTGCAGACAAGAATTTTTCCCTTTGTGCTTTCAAAATAAACATCAATTTTCGTAACATCAACATCTGCTCCGCTGTAACCGATTGCACAGAGAACTCTGCCCCAGTTTGCGTCAGCTCCGAACATCGCCGCCTTTGTGAGCGATGAACAGATAATGCTCTTTGCAACTGTTTTTGCAATTGCTTCTGTTTTTGCACCTTCAACCTTACATTCAAGAAGCTTTGTTGCACCTTCGCCGTCACCTGCAAGAATTCTGCACAGAGCCATTGTGACGGTGTTGAGAGCCTTCATAAACGCTTTGAAATCGTCATTGTCTTCGGTAATCATTTCGTTGCCTGCAAGTCCGTTCGCAAGAACCGAAACCATATCGTTGGTTGATGTATCGCCGTCAACGCTGACCATATTGAATGTGTTTTTTATATCTCCCGAAAGAGCCTTCTGGAGCATTTCGGGTGAAATACTGCAATCCGTAGTGATGAACACAAGCATAGTTGCCATGTTCGGATGAATCATTCCGCTGCCCTTTGCAATTCCGCCGAGGTGACAGATTTTTCCGCCGATTTCGAATTCAACGGCAACCTCTTTTTTGACCGTATCTGTTGTCATTATTGCTTCTGCGGCTTCGGAAGAACCGTTTCCGTTGACCGAAGCACAAAGCTCTGCCATACCGTCTTTAATCGGGGTAATGTCAAGCGGCTGACCGATAACGCCCGTTGAGCCGACAATAACATCCGAAGCGTCAATTCCGAGCTTTTCGGCAAGCAGAAAGCTCATCTGCTCTGCAATCTCAATGCCGTTTGCGTTGCAGGTGTTTGCGTTTCCGCTGTTGCAGATAACAGCCTGAGCATAACCGTCTGAAATATGCTTTTTTGTAACCGTAAGCGGTGCACCCTTAACAAGATTTGTTGTATAAACTGCGGCGGCTGCGGCTTTCTTTTCGCTGACTATAAGTGCAAGGTCTCTTTTTGTTCTGTTTTTTCTTATTCCGCAATGAATTCCTCCTGCGGAAAAACCTTTTGCGGCACAGACACCGCCTTCAATCATTTTCATCTTTTATCCTCCAGACCGAAATTTTCGGCTATTCCCATTAAAATATTCATGTTCTGAATTGCGGCTCCCGAAGCACCCTTGCCGAGATTATCAAATCTTGAAACAAGAATCAGCCTTTCATCATTTCCGCAAACCGAAATCTGCATATTGTCCCTGCCGCTGAATTCACCTGCATATAATGTTCCGAGGCTTTCCGCATCGGGTTCAAAATAAACAAGTCCGTTGTCTTTATAGTTATAGTAACCATTATATATATCGGCAACATCGCTTTTCTTTATTCCGTGAAGAGGAACGGTGACCTGCATTCCGGAATAATAGGGAGCAACTATCGGACAGAAAACAGGGGCAATTTCAAGTCCGCATATCCTCGCCATTTCGGGCAGATGCTTATGCTTCTGCGAATTGCCGTACATTCCCGGAGCTTCAAGCTTCTTTTCTGGAAAATCGCATTCATAATCGGCAATCATCTTTTTTCCGCCGCCCGAATAGCCGGTGAGCGAAAAGCAGGAAAGCTCTGCATCGGATTTTATCAGCCCGTTTTCAACAAGCGGAGCAACGAGAGAAATAAATCCGCTTGCGTGGCAACCCGGATTTGCAATTCTCTTCGACAATGCAATTTTTTCACGGTAACCCGTCAGCTCCGGAAATCCGTAAGTCCATGCAGAATCCGTTCTGTGAGCAGTTGAAGTGTCTATTATTGCGGTATTATCATTCTCAACGAGCGAAACTGCTTCAACCGAAGCCGCATCGGGCAGGCAGAGAAAGGCAATATCGGATTTATTTATCGCTTCTTTTCTTGCATGAATATTCTTTCTGTTTTCTTCATCAAGAATAATCAGCTCAACATCTTTTCTTTCCGAAAGGCGGTCATATATGCGAAGACCTGTTGTTCCTGCACTTCCGTCAATAAAAATTTTATGCATAAAATAACTCTCCGTGATTAATTTTCACTCATATTATCACTAAAATAATCATTTGTCAAGAATTTTTGTGAATATTTATTCATATTTATTCATCGTTAATACAAGTTATCCGTCCTCGGCAATATCGGAATGAATAAAGAAGACAAGAGAAAGTTCAGTCATTGCGAGCGAAGCGTGGCAATCCGTTTCCTTTCGTAGAGTATTACGGATTCCCACACCAGTCTGCGGACTGGTTCGGAATGACAAACCTACTCCTATATTTTAGCCCCAACCTTCCGTGAAGAGCCTTTTCTTTTGCTTTATAGCAGTCATCTGCTTCGTTACTCTGAACATTCCGTATTCAATCCATATTGTGCAAATAGAATTATTGTATGAATTCGGGCAATCTTCCGAATATATATCTGAAGAAGCCGAGAATCCTGTCAAAGAATCCGTGTTTGACAAAAACGGTTTCTTTTTCGCTGATAACCTGAGTTCCGTCAAGGTCCTTTGCCGTGAAACAGACGCTGAAATCGTCTCTTGCCTCTTCAATTTCAATTGTATCCTCGGATATTATTCTGAATGAAGCTCCCGAAACAAACCACTCAATATCAGAGCAATTCTGAGCTTCGGCTGAAATCTCTATCGAGGTTCTGTAATCAACGGTCTGTCCGTCAAAGACTGATCTGTTTTTTATTCTGTAAGACGGAAACGGCTTTGCAGTTCCGGAAACAACCCTTGTGTGTGTTTCATCGCAGTTTTCGCATTTTGCAGTTTCCGTTCCGTCAACGCCCACCGATTCGTCACAATTATAAACATAGCTTCTGAAATCATGTTCAACGGCAACTTCAAAATCCGCTTCCCTGCCCATATAGGCAACCGTCACCCTCTGAGTTCCTGCCGAACCCGTGACTGACGGAGAAAATGTGAAATAGGAATCAATGGTTTCGCTGAAGCCTTCGGCATAGTCTGCGGTTATTCTTATTCCCGAAAGGTCAAGAGCTTCCCATTCATGATAGACCGTTTTATCCGGAAGAACGCTGACCGTAATCGTTTCGGGAATATAATAATGCCATTCGGAATAAATAAGATAATTGTTATCGCCTTTTTTGTTGAGAATCTGCATTTCCTTGCTCTTGGCATATGTTCCCGAATAGTTGACACTCTCAAGAGATAAACAGCCCTCAAAGGCAAGATTGTCAATCCTTCCGACACTCTGCGGAACGGTAACCTTTTCAAGATTTCCACAGCCGCTGAATAAACCTTTGTTAATAACGCCGATGCCGTTCGGGAAAGAGAATTCCGTCAATCCCGAACAACCTGCAAAAGCATATCCGCCGATTTCCTTCACGAAATCGGGAATTTCAATTTTCTTAAGACTCGTGCAATTATAGAATGCGTATTCGCCGATGCTTTCAACCTTATCTGTCAGAGTAATGCCTTCAAGGTCAGAGCAGCAATAGAAAGCCTTCTCGTCAATTTCGGTCACGCTTTCGGGCAAAACAACATTTTTCAATCCCTTGCAATTGCAGAATGCGTAAGCGGCAATGCACGAAACATCCTCCGGAATAACGGTTGACTGAATACCCAGAACGAGGGTATTGGTTGAGGTGTGAATTATTGCGTTGCAGTTGTTTCTGTTGTCATATTCGGGATTATTCGAATCAATATAAATTGCGGTAATGCCCGAGGATTCATTGAATGCTCCGACTGCAATGTTGGTTACGCTTGCGGGAATGAAAAGGTCACCTGCGGAATACCGCCGACATCCGACAATAACTCTTTTGTAGGAATCAGAATAAATCAACGAACCCTCAACATAGCAGTTATAGTTAACGGCTCCCCAACGGCTTCCGGAGGCTGTTCCGTGATAAACAATATTCAGAACATTTTCAAAGGCAGATACTCCGATAAATCTTACGCAATCGGGAATTCTGACATTCATCACCCTTCCGCAGTGATAAAAGGCTTTTTCTCCGATGCTTTCAAGGTTATCCGAAAGAGCTATGCTCTCAAGCCCCGTGCATTCATAAAACGCATTTGACCCGATTTCCCTGACATTATCGGGAATTGTGATTTTCTTAAGACCCGTGCAACCGGAAAACGCATTGTCGCCGATAGTCTTGAGGTTTTCGGAAAAAATAATTTCCGTGATTCCGGAACAACCTTCAAACACTCCTGCACCGATGCCCGTTACCGAATTCGGAATTTCGGAACTTCCGCTGATTGGTTTTCCGCAACCGACTATTTTCTTTTTCTGTGCACTTTGATAAACGAGATTACCCTCGGCATAGCAATTGATATTTTCCGCTCCCCATTTGCTTCCCGATGCCGTGCCGTAATAATTAATATTGGCAACTCCGCTGAACGCTTCGGAGCCGATTGATTTAACGCTTTTAGGAATATCTATGCTTGTCAGACCCGTGCAATGATAGAATGCATATTCGCTTATGCTTGTGACCGAGCTGTCAATAACCGTTGAGAGACAACCGATAACAAGCGTATTCGTTGCGGATCTGATAACGGCATTGCAGTTGTTTCTGCTGTCAAAAACCTGATTAACCGCATCAACACGGATGGCGGAAAGAGCAGTGCACTCCGAAAACGCACACCTGCCTATGGATGAAACATTCGCAGGAACAGTAACATTCTCTATGCCGGTGCATTGGAAAAAAGCATATTCGCCTATGGCGGTTACGCTGTTCGGAATGGTTAAATCCGTCAAGGACGAACAGCCACTGAAAGCCGAACGGCCTATTACTGTTATCTTGTCATGCAATTTCAATTCGGTCAGAGACGAGCAACCCGAAAAGGCTTTTTCCGATATTTCGGTAACATTTTTCGGAATTGTAATTTTCGTCAGGCCCGTACACCTATACAGCGTTTCAACGCCGATATTTTCTATCGAATCGGGCAGATTTATCTCTTCAAGACCCGTGCAGTCACGGAATGCCGAATCACCTATATCCGTCAGCCCATCGGGAACGACAATATTTTTCAGAAAAATTTGACTGCGGAATGCATCTTTTCCGATTGCGGTTACGCTTTTGGAAATGACCGTTTCCGAGCAACCCGAAATAAGAGTATCGGAAGCCGTCAGAATAACAGCATTGCAGTTTTCACGGCTGTCATATCTCGGATTATCTTCATCAACGCTGATGCAGGTAAGCCCCGTGCACTCCGTGAAAACACCCACACCGAATTCAAGAACACCCTTCGGAATGTTGATTTTCTTAAGTCCCGTGCAAGCAATAAACGCTTCTTTGCCGATAATTTCAATGCTTTCGGGGAGAATTATTTTTGCAAGACCCGAGCATCTGGAGAATGCACCCTCTCCGATAATTTCAACGCTGTTCGGAATATCAACACGGGTTATTCCCGTGCATCTTGCAAAGGCGAAGCTACCTATACGGGTAATTCCTTTTTCGATAACAACGGTTCTTATTGCCGTGTTGTCGTAGAACGGAGAAAGGCTGTAATTATAATCTTCAATTGCTCCGCTTCCGCTTATTGTCAGAACACCGGATTCGTCGTTGAAACGATATTCAGCGTTGCTTCCGCATGAACCACAGCCAAGCTCCGTCGCTTCTGCTCTGACGGAAATTCCTTCGCCGATGCCATCTGAATTGCTCATCACAATCAGCAAACAAAGCAAAGCCGAAAGAACCGCTCTGAATGTTCGTTTCATACATTCCCCTCCATATCAAGTATCTTTTGATTTATAATATATCATCTAAGTGAGTTTTGTCAATCGAAAAAGAGCTTCGGGACCTTTTCGGACCCTAAAGCTCTTTTGCTTTAAACATTTATTTGGTTGCACTTGTATTGAATAGAGCCGCAAAGCCCTTGACCAGATGCGAACCTGATTCCTTGCTTGCCGCCATAAGCTCTTCGTTGTTGGCTCTTCCTGCAACATCGCCCATGTTCGAGGTTACGGACTTCGTGAGAAAGTTATCTGCACAGTCGGTATCGGGCATTACATAGCCGATTTCGTCATTTGCAAGACCGATGGCATAAACTCCGATGTCATTTCCGAATTTTTCCTTAACCATATCCCTGAGTGTCTTATATTTCCATTCCTCGCCCGACCAAGACATTTCTCCGGACCACGATTCTTCGCCATTGAATTTTTCACTTCTGCCGAAGGTAATTGCAGGGCTGACCTCTCCGGGAAGATTGAGCATAACCGTGCTTTCGCCGAGCTTGATATATCCGATTTCGGTAACGAGGCTGTAACCGGTTTCGGTTCCCTTTGTTCTGACAACATTAAAGCCGAACGAACCCGAAACGCCTGCAAGATACATGATTGCATAGTCAAACGGAATAACGGTCTGTGTCATTTTAACATCAACCGAAGGAGCAATTTCCTGCCTTGATTCAATGCTTTCTTCAACAACCTGAACAAGTGAATAAGCTGTTGCCTTCATGTCAAAGTAATCCGCCTCTTCCGCATAATGCTCCTCGGCATATTCACTGCCGTATCTTGCCGCCCATTCATCCTTTGAAAGAGCGTTCTTTTCCGCCCAGTTTTTGCCCTCCTGCGTATAATAACCCGTTACGCCGACAGCCGCCTGTGAGCCCTGAAGATAAACGCAGTTATATCCCTTTTCCTGCATGGCAAGGTTGAAATAATAGGGATAATCCGCACACACTCTTTTACTGCTTCTGCCTGCAAAGGTGGGGTGCATAGCCATATTTGAGAGAATTGTCTTTTCGCCCGATTCGCCCTCGAAATACCAGCAGGCAATGGTGTCCTGGCAGTCTGCACCGTAGCGAAGCTTATCAAATGCCATCTGACGACCGCCGTCAGACTCGAAATTGATTGAGTTTTCTTTCATGTAGTCCGTCAATGCACGGGTTTCAAAGAAGCTGAATTCTCCCTTTTCCATGCCCTTATATGCCTTTTCTGCCGCCAATGCGGTGTTTTCACAGATTGTGTTGAAAAGCTCCTTCTGAACTGCCGTATCACGCTTGAAAAGAAAATGGTTGAGCATTGCAGTAAGGAAAACAGAATCAAGGCTCATGCCGAGAGCTTCAATAACCGTATGTGCATGAGTGCATCCGAATTCAAAGGAAATAATGTCTTCATTTGTAACTCCGCTTTTTGCAAGTCTTTCCGAAACAGCCTTGCGGATTTTTCTGACATTGCCGTTTGACATTCCGATATTATCGAGCGTTGCGATAATCATAATATCCTCAACGCCGTTGTTGTTTTCGTCTGTTCCGGCAGAAAGAACAACGAGATTTACCGTTTCGTCATCATAAATCTTATCAACCTTCGAGCCGAAATAGCCGCCGAAATAATAAGACTTATTGAGGTTCATTCCGTTATTATCCTGCTTGCCGTCTGCATCCTCTCTCCATGAAGCAGGGATAACCGATGCTCCCGCATAGCCGAGCTTCCAGCCGTTGCCCGAAGTCTCGCCGTTTGTTCCGTCATAGAAATACGGATTTTCTTCAGCAAGGAATTCATCTGCCGTAGGATATTTGTTAAAAGCGGATTCCGCTTTCATGAAGCAATTGATTATGCCGTTGAGAAGAGGGTCAAGAATTGCTTCGAAAATTGCATCAACCGTTTTTGCCTTTTTGAGAACAGCCTGTCTTGATTCATCCGAAGCAAAAACTGCCGTCATTGACGAAAACGCCATAACAATTGCGAGGATAACTGCGATGATTTTTGAAAGCTTCTTTTTCATGTCAAATTCTCCTTATAGTGATTTTATTTTTCCCCTGTATTTCTTAACGAAGACCTCATTAATACTGTCTCCGCCGTCAACATTGCTGCTCGAAAACACCTCGGGAGTGCTTCCGTCTTCAAGCATTTTTTCAATGCAGCCCACAACTGCCGCATTCAGGATTGCCGCTCCGATGCTCGTTGAGGTCGGTGCGGCGTTTCTGCCGAGTTTTTCAAAATAAACGCTTGCATCGCCGACACAGCCCATGTTGTCAAGCACAATATCGGCAAATTCATAGAGCTTTTTGCCGCTCGGATGACGGGATTTCATTGACTTTGAATGGTTGAGATTTGTCAGAGCAACAACCTTAAGACCTTTTTCATTCGCCAACTGTGCCATGTCAACGCATACGCCGTTTCTGCCAGAATTTGAAATGATGACAATAACATCATCTTTTTTCATTGAATATGTATCAAAAAGAATATCGGCATAGCCCTGCAATCTTTCGATTTCAGTGCTTTTTGCGGCTGATTCATGGAGCATCAGTGCAGTTTCAAGCACAGGCTGAATTTTCGCAAGACCTCCTGCACGGTAGAACAATTCCTCGGCAAGCATATGAGAATGACCCGTTCCGAAAAGAAAAATGTTTCTGTCATTTTCAAGAGCCTCGGCAAACGCAACAGAGCATTCTTCAATTGCTCCGAGCTGATTTTCGATAACATCATTCAGGATTCTGTTCAGATTTTCAAGATATTCAAGAGTTTTTTTCAATGAATCATTCTCCCTTCATTGCGGCGATAACCGCTCCCGTTTCGGGTGAATTCTCAAGAACCGAAATTTCTGTTACGGGAAATTCTTTTTTGACCACATCTATTAAAATGTTTCTTATATCTTCGCAATTCTGCATTATTCCGCCCCATAATCCGAGAGAAATTCCCTCCGGCATTCTTCGGAGCAATGCACAGACCGTTTCGGCAAAGTTTTCCGCATTTCTTCGGATTACTGCCTTTGCAGCTCCGTCACCGTTTTCTGCACATTCTGAAACCGTTTTTGCAAAGCCTGCAATTTCCTTAACGGGAACCGGTTCCGAATAGACGAAATCAATAAGTCCGTCTGAATCGGCAACTCCGAAATACTTTTCAGCCGCTTTCGTGAGCGATGTTTCGGGAGCGGATTTTTCCTCTGCTCGCAGAACGGCTATTATCGCATCCCTTGCAATTGAATAACCCGAGCCTTCATCACCCAAAAGATAACCGAAGCCGCCCGTATGAATAACCGAACCGTCTTCAAGTCTGCCTGCCGCCATTGAACCCGTTCCGCAGACGGCAACCGCACATGAACCTTCAACATTCATCGCTTCAAGTGCAATGAAAAGGTCACTATCGAGAATGATATTTCCGCATTCAAAAATTCCGCCGCAAAGCTTTTCCGTCAGCTCCTTATCCGCTCTTGAAGAAAGGGCGGCACAGCCTATGCAGACCGCATCGGGAATAATTTTCTTTCCGAGGATTTTATCTGCAATTTCAGTCAGGTTTTCCCTTGCCCTGTCAAAGCCGACAGAATTGAAATTTATGCTTTTCCCCGTGAATGAGGAAATGATGTTCAAAGAAGAATCGCATAAGACGGCTTTTGTTTTTGAACCGCCGCCGTCAATCCCGAGATAATATCCCATATCTTCTCCTTTTCCTTAGAGCTTCAGAGCATATGCGGCATCATCGCCGTTATCCTCAAGAAGAGTGAAGCCGTATTTTTCATAGAAGCCTCTGCCGACCTTGTTGTCGGAGCCTGCCGTAAGCATAACTCCGCTGATATTCTTTGATTTCAGATGCTTGCAGAGAGTGTCAACCAGCTTGTGACCGAGACCCATTCTCTGATATTCGGGAAGCAAATCAATATGAAGATGTGCAGGATATTCCGCCCTGTATTCGCCCTGAAGGACTGCGGAATTTCTCGCCCATTCCCTATGGTCATTGTTTTTGAACCGTGGAAGATATTCGCCGTCAAAGCATTCCTTATATCTGTCATAATTTTCTGCACAGATAATATATCCGACTGCTCTGTCGTTTTCAACGGCAACAAAACAGTTTTGACCCTCCTGCTCGATAAAATAATCGCAGTATGTATTCAGTATAAAAAATGAGAACTCCTCTTCAAAGGGACAGGGACCTTCGCTGTTGAGACAGACGAAGCGAACATCATCACGGTATTTATCTGTGTACGGAATTATTTTCATTTATTTTTCTCCTCAAAAAGTTCTGATTATATTTGAACATAATTTCGGAGTTAATTCAAGTCAAATTTCGATTTTTCTTGAAATAGTTTCAAAATGGTGTATTATATAGTCAGAAAGCATGAAACGGAGAAAGCATATGATAAACGGATTTCACAGCGAAAAATTCAATCAGATGTTCCCGACCGATAAAAATATCACAATAGAAAAGGCTGACACAAAAGAAGTCTGCTACTGTGAAAGAACACGCAGAGTAACCGATGAAAAATATATTCTTGATATTTCTGAAAGCGAAATAAATATTCTTTGCAGCGGAGAAAAGAGTGCGTTCTATGCTCTCTGCGACATAAAAAATCACGGAAACGGCAGATTTGTCTGCTCTCCGTTATTCAGAGTAAGAGGATATATTGAAGGCTTTTACGGAATTCCGTGGACTCAGGAAAAACGCATTTCCGTTATGAAGCTCATGGCAAAAAACAAAATGAATACCGTTTTTTATGCTCCGAAGGATGATGATTTTCACCGTGACCGCTGGAGAGAAAAATATCCCCCTGCTGAGCTTGATAAGCTTGCAAAGCTTGTTGAATGTGCAAAAGAATGCTACATGGATTTTCATTGGTGCGTTGCTCCGGGTCTTTCCATGAAGTATTCGGACGAAAACGAATTTACCCTTCTTGTAGAAAAAACAAAACAGCTATTTTCAATCGGAATACGCAATTTCGGTCTTCTCCTCGATGACATAAGCGAAGAGCTTGCATTCGAGGAAGACAAAGCAAAATATTCCGAAACCGTCAACGCCCATATTGACCTGATTGAAAAATTCTATGCCGCATTGAAGCAGATTGACAGCAAAATCAACCTCACCGTCTGCCCCACCCTCTATCACGGAAGCGGAACAGAATATTATATATCAAAGCTCGGCAGAGAAATTTCTCCCGAAATCAATATTTTCTGGACGGGCAGAGACATCTGCTCAAGAGAGCTGACAAGCCTTGAAGCGTTGAAATTCATCGAGGGCACAAATCATAAGCCTCTGTATTGGGATAACTATCCCGTCAACGACTGTGCCATGTTCAACGAAATGCACCTTTCGCCGATAATCAACAGGGATTCCGACCTCTGGAAATATTCAGCCGGAATAATTTCAAACTGCATGGAATATGCCGAATGCTCAAAAATTCCGCTCATCACCTTTGCGGATTACCTCTGGGACAGCGAAAACTATGATTACGATAAATCGTGGAAGAACGCAATCGGTCAGGTCATAGGAAAGGAAAATGTTGAAGCCTTCATGCCCTTCGCCGACCATATGCGGACCTCCTGCCTCAAGGATGAGAATTCAAAAGAATTTTTCGGCGTTATCGTCAAAATCGAAACCGAATTGAGAAACGGCAACAAAGAAAAGGTCTTTGAGCTTTTGTATTCGCTTTCGGACAGAATGAATAACTGCCGTGAGCTTCTGAAAAAGGATATTCCGCTTTTCGAAGAGCTTTCGAAATGGATTGAAAAATTCAATCTTGCCTGCGACATAATCAACAGAATTATCATGCTCGGAAACGGCTTGAATGATGAGCTTATCGCAGAGCTTTATTCTCTTGCAGAAGAATACGAATCAAATCCCGTTCGTCTGACCGAGGACATAAACATAAAAGCCGAAATCGGGAAATTAATCAGATAGTCTTTTTTCTCTCAACATCCGCCTGAATTGCTTCAAAGCAGGCGGATATTGTTTTTGCCGTGTTCGGTCCGAGAGAATTCGTTTCCTCATAGTGCTTTCTGCCGAGAGAATCCCTTCCGTTTTCGGCATAGGGAAGCGTTTCGTGAAGGAGAAAATCATTCGGCGGAATAACATAACCTATTTCATCGTTGGCAAGACCTATGAACATCATATCCGAGCCTGCGGTTTCGACAAGCGGAGCAGGGTTTACAGACGGTGCAAGACCGGTTCCGCTTTCGTATGCTTCAAGATAACCGCCGTAGGCAAGCTCCGGAAAAAGCTCGCAGGGAAGCATAAGAATTTTAAATCCGTCTATTTCAAAATACGAAAGCTCGCTTCTGAGCACATTTCCCGTTGAGCTTTCGGGCGAATAATAAGAATTCACTCGGATTATTTTTGCCTTTGCGGCAAGCATGAGAACCGTGTTGTCGGCTTCGAAATAGCATTCACGCTTTGCGAATGAAATATTCGGCTTCAGCTCTGTTTCGTCCTTTATCGCCATTGCGTAGCCTGCAAGCCTTCTGCCGATTTTTTTCGTGCTTTCGGCAAAATCTCCGCCTGCATTGCGTATTTCCTTTTCGTTCGGAATATCCATGCTTATCATTCCGCCGATACAGCCAACGCAATAAAGAACATCCGCATTTGCTTCTTCGCTGATTTTTTCCCTCATATAGCACGGAAAATCTGCACTGACTCTCGAATTACTGCCCTGCAACGATTCCGAATGAGATGCAAAATTCAGAAGCCATGTTTCTCTGCCGCCGTTATCGGGAATGAAACGCAGACGGGTCAGAGTCTTTGAATAAACAATCGGAAGTCTTATATCCTCCTGCATATCCTCAACCTCAATGCCGCCCCTGAAGAGCCTTCCGTTCCGCCTTTTTTCATATGCCCTTTCAACGCAGTCGGCAACGGTATCAAAGATAAAATTCATGTAATCGGGGTCTCTGCCCGTAAGCGGAAGAGGTCCCCATATGCCCATGGTGTCAATTCCTGCATGGTTGTGAGTGCTGACAACATTTATACTCCTGCAATTTGCAAGATAAGAAAAATTACGCAATCTCTTTCTTATTTCGTTGACATCCCTGCTGAGCATTCCGACATTGTCAATTGAAACAATAACGATACCGCCCCTGCCGGAATTATCGTCAAGCCACAGAGCGTGCACAAAGGGCTTATCCAGAACGCCGGTTGCAGGATTATTTTCTTTGTAGCCTGCAATATAATATTTCTTCTTTCCGAAATTCTTCGGAAGAATATCCGCCTTTGCAAATCCACAGGAAAATCTTCCGCCGAAAGCATTCGGAATCCAATCAAAATTCTTTATTTCAGGCTCAGGAGGCTCCATTCCCGAATTGAAGGCTTTTTTTCTGAGAACATATCTGAAGCCCTTGAGAGCATAGGCAAGTGCGTTCATTGAAAGCAACTCCGTTCAATATTAATGATTTCATACTATCCTATTCCGTCAAAAAAAGCAAGCGTATTTTCAATATGCAAAGACGGCTTGATTTTTCGTTCCGTTAATGGTAAAATCAAACCGAACACTATTCAGAAAGAGGAGATTTTCATGTTAAAAATCAAAGCAGAAAAAATCACAAACGAAGGATTTGCACCGTTCGGCAGATTCTACAGCATGAGCGAACCCACAGGCTATGCACTTCAGGGAGAGCTTCACAGATTCTTCCCCGACAGACTCACCGCAAACACCATGTGCAACCTTGCTTTCTCGCCGATTATGGTTAAGAAACCCGAAAAAATGGTTATCACTCAGCAGGAATATCACACCACAACATGGGAAATGATTCTTCCCCTCAACGATGATATGATTATCCATTGTGCTCCCGCCTCCGCAGGCAAATCGGTCAATGAATTTGCCAAGGCATTCATCGTTCCGAAAAACACTCTTGTGCTCATAAACGCCGCCATCTGGCATCTTGCTCCTCTTCCCGTCAACAGCGATGAGCTTAATGCAATGATAATTCTTCCCGAATGTATCTACGCAAATGATTGCACGGTTGTTGACCTCGCCGAAGACCAGTGCTTTGAAATTGAAATCTGATTATGACGAAAGACTGCCGCAGTTGATTTCTCAATTGCGACAGTTTTTATAATATTTGCCGCTCTGAAATTATAATTTACGAAATTATTTATTTCAAAAAAAATTTTACTGCCGAAATGCCTTGAAAATCCTTGAAAAACCGGAAAAATTATCCGTTTTCAAAATAAATATTCCTTAATATATTGAAAAAAAGGATGGTATGTGATATAATCCAACGGTAAATAGAGTGGATTACTAATCTTTGTCGTTGGAGGTATTAGGAAATTGCTGGATATTCATTGCCATATCTCCTATGGCTCCGATGACGGAGCCCAGACCCCCGAAGAGGCACTCGGAATGATTAAAATTGCGGCTCGTTGCGGCACAAAGGGTATCGCCGTTACTCCGCATTCAAATGTTCCCGGTTCTTACAGAAACTATTTTTCCGAAGGCGTATCGGATAAGCTCACCATTCTTCGCAGAATGATTGCCGAAAACGATCTTGACATTCAGCTTTTCAGCGGTCAGGAAATTTTCATGACGGAAGAAGCTCCGTCGCTTCTTGAAAGCGGAAAGCTTGTTACTCTCAACAAAACTCAGTATCCGCTTGTTGAGTTCGATTTCTACGAAAATCAGGAATCGGTCATCTCAAAGCTTGAACGGCTTATAGCCGCAGGATATGTTCCCGTTGTTGCTCATCCGGAAAGATATGCTTTTGTGATTGAGGATGAGGATGCTCCGAAAAGGCTGAGAGATATGGGCTGTATTCTTCAGGTCAACAAGGGCAGTATTGAAGGGCGTTTCGGAAGGATGCCGTTCAGAGCAGTCTTCAATATTCTTGAGCATGAGCTTGCGGACATCGTTGCGAGCGATGCCCACAGTCCGTACATGAGAACTCCCGATATGAGAGGAGCTCATGAAGCGATATGCAGTGAATTTTCCTTCGACTATGCGGATTTGCTTTTCAGCATTAATCCTGCAAGGGTCATTCAGGGAAAGGAAATCATCAGATTTTGACTTTTCCGAGTTTTAAGAATAGATAAAAAGGTGGATTGAAGGATGAAATATCTTATAGTTGTTGCCCATCCTGACGACGAGGTTCTCGGTGCAGGTGCCGCAACATATATGCTCACAAAGAGCGGTAACGAGGTTGATGTATGTATTCTTTCGGGCAAGGCAGAAGCCAGAGCCTTCAGACCCGATGACAATAAGCTTGATGCGGATATGCGTTCCTCTTTTGAGGTTACGGGCATAAAGAACAGCTACATAGGCTCATTTCCCAACATCCGCTTCAATAATGTTGACCATCTTCTTCTTGTTCAGTTTATCGAGGATGCAATAAGAAAATCACAGCCCGACGTTATAATCACCCATCACCCCGGCGATGTCAATAATGACCATCTTCATACTTCGCTTGCCTGCCAGGCGGCAGTCCGTCTTTTCCAGAGACAGCCGTCAGTTAAGCCAATCAGCGAAATGTGGTATATGGAGGTGCCATCCTCAACGGAATGGTGCATAAACGCTTCTCTCAATAAATTTGAGCCGAATATTTTTATTGAAGTCGGCGAAGCAGGAACAGATAAAAAGCTTGAGGCTCTTGCCGCTTACGGCGGAGTTCAGCGTCCGTTCCCCCATCCGAGAAGCGATGAAGCAGTCAAGGGTCTTGCTGCCTACCGTGGCTCCCAGAGCGGCTGTAACTACGCAGAAGCCTTCCAGTGTGCCCTGCGTAGAATAACATTTTAAGAAAACTCAAAACACAGAACAGCATTTCCGAAAATGCTTTTGAACAGGAGAGTTGATTATGTCAAAGAAAGCCAAAACAACGAGTGCCGCTTCGGTTGAAGCAAAAAAAGAAAAGCCTACTCCCGCATTCCTTCGTGAGGATTATCCGTATAAGGCTGTCGGCGAAGCAATTACCGACCTTGATTCTCTTACTCCGACAGGTGTGCTTTACGAAATAAAGTGTCCGAAATGCGAAATGAGCATTCGCACTCAAGGCGTCAACATCAAGCCGACATACGAGCGAATGATGAATGGCATCAAGGTTAAAAATGATGACGGCTCCGAGCGTGTTGAAGGCGGTCAAGGCTGTATCGGTTGCGGCAACCGTGAGCTTATTGTCAAAAAAGTCGACATGAGCAGAATGGCAGAGGTTGAAGCCGCAAGAGCTAAGAAAGCAAAGTAAGCTCGTAGCAAGAAATCCATACTGATTTCGAAGCAGTTCAGATGCCGATGCTTACATTCCGAACATTTAGAGGAGTATTTTATGCTGACAATTATCATACCGGTCTACAACGGTACTAAATATTTGCTTGAGACAATTGAATCTGTTTTTTCGCAGCCATGCAATGATTACAGAATAATTCTGGTGGATGACGGAAGCTTTGATGAAAGCGGAATTCTGATTGATAATATAATTCTGCAAAATCCCGAGCGAAACATAATTGCCTGTCATCAAAAAAACGCAGGAGTTTCCGTGGCAAGAAATCACGGCATTTGTCTGGTAAGCACAGATTATCTCGCTTTTCTGGATGCGGATGACCTTTTATGCAAGAACGCATACGATAACACGGTGCATGAATTACTGACGCTGAAAAAATATGATATGTTGCAGTTTTCATATGCGGAAACCGATAGCTTGATTAAAAAATGCAAACCTTACAGAGTTGCTGACGGGCCTATAAGACCGGAGCAGGTTAAAGAACAATCTATTCGTTTCTCGTCATATATTTACAAAAAAAGTGTGCTCAGAGATATTTCTTTTCCCAAAGAAGTTAAATATGCAGAAGATCTTGTTTTCAAATTCCTTGTGTGCAGTAATTCGACAACGGTATTTTCGTTAAATCGGTTTTGGTTTTTATATCGGAATAATTCTCTGTCTGCAATGCATAACAAAGAAAACTTTCTGAATCATGCCGAAACGCTCATTTCAGCATGGCAGTTTTGTAAAGACATGTGTAACAACGAAGATGACAAAAGGCATTGTAATAACATAATCTTCCTGACGACGGTTGAATATATGGAATTATCATGTAAAAACCGTGTTCCGCAGGAGAAAATCAACGAACTGTTCTGCATTCCATCGGTAAAAAACTGCTTCGAGAACTATGACTCGTTGTGGAAGGATTACAGAGAAAGATACGAAGAATACGCACGTAACCCGGATCGCTATTACAAGGAGATGGTTCGCCGAGGAATCGTATTGCGACTGTTTAACAAATTGAATACCATTCCGATGTTTCACAATCTTTACATAAAAAACAAATTCAAATGTTCCGTAAGCGAACTTAACTTAAGGTAAACACTGATGTGATGGTTGATAATATGACAAACACAAAATCAAAAAAACAGTTGCAGCTGATTATAAAAAGAACATTCGACTATCTGTTCTGCATCATCCTTGCGATATGCTCTTCGCCGTTTTTCCTGATTGCCGTTCTGATTGTAAAAATTGCATCTCCGGAATCCCCCGTTATGTTCAAGCAGAAACGGGTCGGCTATAAGCAGAAGGAAATGGTTATCTATAAGCTTCGTTCCATGACTAACGAATGCGATGAAAACGGAAATCTTTTGCCCGATGAAGTCAGGCTGAAAACATGGGGCAAAATAATCAGGAAAACAAATCTTGATGAGATCCCTCAGATTCTCAATATTTTCAAAAATGAGATGTCATTGATAGGTCCCAGGCCTATTCTTCCGAAGGAAATGCTCATTATGAGCGAAGACGAACAGAAGGAACGCCAGAGCGTTTATCCCGGCATTACGGGTTGGGAAGCAGTTCATGAGCGGGATTCTTCAACAAGAAGAGAAATGGCGGAATTTGATTTATATTATGTCCGCAACTGGTCTTTATGGCTTGACATAAAAGTAGTATTCATGACTGCGTTCGAAATTTTCGGATTCCGAAGACCGGAAGACAGCGTCCGTGCTCCCGACATCAACAAGGAGCTTGAAACAATGCAGAACAAAGCGGAAAAAGAATCGGCAAAATATGAATAACGCAAAGCTGTTCGAAATCTTGTTGCAGATATACAATAAAAACCAGAAGGAATGACCTCAAATGATAGTTTCAATTCATCAGCCGGATTACATATCATATCTCGGATTTTTCTACAAAATAAGCAAAGCGGACACCTTCGTTTTCCTTGATGACTGTCAGTTTTCGAATGACAATATGCATCATTGGAACAGAATAAAAACTCCCCAGGGTGAATGCCGCCTGAAGGTTCCCGTTATTCAGCATCTCGGCGACCCGATTAATCAGGTTGCTTCAAGAGACCAACTCGGATGGAAGGAAAAGCATCTGAAAACAATTTCGATGAATTATTCGAAGGCAAAGCATTTCGAGGATTTCTATCCGAAATTCGAAGAGCTTCTTCTCAAGGATTATCCGAGCATTGCCGAAATGAATATTGCAATCAACACCGAAATCTGCAAAGGCTTCGGTTTCAATACAAAGCTTCTGCGTTCCTCCGAAATGGATATTGACACCGTCAGAGAAGAAAGAGTTATTGACATTGTCAAGCTCTGCGGCGGCGACACATATATCTCGGGTCACGGTGCAAAAGCGTATCAGGTTGACGAGCATTTTTCCGAAAAGGGAATAAAGCTTGTCTATACGGACTATGCTCCCATAGAATACCGTCAGCAGTGGCCGAAGGTCGGATTCCTCCCCTATATGTCAACTCTTGATTACATTTTCAACTGCGGCTTCGACTGGGAATATGTTGAAAATGCAGTCAAGGCCTTGAGGTGAAAAATGGAAATCGGCAGTTTTATAGAGCTTCAGTTTCCGAAAGGTCTTGAATATCACAAGGGAAACATGGATATTGCCCGCCTCAATTCAGGCAGAGCCGCAATTTATCACGCCTTCAGAGTTTCGGGATGCAAGAACATATATCTTCCGTTCTATCAATGCGATACCGTCAGAGATTTTCTTATCCGCAGAGGATGCGATGTAAAGTATTATCACATTGATAAGAATTTCAACCCGACTGACCTTTCCCCCGATGATGACGATGCTGTGCTTTTAGTGAATTACTACGGCATTATGTCACATTCGAGAATGAAGGCTTTTGCAGATAACTATAAGAATGTAATAATAGATAATTCGCAGGCTTTTTTTGCAGAACATATCGAAAACACTCTCAGCGTTTATTCCGCAAGAAAGTTTGTCGGAGTGCCTGATGGTGCATATGTTATCGGCAACAAAGCCGAAAAATACACAGATGAATATCCTCAGGGATATTCAAGCGACACAGCCGCTTTCCTGCTTCAGCGTATTGAATACGGTTGCGAAGGGAAATCCTATGTTTCACGAAGCGAAAACGAACACAGGATCGACATCGAGGATATTTCTCTGATGTCAAAGCTTACTCATACAATTCTTGACGGCACGGATTATGATGCGATTGTTAATCCCCGCCGTGAGAATTTCGCTTATGCACAAAAGATTTTCGGAAATATCAACAAGCTCAATCCACTCATGTACTATGACGATTCATGCGTTCCGATGGTTTATCCCCTGCTTATTGAAGACGATTCTCTGCTCGGCAGACTTCTTGAGAATAAACATTTTCAAGGCCATTGGTGGAGCTATCTGCTCGATGAATTGCCACAGGACTGTTTCGAATATTGGATTTCAAGATATGTAATTCCGATAACAATTGACCAGCGTTACGGAAAAGAAGAAATTGATTTTCTGTTTTCGGTCATAAACAAATAATTGGAGGAAAAATATGAGCTCTGAAAAAAATCCGGTTCGGGTACTTCATGTGTTGGCAGGATTATGGATTGGCGGCGGAGAAACATTGATTATGAATCTCTACCGTAATATAGACCGTGATAAGGTTCAGTTTGATTTTCTGATTCGCTCCGATGATGAGTTGTTTAAAGACGAAATTGAAAATCTCGGCGGAAAAGTGTATAAAACAGCCGGTTTCCCGAAACATTTTTACAGAAATTGGGTTGAAGTCAAACAATTCCTGAAAGAGCATAAGTATGATATTATCCATGTTCATGCAAATTCGCTTATCTATATTACCCCTATTCTTTTGGCTGCAAAGGAAAACACCAATTGTATAATATTGCACAGCCATAGTACAAATGCAAAATACGGAATTATTACGCCGATACATAACTTCAATAAATTTTTGACAAAGAAAAAAATCACGAACAGATTTGCCTGCTCAACAATGGCGGGCGAATGGATGTTCGGAAGCAATTTCGAGATAGTTAAAAACGGCATTGATATAGACAAATTCTCCTTCTCTCAAGAAAAAAGAGATTCAATAAGGAAGGAATACGGTATATCCGAAAACACATTGGTTGTCGGAGTTGCCGCAAGACTAAGCGAACCCAAGAATCTTCCATTTGCAATTGATATTTTTCGTGAGATAAATAAAATAAATGACGATTCCGTTTTCCTTATTGCGGGTGACGGACCCTTAAGAGGAGAGCTGGAACAATCGGTTCGTAACTATAACCTGAATAATAAAGTTAAGTTCTTGGGAGCTTGCAGCAATATTGCCGATTTACTTAATGCTTTTGATGTCTTTCTGATGCCGTCTCTGTATGAGGGTCTGAGCTTCTCGCTTATTGAAGCACAGGCTAACGGTCTGTGTTGCTTTAGCTCCGACAATATTTCGGAAGAAACAATTATTACCCCCTGTCTGCATTGCGTTTCTCTTACCAAAAGCCCTGCTGAGTGGGCAGAGCAGATTTTAAATGAAGATAAGAGCAGAATTATTACTGACAATATGATAAGAGATGCAGGATTTGATATAAGATATGAAGCAGAAAGATTGGAAGATTTTTATCTTTCAAAACAAATGTGATTCGTATAACGAAAGGTAGTCAGCCGTGAAAAAAAAGAAAGTATTGCTCGTTGCAAATGTCGGAAAGGAACACGTCATCAAATTTCATATTCCGACAATAACCATGCTCAAATCCCTCGGCTACGAGGTTGATGTTGCGTGCGGAGGAGATGAAGAAATTCCCGAATGCGATCATCAATATAAGCTCTCCTATTCCCGTGCAACCTTCAACCCCAATACACTTAAGGGATTCCTTGAAACAAAGCGTATTGCCGAAAAAGGCAACTATGATATGATTTACTGCCACACCGCTGTTGGCGGAACAGCAGGACGAATTGCGGGATTGAAGCTTAGACGTAACGGTACAAAGGTTGTGTATTGCGGCCACGGCTATGAATTTTATAAAGGCTGCAGGTTGATTAACTGGCTGACATTTTATCCAAATGAATGGCTATGGGGAAAATTCACGGATGCAATTCTTTGCATTAATCAGGAAGATTACGATATAACAAAGAAAAGTCTTCGCCCGAAGAGAACCTATCTCATTAACGGAATAGGTTTCAATGAAAAAAGGTTCGATGTTGAAGACAAAAACAGTGTCCGCAACAAATACAGAATGGAATTTTCAATTCCCGACAATGCGACTGTGTTGATTTATCTGGCAGAATTGACAGATAATAAGAATCAGAAGCTGTTGCTGGATATGCAGAAGGAAATTCTGAAAACAAGAAATGATGTTTATCTGGTTCTCGCCGGCTTCGACCATCTTGGTGGTGCATATGAGAAATATGCAAGCGAATTGGGTATAAGCTCCAATGTTCGTTTCCTCGGCTGGCGTGAGGATGTTGGCAGTTTATATGCCATGTCCGATATTTGCGTAGCTTCAAGCATTATGGAGGGTCTGGGGCTGAATATCGTTGAAGCAATGTATTGCGGATTGCCAGTTGTTGCATCTCAGAACAGAGGTCATGCAACTATCATCCGGGATGGAGAAAACGGCTTTTTGATTCCTTTGGGTGATTCAAAGCGTTTTGCCGACAGAGTGTTGCAATTAATAACCGATAAAGACCTGAAAGAACGCTTTGTCAAAGAAGGCTATGACACTCAGGAAAAATATCAGTCTGAAAATGTTTTGCAACAGTTGAAAAATATTTTAACAGAGGAAATGGAGCGGTAGTTTTGAAAAAAATATCGGTAATTATGGCAACCTATAACTGCTGTGACACCGTCAGAGATTCAATCGAATCCATAATCAACCAAACATATGAAAACTGGGAATTTGTCATTTGCGATGACTGCTCCGAGGATGACACCTTCAGCATTTTGAATGAATATTCATCCAGATATCCCGGAAAATTTATTATCACCCGTAATGAAGTGAATTCAAAGCTTCCGTTTTCTCTGAACAGGTGCATCGAAAAAGCTACCGGTGATTATATCGCCCGCATGGACGCTGACGACATAAGCGAACCGGAGAGATTCGCAGAGCAGGTCAAGTTTCTGGAAGAGCATCCCGAATATTCGGTTGTCGGCACTGATATGGCTCGTTTCGACGAAAACGGCATTTACAGTTATTACCATTCGGTCAATAATCCCGACCGATTTACATTACTGTATGAGGTTCCGTTCTGTCACGCAACAATCATGATGAGAGCCGAGGTATACAGGCAGTTAGGCGGATACACCGTGTCTCCAAGGACCGTTCGTGGGCAGGATGTTGATTTATGGTACAGATTTTTTGCACACGGATTCAGCGGAAACAATATTCACTCAGCACTATACAGGGTCAGAGAAGATGAATCTGCATTAAAAAGGAGAACCTTCAAAAGCTCTATTTATGCATCACAAACGCGATGGATAGGCTTTCATCTTCTGAATTATCCCGTCTGGAGATATTATTTAGTTATCCAGCCCATAATTTCTGCACTTCTTCCCAGAAAACTGAAGTTGGAGATTCGGAGATTAAGAAACAAATGACTGCTTACTGGATAATGTTTATATGGGCTACCGTTGTCGGAATTTTTTCAAAAGCGAATTCCAATTCAGATCGCTCGTTAAAAGACAATAAAGCATATGGTAACACCCTCATCAAATCATGGATGATTATGCTTGTTCCGGTCATCATATGTGCCTGCAGATCCGGATTTTATGATACCTACAGCTATATGCGAGAATTCAGAAGTTCTCCTCCTTTGTCGCACTTATCCTCTTACTTAAGCGGCATGGGTTCAGCCAAGGTGTTTTACGGAATCCAAATCCTGTTCTATAATATTATTTCCTCAGATCCTCAGGTGTGGATTTCATTTATTGCCATTCTTCAATCCATTCTGCTTATTAATTTCATTAATAAGTATTCGGTTGATGTCGGTTTCAGCTTTTTCCTGTTCATTGCAAACAGCATGATGATGGCATGGATGTTTAACGGATTGAAGCAATTTTTTGCAACCTTAGTTCTTGCATCCTTCATACACTTTTTAGTTAAAAAAGAATATTCAAAATATTTAGTTGTTCTTTTGTTTGTTTCGGGAATAGATTTCCTTTTTGAAACGCTGAATTTGGAGGATCCCCCATGGATTTTCGGTGGAATTCATCAGACTGCAATAATAATGATTCCGATTATCTTCTGCGTAACCGGAAAAATCCTGAACAAACGAATGATAGCAATGCTGCTGGCAGTTTCTGCGATACTGATTTCTGGATTAATGGATTCTTTTCTGGAATTAACAACTGAAAATACACAGTATGCGGAAGACCTTGCATACGTTCAGGCAGATAACGGAATGAGCTTTTTCCGACTTGCCGTTAACCTTGTTCCGGTAGTGTTGATTTTAATTAAGAAAAAAGAGATAGAGAAAAGCAATGTCAATAATATTGTGTCTATATCAATAAATATGTCTGTCACATCTGCGTTGATTTACCTGTGCGGTTCAATCACAAGCGGAATTTTTGTCGGCAGATTGCCGATATATTGCGAAATATATAATCTGATACTCTATCCGTGGCTGTTCGAAAACCCATATAAGAAAGAAAAGGTATGGCTGAAACCGATTCTGTATATCTGTTATACCATTTATTTCTATTTTCAAATTCAATCCTTCGGAGAGCCTTATTGGAGCAAGGTGTTAACATTTTTAGTATAAATCGAAGACTTTTGAAAACAAGGAGTGTTTTATTATATGAATTTGTATAATGAGATAGTTAATAGAAAAGAGAAAATTGCACTTGTCGGTCTTGGCTATGTCGGTATGCCTATTGCGGTTGAATTTTCAAAGCATATCAATGTTATCGGCTTTGATATCAACGAAGCAAAAATTGAAGCATACAAAAACGGTATAGACCCCACTCAGGAGGTCGGCGACGAAGCAATCAAAAAATGCTCCGTTGAATGGACAAGCGATGAAACAAAGCTCAAGGAAGCAAAATTCATCATTGTTGCGGTTCCGACACCTGTCAATGACGACACAACGCCTGATTTATCACCCGTAATCGGTTCGTCTGAAATTGTCGGACGAAATCTGACAAAGGGAAGCATCGTTGTTTACGAATCAACGGTCTATCCCGGCGTAACCGAAGAGGTCTGCCTTCCGATTCTTGAAAGAGAATCCGGTCTCAAATGCGGAGTGGATTTCAAAATCGGATATTCTCCGGAGCGAATCAATCCCGGAGACAAGGTTCACACGCTGACATCCATCAAAAAAATCGTTTCCGGCATGGATGCCGAATCATTGGAGGAAATTGCAGCTGTTTACAGCATCGTAGTTGCCGCCGGAGTTCATAAGGCTTCCTGCATAAAGGTTGCCGAAGCCGCAAAGGTTATCGAAAACAGCCAGCGTGATATAAACATCGCCTTCATGAATGAGCTGTCAATCATCTTCAACAAGATGGGAATTGACACTCTTGAGGTGCTTGAAGCCGCAGGCACAAAATGGAATTTCCTGCCGTTCAAGCCGGGTCTTGTCGGCGGACACTGCATCGGTATTGACCCCTATTATCTGACCTACCGTGCAGAGCAGTTCGGCTATCATTCACAGATTATTCTTTCCGGCCGCCGAATCAATGACGACATGGGAAAATATGTTGCAGAGCAGACCGTTAAGCAGATGATTTCATGCGACAAATCCATCACACACGCCAGAGTCGGCGTTCTCGGAATCACCTTCAAGGAGGACTGCCCCGATGCCAGAAACTCCAAGGTTGCCGATATTTTAAAGGAGCTTAACGAATACGGAATCAAGCCGATAGTCTGCGATCCCGTTGCCGATGCTCCCGATGCGAAGCGTTTTTACGGCGTTGACCTTGTTTCGCTTGACGAATTTCATGACCTTGACTGCCTTATCATCGCAGTTGCTCATAAGGAATTCAAATCGCTGACTAACGAAGACATCGGTAAAATGTTTAAGGAAAGCGACAACTCAAAGAACATAATCATTGATGTTAAGGGCGTCCGTTCCAAGGATGAACTTAAGTCACTCGGATATAAATACTGGAGGCTGTAATTATGGGATACAGCAATCTTAAATTTCCCGAAAACTCAAAATTTCTCGTAACAGGCGGTGCAGGCTTCATCGGCTCAAACCTCTGCGAAGCAATACTTAACCTCGGCTATTCGGTCCGTTGCCTTGACGACCTTTCAACAGGTAGTCAGAAAAATGTTGACCTCTTCCTCGATAACCAGAATTATGAATTCATCAAGGGTGACATCAAGGATTTTGACACTTGCCTCAAGGCTTGCGAGGGCATTGACTATGTTCTCAATCAGGCGGCTTGGGGAAGCGTTCCGAGAAGCATTGAAATGCCGCTTTTCTACTGTGCGAATAACATTCAGGGTACTCTCAATATGATGGAAGCCGCTCGTCAGCAGGGCGTTAAGAAATTTGTCTATGCTTCAAGCTCATCCGTTTACGGCGATGAACCGAAGCTTCCGAAAACAGAGGGCGTTGAAGGCAATCTTCTCTCTCCATATGCACTCACAAAGCGTTGCGATGAGGAATGGGCAAAGCAGTACACCCGCCATTACGGTCTTGATACATACGGACTTCGCTATTTCAATGTTTTCGGCCGCAGACAGACTCCTGACGGTGCATATGCCGCAGTTATTCCGAAATTTCTCAAGATGCTCATAAAGGGCGAAACTCCCACAATCAACGGAGACGGCAAGCAGAGCCGTGACTTCACTTATATTGAAAATGTTATAGAAGCAAACCTCAAGTCATGCCTCGCTCCTCATGAGGCGGCAGGCGAAGCCTTCAACATTGCCTACGGCGGCAGAGAATATCTTATTGACATTTATTACGGACTTACCAAAGCTCTCGGCGTTGACATTGAACCGAATTTCGGACCCGACCGTGCAGGTGACATCAAGCATTCAAACGCCGATATTTCAAAGGCAAAAAGCTTAATCGGCTATGACCCCGATTGGTCATTTGAGCGTGGAATAGAAGCCGCAATAGAATGGTATAAGGAGAATCTGTAAATATCATGAATATTGACAAAATAAAAAATAAAATCAGAAAAAACTTTGTCGGAGAATATGCAATCAATATTCTTCATTGCATTGAATGCAAGCTGATGCCGGCAATTATCGACGATGAAACTGCGGTTAAGAAGTTTTATACAAAAAGAACAGGCAAGCAGCTCAACCTGGATAATCCTCAGACATTTACGGAAAAAATGAACTGGTATAAGCTCAACAGCAGCAATCCTCTCATGCAGCAGTGTGCCGACAAGGTCGGACTCCGTGAATATGTTACGTCCAAGGGTTACGGAGATAATCTTAACGAAATATACGGCGTATATAATAATGTAAAAGATATAGACATAAATTCTTTTCCGGAGTGTTTCGTTTTGAAGGCGGCTCACGGCAGCCATATGGGGCTGATAGTCAAGGACAAATCCACTGTAAATTGGCGCAAGGAAAAGATTATGATGAAAACATGGCTTCATCAGGATATTGCGTGGAGCGGCAGAGAGTGGGTATATAAGGATATGCCCAAAAGGATTGTTGCTGAAAAATATCTCGAGGATGCCAGCGGCGAGCTTCGTGACTATAAATTTTTCTGCTTCAACGGGAAACCGACTTATATGCAGATTGACATAGGCAGATACCGTGGAACTCATTATCGTAATTACTACGATATGGATATGAATTACATTCCCGTCAGCGATGACTGCCCCCAGAAAGAGGATCTGGAAATATCCATTGATAAAACAGTCCTCGATGAAATGAGAAAAATTGCAACGGATCTGTCACAGCCGTTTCAATTTGTCAGAGTTGATTTTTACTATGTAGATAACAAAATATTGATTGGCGAAATGACCTTCTTCCATAACGGAGGAGTTTCATGGTTCGAACCAGAAAGTTATGACTACGAATTTGGCAGACAGTGGGTGTTATGCAATGAAAACGGAAAACAAATCAAATAAACCTATTCGCATTCTTCATATTGTTTCAACAATGGATTTCGGCGGCGTAGAAACATTGTTAATGGAAATATACAGAAACATCGACAGAACAAAAATACAGTTTGATTTTCTATGCCATAATACAGACGAAGGAAAATATGTCGATGAAATAAAAAGCATGGGGGGACGGGTTTTCTTCATAAAGTCCGTTGTCAGATCCGGAGGAATAATAAACTACCTGCGTAAATACAGAAAGTTTTTGAAAAATCACGGTGAATATAAAATTGTTCATTGTCATGTTAACAGAATGAACGGATTGTTGTTATATGGTGCAAAAAAACAGGGCATTCCTTCAAGAATAAGTCATTCACATATCGCTAAAATATCCACCTCGTTATCTGCCCGTGATTATTATTATCCTCTTTCAATCAGGCTTATCAATCCCAACGCCACGGATTATTTTGCCTGTTCCAAGGATGCCGCTGAATTTCTCTATAAAGACGAAGATACTGTTAAAAAATCAATAATTTTCAATAATGCAATTAATACGGACAAATTCCGCTTTGATGCAAACGCAAGAGCTAAGCTCCGTTCTCAGATGGGCTGGGAAGACAAAACTGTTTTTGCTCATACCGGTCGTTTTATGGACCAGAAAAATCATACTTTCCTGATTGATATTTTCAATGAAATTTCCAAATTGAAGTCCGATGCAATTCTCCTGTTGCTCGGAGACGGACCGCTCAAGCCGTCAATAACGGAAAAGGTTCATTCGCTGGGTCTTGATGATAAGGTCATTTTCGCCGGAAGTCACCCGAATATCAATGATTATATGTCCGCTTCGGACGCCTTCATCTTCCCGTCTTTGTTTGAAGGTCTCGGCATTGTTGCCGTTGAAGCACAGTGCTCCGGCATTCCCGTTTTTGCTTCCGATAAGGTTCCCGAGGAAGCAAAGCGAACCGATTTGCTTGAGTTTATCAGCCTGGAAACTTCGGCAAGCGAATGGGCAAAGCAGATAATCTCCCGAGTTGACAGCATTGACAAAAGCGAAGAAAATCGTTTAAAATATGCAAATGCGGTTAAAGAAAGCGGCTATGACATAAAAGAAAAAGCCAAATGGCTGGAGAATTTCTACATCCGCAGATATAATGAGAGCGTGATAAAATAAAATGCTTACCAAAGAAATGACAAAAATAATAAAAGGCATATCAATTCTGATGATGGTTGCCTTGCATATATGTATGTTTCCCGGGCACTATTTTGATTCGTATTTAATTTGCGGAAAAGAAATCTCCTCGTTCACGAACGGGTCTTTGAAATTATGTGTTGCTTTGTTCGCTTTTCTGACAGGTTATACTTATTATTATGCAAAATCCAAAAGTTATCGGTATTCATTGAGAAAAATATTACAGCTTCTGAAAACATATTGGTTTGTTTTGCTGATAATTTTCCTGCCACTTTCGGCACTTCTTAGCGGATACAAGCCTGATTTGTCATTTCTCTACAACATATTTGCACTGAAAAATAACATGGTAACCTTTGCATGGTATGTATATTTTTACATCTTTGCCATGCTTGTTTTGCCGATATATTTCAGTTACTCTGAATTGACAGACCGAAAAGTTAAATCTGAATCAGCAAAAATCATCCTGCATTTAGCACCGGTTCTGTGCTTTTATCTCGGATTCGGATTGATTCAATATCTGAATCAATATATGGGAATTGAGCATTTCCTTTTGAATGACCTGCAGGATTGTCTGCTGTATTTTCAGGTAATCATTGTCGGATATGTCTTTTCAAAATATTCGTGGATTGATAAAATTGCGAATAAAATCAGATATAAAAAAGCAGCAGGCTTCCTGCTATTCGTAACAATGCCGATTTTGAGAAATTACTTCGGCTCAATCGCAGGATTTTCATTTGATGTTATTTATGCACCGTTTATGGTTATCGGCATCCTTCTCATTTTCAATAATGTCAAGGAATCAAACCCCATATCCAAAATAATTGCCTTCCTTGGCGGTATTTCAATGGAAATATGGTTTATTCATTCTGCATTTTGGTCAGAACACTTAACCGACAAGCTGATGTCCGTTGCATACCTTCCGAAAAATCCGATTTTATGCGTTATTTGGACTGTTATTATTTGCATACCATTTGCCCTCATCGTAAAAAAGTGTGTTGATTTTTTTACAAAAATCGGCAAAAAAAATGAATCACAAAAATGAAGGAGAATCTGTCATGTCGCTTTTATCCGTTGTTGTTCCTGTTTATAACGCAGAAAAATATGTTGAAAAGTGCATTGGCAGTATTCTTGAACAGACCGAAAAGGATATAACGGCGATTCTCGTTGATGACGGCTCATGGGATGATTCTCCGTGCATTTCAGATTCAATCGCCTTTAATGACGAAAGGGTTATTTCAATTCATACCGTCAATCACGGAGTTTCAACCACAAGAAACACGGGCTTAAGGATTGTGTCAAGCAAATATACAACCTTCGTGGATTCGGATGACTGGTTGGAAAAGGATTATTATCAAAAGGCTCTTGCTCTCTTTCAGGATAATGTTCAGTTGGTTATTACAGGAGCTTTTATAAATTACACGGAAAACGATGATATTGAAAGCAACATTGACAGAAAAACCTATTCTTTAAGCAGTAATCAGGCATTGAAAATGATGTTTTCCGAAAACTACTATAAGGGCTTTTTGTGGAACAAATTATACCTGACAAGCTTAATCCAATCAAACAACATTGCTCTCGAGCCGGTCATTGGATATTGCGAGGATTCGCTTTTCAACACGCAATATATTCTTAATTGCAAAAATATCACATATCGTTCAGAGCCGTTTTATCATTACAGAATTCACGGCGGAAGTGCCGCAGAAGGCGGAAACCATAAGGTGACCTTCACAGGTACACAAGCCTATAAAGAAATACGGGATATTCTGATTTCAGAAAATGTCGAAAATGAAATCATTGCTCAGGCAGAAAAAGGCATATCATCTCTTGCCGTAAAGGCTGTAAAGGATATGGCATATTCTAAAAAATATAATTCGGATTGTGCCAAAAAATATCGGGATACCTTTATTCAGTATCAGCAGCAATACTTTGCAAACTGCGAATTTGAAGGCAAAATAATCGGAAGGATATTTACTAAAAGCTCGAAAATGCTGTTTAATTATTTCAGAATGCGTGCTGCAATCCGCAGCATATTGAAGTGAATTATATGAAAAAAATATTGTTCGTAATAAGAGGAATGGGAGTCGGTGGAATTGAACGCTGTCTTCTGAATCTTTTAAAAAATATAGACTATTCAGAATATTCTGTTGACCTGCTGATAATGCAGAGAGAATATGAGTTCATGGATATGATTGACAAAAGAGTACATATCCTGAATCAGTATCAATATCTTATGACCACCACGGAAACCGTCAATGAATTCAGAAAACTCGGCGTATCCCCCGTTCGATATATCAAATATCTGATTTATCGTTTTGTAAACAAATTCGGTAAAAGACCGTGGAAGCTTTTTGAGAAAATCCCATATCACTATGATACTGCCATAGCCTACGGAATAAACGGTTCCGTGCCGTATTATGTGATTGATAAAATAGATGCAGATAATAAAATTCTCTGGCATCATAACGGAGAATATGTTTATCTTAACACCGACAGAGAGAAGGAAGACCGCAAATTCTTTGCAGAATTCAATAGTGTAATCTGCGTTTCGGGAAAGTGCAGAGAGAATTTCATTTCGGCGTTTCCCGAGCTTGCAGACAGAACTCATGTGGTTATCAATTACCTTGACACCGAAGCAATTGACAGGCAAAAGGATGAATTCAGACCCGATTTTTCGGCAAACGCCGTCAACCTCGTAACTGTCGGAAGAATGTCGGAAGAAAAGGGTCCTGACCTGATGATAGATACCGCAAAGCTCCTTGCCGAAGAAAAAAAGAATTTTCATTGGTATTGGTGCGGAGACGGTAATTATATGGAAAATGCGGTAAAAAGAATTTCCGATGAAGGTCTTTCGGATTATATCACTCTCCTCGGAAACTGCATAAATCCATATCCGTATATCAAAAATTGTGACATTTATGTTCAGCCCTCAAAATACGAAGGATATTGCACAACAACCAACGAGGCAAAATATCTGTGCAAACCGATTATTTCAACGGATGTCGGCGGAACCCAGGAGCAATTTGTCAACGGCAAAAACGCAATTATATGTGCAAAATCCTCCGAATATATGGCTTCGGAAATAATCAGATTGATTGATTCTTCCGAAAAACGAAAAAATTTATCCGAAGAATTGTTATCCGAAAGAAATGGAATCAATAATGAAGCAGGAAAATATAAACAATATATGTAAAATTTCAGTTGTTGTTCCCGTCTATAAGGTTGAAGGCTATCTTCCTCAATGTGTTGACAGCATTATGATGCAGGCATTCAAAGAGTACGAGCTGTTTCTTGTGGATGACGGAACGCCCGATTCCTGCGGTCAGATGAACGATGAATATGCGATGAATGACAGCAGAATTATTGTTATTCACAAGCAGAACGGCGGATTATCCGATGCAAGAAATTACGGAATTGACTTAGCCGCAGGAGACTATTATTCGTTTATTGACAGTGACGACTATGTTGATGAGCATTTTCTTGATTCATTGTATTCTGCTATGACGGATAATAATTGCGAGCTTTCCATCTGCAATATTACTACGGTTGACAAAGACGGGAATACTGATGATGCATTCTATAAACCGTTTGAGCATTCTGCCGTTGCAGAAGGGCATGATAAATACGAATCATTGAAGCGTCATGCCGCATGGAATAAGCTTTACGGCAAGAGACTGTTTCAGGATATAAGGTATCCCAAAGGCAAGCTTTTCGAAGACCTTGCAGTTTATCATTACATTCTGGACAAGGTTGATAAAACAGCATACACCGGCTTGAATTCATATTATTATAGAATTCGAACCGGAAGCATCATGACTGCAAAATTTTCAATTTCATCCACGGATATTGTTGACGGATACTATGACAGAGCAAAATTCTATGATTCTCTCGGAGAAATGAAGCTTGCTGATGATGCCTATTTATGGGTATATTCAAGAATAGCTGATGCTTTTTCGTGCCTTGATGCAAACGAAGAAAAAAACAGACTCAGATTAAAAGAGCTGAAAAAATTATATAACGGTATTTTTAAACGGATTTTCATTAACGGAAAGTTCTCCGCTAAACAGAAGCTTCGTTTTCTGATGCTGTTCATCTCCCCGAAGCTCCATGAGCTGATGTACAGTAAGTAAAATCAAAAACAGGGTTAATGTTAAAGAAATGTTGAGGTAATACAATGTCTTACGTATCGGAAGCATTTGAAAAACTTTATAAGAGAGCACCGGATGGCGTTTTGTTCACGCCTTATCGTGTTTGTCCGCTCGGAGCTCATGTTGACCATAACCTCGGAAAAATTTCGGGCTTTGCCATCAACAAAGGAATCCATATTGCCTATGGTCCGAAGATGAACGGTGTTGTTGAAATTTCTTCGCTCCAGTTTGAAGGCAGAGCACAGTGGCACATCAATTCCGTTCCGGATGTGAAACAGAATGACTGGGCAGACCATTTAAGAGGAGCCACAATCGCCCTCTCAAAGCGTTATCCTCTCCGTGTTGGAATATGTGCCATTGTTGACGGAGAATTGCCGATAGGCGGATTATCCTCTTCGGCGGCTGTTATTATTTCGTTCCTTTCTGCGTTGTGCAGGCTCAACGGAGTTTCTTTGAATGCCGAGGAATTGATAAGCCTTGCAAAGTCGGCCGAAAACCACTATGTCGGTGTTGCCTGCGGCAGACTTGACCAGAGCTGTGAGGTCTATTGCAGAAAAGACAATCTTCTCTATATGGATTTCAAGGATAACAGCTTCGAGCTTATTGAAAAAAATCCGAATTGCAAGCCGTTTAAAATTGCCGTATTCTTTTCGGGACTTGAAAGAAGCCTTGCCGCATCGGGCTTCAATATGCGTGTTGATGAAGCAAGAAGTGCCGCATATTCCATTCTGGCATACGCAGGTCTTGAATACGGAAAATTTGAAGAAACAAATCTCCGTGATGTTCCGTTTGAGGTTTTTGAACAATATAAAGACCGCTTGCCCGTTAATTTTGCAAAACGAGCCACCCACTTCTATTCCGAATGTCAAAGAGTTGAAAACGGAGTCAAGGCGTGGAAAAACGGAGATATGGATTTATTCGGTTCGCTGATTTTTGAAAGCGGCAGGTCATCCATAGAAAACTGGGAAACAGGTTCTCCCGAATTGATAAAGCTTTATAGCATTATGACAAAAACCGACGGAATATACGGCGGTCGATTCAGCGGTGCCGGCTTTAAGGGATGCACAATGGCGATGATTAATCCCGACAAGGCTGAAGATATTCTCGAAAAGGTTGAAGCAGAATATATATCCGCATTTCCTCATCTGAAGGGAAAATACAGTGCCTATATATGTGATACGGATAACGGAGTGAAATTATAATGAAATGTATCGTTCTTGCGGCAGGCTATGCCACCAGACTTTACCCGCTTACAGAGAATTTTCCAAAACCATTGCTTAAAATCGGTGAAAAAACAATTCTCGATTTGCTCATTGAAGATATTGAAAAAAGCGGCAAAATAAGCGAATATATAGTTGTGTCAAACCATAAATTTGCAAATCATTTTTCTGATTGGGCGAAATCAAAAAGCCTTAATATAACTGTTGTTGATGACGGCACTTCAACTAACGAAACCCGTCTCGGTGCTGTTTGCGATATTCAGTTTGCCGTTGAGAAATGCGATATAAATGATGATTTGCTTGTTATCGCAGGAGACAATGTTCTTGATTTCTCGCTTTGTAAATTCATATATTACGCCCTTGAAAAGAAATCATCCTGCATCATGAGGTATTATGAGCCGGATTTCAATAAACTGCTCAAATGCGGAGTCGTTTCCGTAGACAACAGCGAAAAAGTTCTTTCCATGACCGAAAAATCTCAAAACCCCGCAACTCATTGGTGCTGTCCTCCGTTCTACTTTTATACCAAAGAGGATGCTCGTCTTCTTCCGAAAGCTATTGAACAGGGCTGTTCAACTGATGCTCCCGGTTCATTTGCCGCATGGATAGCACAGGAAAGCACGCTTCATGCAATGGAAATGCCCGGAAGCCGCTATGATATAGGCACTCTCGAAAGCTATGAAAATGTGAAATCAAGCTATAAAGGAATAAGATAATGCTTTGTTCGAATATTAATCTTGAAAATAAAACAGTTCTGGTAACCGGTGCGGCAGGCTTTATCGGTTCAAACCTTGTGAAGGCTCTTTTCAACTCGTTCAATCAAGTCACCGTTATCGGTCTTGATAACATGAACGATTATTATGATGTGAAGCTCAAGGAATTCAGGCTCAATGAGATTGAATCCCTTTCGGAATGCAAATGCGGAGCATCATGGCAATTCATAAAAGGAAATATCGCCGATAAGCAACTGGTTGACTCACTCTTCGAAAAGCACAAATTCGATGTTGTGGTTAACCTTGCGGCTCAGGCAGGCGTCCGCTATTCCATCGACCATCCCGATACATACATTGAATCGAACATTATCGGATTTTACAATATTCTTGAAGCGTGCCGGCATTTCCCCGTTGAGCATCTTGTTTACGCTTCCTCAAGCTCTGTTTACGGCACTAATAAAAAAATCCCATATTCAACGGAGGATAAGGTTGATAACCCTGTTTCGCTCTATGCGGCAACCAAAAAAAGCAATGAATTGCTTGCTCATGCGTATTCAAAGCTTTATAATATACCTTCAACAGGTCTCAGATTTTTCACGGTTTACGGTCCGGCAGGAAGACCTGATATGGCATATTTCAGCTTTACCAACAAGCTGATTAAAGGAGAAACAATCAAAATTTTCAACTTCGGCAACTGCAAAAGAGATTTCACTTTTGTTGATGATATTGTTGAAGGAATACGAAGAGTTATGCTCTGTGCTCCCGAGAAAAAAATCGGCGAAGACGGGTTGCCTTTACCCCCGTACAGGGTTTATAATATAGGCAATAGCTCGCCCGAAAATCTTCTCGATTTTGTTAAAATTCTGTCTGAGGAGCTTTTGCTTGCAGGCGTTTTGCCGCAGGATTTTGATTTTGATGCACACAAAGAATTAGTTCCCATGCAGCCCGGAGATGTTCCCGTCACATATGCAGACACCTCTGACCTTGAACGGGACTTCGGCTTTAAGCCCTCGGTCTCCCTGCGTGAGGGATTGAGAAAATTTGCTTCGTGGTATAAAGAATTTTATATGTAAAGGTGATTGAATGAAACCGTTTGTTTCCGTAATTGTCCCTGTTTATAATGTTGAAAAATATCTGAGAGAATGTCTTAACAGCATTCTTTCGCAGACTCTTGAAAATATAGAAATCATCACTATCAATGACGGCTCTCCCGACAATTCAATAGCTATTCTCCGTGAATATGAGAGCAAGGATTCCCGTGTAAAAGTTATTGATAAGAAGAACGAAGGCGTCGGCAAGGCCCGTAATGACGGCATCAAAGCCGCAGAAGGCGAATTTATCGCTTTTATGGATTCGGATGATTATTACCCCAATAACAAAGTTCTTGAAATGCTTTATAATACCGCCAAGGAACAGAATGTCAGTATCTGCGGCGGAAAGAAGGTAATATTGGAGGTTGACGGTTCTTTCACAAAAACGGAGCTGTTCTCCACCGAACACGGTTGCGAATTCGGTGCAAAGGGACTTACCGATTACAGCGATTTTCAATATGATTATGGATATTGGATGTATATCTTTGAACGGAAAATGTTGGTGGATAACAATATTTTCTTTCCGCCGTATCGCCGTTTTCAGGACCCACCGTTTTTCGTAAAGGCTATGATATTCGCAGGAAGATTCTACGCTCTCGATTTCGAAACCTATTGTTACAGAATGGTTCCCGAATCCTCAAAATACAAGCTTAGCAACACTCTCGACTTTCTTAAAGGCATAATAGATAACATGAATATTGCAAAAGAGCATAATCTGCCGAAGCTGCACTATCTTTCTGCAATGAGGCTTGACAAAATGGGTTCATATATGGCAATCAAGAATCTTTTTGATGAACGCCGCAATGAGTTGCTTTCTGCTTTTATTAAGGCAACCAATGCAATTGATGTTGAGTGGCTTCGTGAAAACGGATTTGATATTCCGGCTGATTTTATTCCCGAATTATTTACCTATGCCGTTTCCACAGCGGAAAAATATGAAAAAATCAGAAACAGCAGTGTCGGAAAAATGATTTCAAAGCTGAAAAGGTAGAAAACATTGCTTTCCTGTCGTTCAGAATAGCCTTTATACGCAAAATGAAGACACATCAGAAAGGAATATATCAAATGAGGGAAAAAAGCCAAGTCATTTTTGTAATTCACACTTTGGCTGTCGGAGGAGCAGAGCGGCAGATTGCGGGAATAGCAAACTATCTTGCCGACAATGATTGCGATATTACTATTTGTTTATTGGATAATGATAAAATAGAATTTGAAATCAGAGACAATGTGAAAATAGTCTGTCTCGGAGAATCCGGAAAAGCCGAGCAACCGCATACCGTTGAATATTTTAATTCTATTCACGGAGTCACAAGCTTTTCGGATAAAATCAAATTAAAGTTATATTCTCCGATAAAAAAAGCGGAATATAATGAATATTGCTTTCTCCGCAATAAATATGTATTGCCTCTTCAGCAATACCTTGCAACCCGTCCGGATGCGGTTGTTATAACAAATATGTTATTTCCCAATGTTATCGGATTAATAGCTCTTCAAAACCTTCCGAATAAACTTGTTTTCTTCGATTCAAGTTCTCCGGAATACGGCTTAACCGAGGATGCTCCGGTTTTGCGGTTGAGAAAAAAATACATAGACAGAGCCGACGGAGCAGTTTTTCAGACTGATTTTGAAAAAGACTACTACAATGGCAGACTAAAATGCAATCAGTATATCATTCCGAATTTTCTGCCAATTGAAAAGTTGCCCGAAAGGTTTAAAGGTGTCAGACGCAAAGAAATTGTCAGCTTTTGCCGGCTTGTTGAAGTGAAAAATATACCTCTGTTATTTGAGGCATTTTCCATCTTTCATGAAAAGCATTCGGATTATACTTTGACGGTTTACGGTGACGGTCCTGAATATTCGAACTTGTCACAGCTGCTGAAGGAAAAAAGATTAACAGACTTTATTTCTCTGAAACCTGCTGTTGTGGATGTTCATTATCAGATTGTTGATGCGGCTGCATTCGTATCATCTTCAAATCGTGAAGGACTTTCGAACTCCATGCTTGAAGCAATGGCAATCGGACTGCCGTCAATTTGTACCGATTGTCAGGGCGGCGGAGCAAGAATGATCATTGATAAATATAAAAGCGGTATTCTTGTGCCATGCAAAAATCCAAAAGCCATGGCAGATGCAATGTGTAAAATTGCAGAAGATGAAGTTTTATCGGAGCAATTATCAAAAAACGGCGAGGTGCTCCGAGGCGACTTGTCAATTGAAAGCATAGGAAAAATGTGGCAAAAAGTTATTACCGAAACAAGGAGAATAAAAAACTAATATGCTTGAACAAAAAGAAAATTTTCGAACGGAAATCACATCCGAACATAAACTGATGGATCTTCACCTGAAGGAAACTTTAGGTTACAAGGACTTAATCCTTTTATTTGTCAAAAGGGACTTCGTTGCATCCTATAAGCAAACCTTGCTCGGTCCGCTTTGGGCAGTTATTCAGCCTCTTCTTACAACAATAGTCTTCACCTTTGTTTTCGGCAATCTTGCAGGACTTACAACTGCGGACATTCCCGGAGAATTTGTTATACCCGGCTTCCTGTTTTACATGGTAGGTAATGTTTGCTGGGGCTACTTCTCCAATACCATCAGTGCAACCTCCGGAACCTTCATCAACAACAGAGGCACAATGGGAAAGGTTTATTATCCGAGATTAGTCTCGCCTATCTCAACCGCAATATCCAAACTTATTCCCTTTGCAATTCAGTTTGCCATGATTGCTGTTTTCTGGCTTTTCTTCGTAATCAGAGGCGGAACATCAATCGTTATTTCGCCTATGCTGTTATTCATACCCCTGCTTATCTTACAGATGATTTTCCTTTCAGTCGGATTGGGAATTATCATTTCATCCTTAACCACAAAATACCGTGACCTCACAATGCTTGTATCTTTCGTTCTTCAGCTGTGGCAGTACGCCTGCCCGGTAGCATATGGCTTGGAGCTCATTCCGAAGCAGTATATGGCATTATATATGCTGAATCCTGTAGTTCCGATAATAACCACATTCAGATACGCAATATTCGGAGTTGGCTATTTCAGTTTATTCTATTATCTGATAAGCTGGGCATTTTCACTGATAGTTTTCTTTATCGGATTGATTCTCTTCAGCAGAATCGAAAGAACATTTATGGATACTGTGTGAGGTAAGTGTGATGGATGAATTAATGGTAAGAATAGAAAATGTAACAAAAGAATATAAGCTCGGTCAGATCGGCGGAACAACTCTTCAGGAGAGCATTCAGAGGTTCAACGCCAAATTGCTCCATAAAGAGGATCCGACAAAGAAAATAGGTGCTTCGGAAGAACAATACGGAGAAAAATTTTTAGCACTCTCCGATGTTTCATTCGATGTTAAAAAAGGTGAAAGAGTCGGAATTATCGGACATAACGGTGCCGGAAAATCTACTCTTTTAAAGCTTGTCAGCCGAATTACAGCACCTACCTCGGGCTTCATCGGTCTGAACGGTCGCATTACCTCCATGCTCGAGGTCGGAACGGGCTTCCATGCCGAATTGACGGGCAGAGAAAATATCTATATGAACGGTGCAATTCTCGGAATGACAAAAAAAGAGATTGATGCTAAAATGGAAGACATCATCGAATTTTCCGAGTGCCGTAAGTTTATTGACACCCCTGTTAAGAGATATTCCAGCGGTATGTATGTTAAGCTTGCATTCTCCGTTGCCGCTCACCTTGACTCCGAAATTATGATTATGGATGAGGTTCTTGCCGTCGGCGACATGGCATTCCAGAAAAAATGTCTTGATAAGATGACTCAGGTTTCAAAAGACGAAGGACGAACCATTCTTTATGTTTCTCACAACATGAACACCATCAGACAGCTCTGCGACCGTGTTATTGTTCTCAACCACGGCAGAGTTACATTTGACGGCGATGTTGAAGAGGGAATTTCAATCTATATGGATGAGGAAGAATGCTCGCAGAAGGAAATAGATTTAACCGCCTGTAAGCGCACACATGACCATGCTTCTATGGGCGAGGTTGTGCTTGAACGCATTGTTTCCGACAGGGATTCCGGCTGGAGAATTCCCGTAACCGAAAAGCTGGAGTTTTCAATTCATCTGAAAGCCAACAAAGACCTGGAAAATGTCGGCTTCCGCATGGGATTAAGCACGGCGGACGGCTTTGCGATAACCGTATTTTTAGCTCCTAACCTGTTTTCGTGCAAGAAGGGCGAAAAAATCACTATTCCCCTTCAGGCAGACACTTCTTTGTTAGCTCCCGGAAAATATGTCATGACCGCTGTCCTTTACGGCGTTAATGAATACGGTGCATGGTCATTTTATGATCATGTCGGCAACGCAGTCATCTTCGAAGTTGAAAACCAACTCGGATTCAATGAAAACATGGATTGGGATCCACGCCATTGGGGACATGTTAAATTGCCCGAATTGGCTGTGACCGGAAGCATCATTAAAAAATAATTGTAAGCAAAGGACAACGGTACGGTATGATAGTTGAAAAGCTGAAAGCAGCAATTACCCGACTCAGAAAAAAACGAGCGATAGACATTAAATCGAAAACATTCATGAAAATTGATGACTATGCCAAAATTGATGTTGACGGTAAATTTACCATTGGCGAAAGTGCGATTTCCTATTCTGCTAATCCGTCACTGTTGCGTCTTGATTATGAATCAAAATTGACTGTTCACGGCGATGCTAAAATCTATTACGGAGCTGACATAATTTTGTTTTCCGGTTCGGAATTTTCCATTGGAAATTCATATATCAACAGCAATTCAACCATCCGTTGTCACAACAAAATATCCATAGGCGATGATTGTGCTATTTCGCACCATTTTACTGTTATGGATTCGAATGCACACAGCGTCAACGGCAAAGAGCAGACAAGCCCCGTCACGATAGGGAATCATGTCTGGATCGGCACTCATGTTACTGTATTGCAGGGGGTTACCATCGGCGATGGAGCAATTATCGGAGCGGGTGCTGTTGTTACTAAGGATGTTCCTCCGGGTTGCCTTGCAGCAGGTGTGCCAGCCGTAATAAAGAAAAAGAATGTCGAGTGGGAATAATATGATTAAAATGTGGATTCAGCCTGACGATTGTACCGGTTGCGGAGCTTGTGCAAATATCTGTCCCAAACAGGCAATAGAAATGCAGGAGGATAACTGCGGATTTGTGCATCCTGTTATCGGAAAAAACTGTGTTGATTGCGGAATGTGCGAAAAAACATGTCACACACGTCTAAAGCTCAGTAACAACAATATTAACGATATGAAAGTCTTTTCGGCCTATTCAAAGGATGAAATAAACCGTGAAATCAGCACTTCCGGCGGTGTCTTTTTTGAACTTGCAAAAAAAATGATAATCGACAAAGGCATAGTTTACGGTGCCGCCTATGATGATGACAACAATGTTAAACACATAAGATGCAAAACCATAGAAGATTTAAATCGAATCAGGCAATCGAAATATGTTCAAAGCATTATAGGAAATATCTACACTTTAGTTAAAAAAGATTTACAAGTGCAGAAAAAGGTTTTGTTTTGCGGCACTCCTTGCCAAGTAGCCGGTTTAAAAGCTTTTTTAAACAAAGAGTATGATAATTTATACACTGTTGACTTTTTGTGCCGAGGCATAAATTCTCCGAAAGCATATCGTTGTTGGTTATCTGAACAAGAGATTAAAAACAACGATAAGGTTGTAAATGTCTGGTTTAAATACAAATGTTACGGATGGAAGTTGTCGCCTTATTGTACAAAGCTTGATTTTAAAAGCGGAAAAAGTATTATTCTGAATCGTGAGAATAATAGTTATATGATAAGTTACCTGAACTATAATTTGATGATGAGGCCCTCTTGTTCTCATTGCGAATACAAACGTAATAATCAGGTAAGTGATATTACACTTTCTGATTTTTGGGGTGCCGAAGAAGATGACGACAAAGGAACCTCATGCGTATCAACGAATACAAGCAAAGGCTTTTTTTTGCTGAAAGAAATTAATTCAGGCCTGAATATTCACGAAATAAGTAAAGAATTACAATCGAAAAATAATAGTTTGGAAAATTCATCAGTTATAAATCCTAACAACAAAACCTTTCTGAAGGTTATCGGAAAAAATAATTTCAGTGATTATGCAATCAGATATTCTGATCAAGCAAAAAAAAATGCTTTTCAGAATACAATGATTTTTATCAGACAAACTTTACATGAAATAAAAAATAATCTGATGCATTGATTGATTTTCATAAGGTGATGAAACAGAACATGAAAATAGGAATTTTAACATTTTATTACGGCTCAAAGAACTACGGCGGAATGTTGCAGGCATACGCTTTGACGCATTATTTAAAATCTCACGGTCACGATGCCGAGCAAATCTGTTATGTCAATTCCTCTCGTCCGTTTCTGAACCGACTGCAAGAAAAAAAGGAAGATGCTACCTGGTCTCACGACAGTTATGTAAACAAAACCATAACAAATGCGTTACTCAAAAAATTATATTATAAATTTTACGGCAATAAACAAAATGAGATTGCAAGTCAAATTCTCGCTCATTATGTTGAAACCGAAAGAAATGAGAGAGCAAAGAATTTCGAGAAATTCGAAAAAGAAGTTCCTCATTCGGATATTGTGTATGACGCTTCATCAATATCGGATTCCAATAACATATATGATTCTTTTATCGCCGGAAGCGATCAGGTATGGAATTTTCTGTGGTTTGATGAAAACTACTTTTTAAGATTCGCAAATAAAAATAAGATTAAGCTGGCTTATGGAGCCAGTACGGGAAAAATCCGCTTTTGTGAGGAAGAAAAGAAATATCTGACAGAGTCACTGCCGGAATTAAACGCAATATCAGTTCGTGAACAGGATATGGTGTCGGAAATTTCCGCATTATCGAAAAAAAACGCCATTCAGGTGGTTGACCCCGTGTTTTTGTTGGCGGCTGATGAGTGGGATAAAATTGCTTCGCCACGGCAGATTAAAGAAAAATATCTGCTTTGTTACTATCTGACACCAAGCGATGAATTTTACATATCGGCAAAAAAATTTGCAAAGAAAAAACATTTAAAATTAGTTTCCATACCGTATGCAAACGGCGGTCTTAACGAAATTGACGGATACTATGGCGATTTCAGATGCTCAACCGCCGCTCTGAAGGATTTCATTTCATTAATAAAATTTGCAGATTACATCTTTACAGACAGCTTTCATGCAGTTGCTTTTTCCATAATTTATAACAAAAATTTCTTTGTTTTTGACCGATGCAAAAACAGGGAAATGGGAACAAGAATTGCTTCCGTGACGGAATTATTTGATTGCAAAAACCAATATTGCACCGATGAAAAAATGATGAAGCTGAATTATCTGCTTTCGAATTCAAAACACAAAGAATACAACAAAGAAAAATTTGACAGACTTTTATCTGAATCTGAAGAATTCTTAAAAGCTTCGTTGCAGAAATAGTCAACGCACAACCTATATCGCAAATTCGTTACAGAAAGGACAGAATATGAGCAAAGAGCTTTCATTAATAAGCATCATCGTGCCTGTCTACCGGGTTGAAAAGTATCTGCCAACCTGTGTGGATTCACTTATTCAGCAAACATATTCCAACCTTGAATTTATTCTGAATGACGATGGCTCATGCGATTCGAGTGCAGAAATTTCAGACGAATACGCATTGAATGATGAAAGATTCATCATTATTCATCAGACAAATGCCGGTCAGGCCTGTGCACGGAACAGAGCATTGCAGATTTCAAACGGGGATTATATTTCATATGTAGATTCAGACGACTGCATCACCAAAGATTGCTGTTTCAAATTGCTGAACACTCTGAAAAAAGAGAATGTGAACTGTGCTTTCGGTTCTTTTCTTGAGGGAGACAATCCCGGTGACTTGAACGAACATACGGCTCAGGCCTCCCGCAAAACATATACCATTGACGAAGACGGCTTAAGTGCTATATTATCAAATACAACATCCCATGTCGGATGGTGTGTATGGAGTGCTGTTTACTCCCGATACATACCGTTTGAGCATCCGTTCACCGAAGGAAAATACTACGAGGATAATGAAGTTTCTCCCAAATGGTTATATGCCGCCAAAACTATTGCTTTAACAGAGGATAAACTTTATTTTTACAGAATAAACCCCACCGGAACAACCAAAGCCGGTGTTTCATTGAGAACAACGGATTATCTGTGGGCTTTATCCCGTCAGATTCGTTTTTACAGAAAAGTCGGTTTTAAAAAAATTGCAAAAAAAACATACAAACGGTATTTTGATAATTTCTTTCCCTTTTTTAATACTGTAAAACAAGGCTCTTACAGCCATGATATTATCAAAAAAACGGAAATTAACGCATGGAAGGTTTTTGCAATTAATTCTTCATTGTTGTCGCTGAAGGAAATCTATAATATGTTTATGGAATTATGCCATACATCTGTTAACCCGTTACTTCAAAAAATCAGAGATATGAGGGGAAGAAAATGATACCAAAAACAATTCATTATTGCTGGTTCGGGAAAAATCCTTTGCCGCAGATTGCTGTCAAGTGCATTGAGAGCTGGAAAAAATACGCCGGCGACTTTCAGATTGTTGAGTGGAACGAGGATAATTTTGATGTTTCGCAGGCACCTGAATATGTTAAACAGGCTTATCAGGAAAAAAGGTGGGCTTTTGTTTCCGACTACGCAAGGTTGAAGGTAGTTTATGACAATGGCGGAATCTATCTGGACACCGATGTTGAATTGGTACGAAGCATAGACAAATTGTTAGACAATAACGCCTATTTTGCCATGGATCAGAAATGTTTGGTAGCAAGCGGATTAGGCTTCGGAGCAGTTAAAGGAGCACCAATTTTGCTCGATATTATGAAGCAATATGAAACGCTCTCCTTCTTCAACGAAAACCGAGAACCAAATCCTACCCCCTGCCCGATAACGGAGACTGCCGTATTAAAAAAACACGGGTTGCAACAAACAGATTCCGTGCAGACACTTGAAAACTCCGTTGTTGTTTTTCCGTGGGAATACTTTGACCCTATGGACAGAGACTTCGGAAAAATTAAAAAGACCCGTAATACATATTCCATTCATCATTACAGTGCCTTATGGAAATCCGAGGAAGAGCAAAAAAAGCGTAAGGAATGGGTAGAATATAACAAAAAAGAAAGACTGGACTCTATCAAGCATCTTCCAAACAGAATTTTAAAATCCGTTTTCGGTGAAAAGTTTTATCAACATATTAAAACAATTGTTAAAAGACATAAATGATGTCCGTAAGAAAAATCTTATTAACATTATTTTGTTTTCTATCATAAATCATCACAATACAAAGAGGTATTTTTATGTTTTTTTTAGTGCCGACTTGCGGTCTTTGCAACAGAATGAGGGTAATTGGTAATTATTATAAATTATCAAAAGAACTGAATAAAAAATTAGTTGTGTTATGGTTCTGCGAAAATGGTATGACAATTAAATCAAACGAGCTTTTTTCATTACCTGATGATATTCGGATAATAAATATAAAAAAGCTCAAAAAAATTATTTATAAACTACTTGATATATTAAAGAATAGATGTAGCTTGGGAAGAATAATACAGCTGTATGACGATGATATGTTAAAGCTCAGAGAATCAACTCATTCTGACATTGTGGATTTTTTTGCGAAGCATCGCAACATTTACGCTGAAACTTGCATTAATTTGGAATATACAACTTTAGACATCTTTAAACCAACAGCTAATGTTCAGGAAAGCGTTGATAAAATAAAGAATAACTTGTTATGGGATAATAAAATAATCGGTATACACATCAGGCGAACAGATAATACCTGGTCAATAGCCGGAAGCCCTACAGCTCTTTTCGAAAATGAAATAGTCAATTGTTTAAAAACAAATCCAAATCAGCGTTTCTTTTTGGCAACAGATTCAGTTGATGAAAAAAAGGCGTTCATTGATAAATTCGGAAAAGAACACATATTGACAATTGATAATATTAATCTGTCACGCGAAGAGGATAAAGGTCAGGTTGATGCCTATGTAGAACTTCTTGTTCTTGCTTCCTGCAAAGAAATATGGGGCAGTTATTTGAGTTCGTATTCCAGAGTCGCATCAGAAATAGGAAAAGTTGAACTGAAGGTTTTAAAAAATGAACACTCCGGTGTTTCTTTCCAAACTCTGTAAAACCGGTTATCCGATTGTGAAATTCCATAATCTTGGAGAATGAATATGAAAGATACAATAGTAAATATCATTAAAAAAATTTACAAAATAATTGAGAATAGACTCTACCGAAAACACTGTGAGCTTTACTATGAAATCTACACCGATTATTTTCGAAGATACGGCGATGATAAAATCAGTTATCGCTCAATAAAACGGATTTTAAAAGATGAATATTACGGTGAATACGGATTCAGATTCGTTTTATGGTATCGCTTTGCACAGCACGCAAACGAATTTTCATCGTCTGTCAGAAATAAAATTCTGAATCAGTATCGGCGTGTTTCTCTTGATTACGGCGTTGAAATTGATGATGGAACTGAAATCGGCAAAGGCTTCATTGTCTGGCACACAAACGGAATAGTCATTAACCGAAATGCGGTTATAGGCGATAATTTTGAAATTCTCCAACAGGTTACCATCGGAAACGGAAGCACCAAGGAAGGAGAAAAAGAGCTTGCTCCATGCATAGGAAACAATGTTTCGATATATGCAGGTGCTAAGGTAGTCGGCAACATCAGAATCGGCAACAATGTTTCTATCGGAGCAAACGCAGTTGTTATAAAAGATATTCCCGAAAATTGCACAGCCGTCGGAGTGCCGCAAAAAATTATTCACGCACAAGAAAAAGAAGTAACCAACGGGAACTATTTGTCTTTCGAGGAATGGAAGAAATTATAAAACGGTATTTAAACTACAATCATGAGAAAGAAAATCAAAAAGTTAATTTTAAAAAAAATCACAAAAAAGAAGAAGTGGATTTAATGGAGAGTAAGAAAGGTTTCCTGACAGTTGCCACCGGCAAAGAACACTATTATCAGATTGCTGCAAATCTGTTGGAATCATACCGCTATTGTACGCCTGAAGATGAAAGACTGCCTTTTGCAATACTTTGCGATCAAGAAAATGAATATACAAAAAAGTTTGATAAAGTAATCATTATTGACAATCCGAATTTTTCTTATCTGGATAAAATCGAAATGTTACGCCTTGCACCGTTTGAACAAAATATTTTCATTGATGCAGATTGTCTTGTTTACAATCCGATAAACTATCTGTTTGATAAATTTAACGGCTTGACCGGAGTTCGGTTTATCGGCGACACTTTACCGCTTAATACAAAAAACGGATGGTTTTTATACGATGATATTGGTGAATACAAAAATTCAATATCATTTATTCCGAATTTTCACGGAGGTATGTTTTATTTCTCAAATGATGAAATGACAAAAAGAGTCTATAATATGGCATTGGAAATAAATCGTGATTATTATAAATATAAATTTCATCTTTTTGAAAAGCCTGCTGATGAACCGATATTTGCCTTATGCATTTCTGTATTAAATCTCAAGCCTGTTTATCCGGACGAAGAAACAAAACGCTCCTTGGTTTTTGCTCCTTCATATAAAAAAACAAGATGTAACATTTTGAAGCATAAACTGCAGATTATAAGCGATAATAAAAAATCGATTGATTATAATATTCTTCATTAGCAAAATCTTAATACTTTTCTTCCTCTCTATAAACGGGAAGTCGGTTTTCTTTATAACAGAAAATGTCGCATCAATATCATCCTTATTGAAATTAAGTTTATTTCAAAACAAATGCAGTTAAATTTGAAAAATTCTCTCAAAAATAATAAGGAAAGGCTCAGCGTGTACATTACAAACCATCAGAAAGTCAGAAAACTTCTTCGGAAAATTAAATCGTGTTTAGGGGGCAATTGAAAGTGAATATACTGATATCTGTCGATAAAATCTAATTAGAATATGCGAAAACCATGTTGTTTTCTTTAAATCAGACCACAGAAAGAACTTCTATTGTCTGAAAGTCCGATTAGTACAAGGTCATATTTTTGAATATCTTACTAAAACTTTGCACTTTTATTTATTTTTATTTTTTTCAAAACTCCGTGATAAAACAAAAATGGTTTTAAAAATCAAAAATTAGGTATCTTTCAGTCGTTACTTGTTTCATTTATTCAGGTGAATTTATGTTCTGGTTTATTTATCAATTATCGTTTGAGGTTGTGGCGGCGGCAATGGCTTTATTCGTCTGCGTTTGGGCAATTGCCATGCGGCTGATTTCAAAATTCAATCGCAAAGCCATAAAGCTCATCAACATAATTTTTGCCGTTGTGTCATTCATGGGCATAACTTACATCACACTTATGCGTTCTCCCGAAGAAAACCGGGAGCTGATGCTTATGCCCCTTCACTCATTTGTCGAAGCAAGGGAGCAGGTTGAAATTTACCGCTCTATGCTTATGAATATCGCTCTGTTTTTGCCTCTCGGAGCAACTCTTCCGTTTGCACTCGGCAAGTCAAAACCAATAAAAACAGCCATTCTGACCGCATTCATCCTTTCGGTGATAATAGAAGCATTGCAGTTTGCATTTAAACTCGGCAGATGCGAAACAGATGATGTTCTCTGTAACACTCTCGGCGCCGCAATCGGCGGATTATCATATTTTTTCTCGGAGAAACTGACCAAATGGAAAACAAAAAAAGCATTAAAGAAAAAATAAGAATTATTTCTCTCATTTTCACCATTGCGGTTATGGGAGTAATCTTCTTTTTCTCATCTCAGCCCGGCACGGAATCAGATAATGTCAGCATATCGTTGACCTCTCTCCTTTTTTCGGCAGATTTGGGATTGATTCTTAACAGCCTTGTTCGCAAAATTGCCCATATGCTTGAATATATGGCACTCGGTGCACCGCTTTATATTTTCTTTTTCACCATAAAGGGTCGCAAATCCTCTACCGCAGTAATTTCAATTGCCATATCAGTGTTATATGCCGTAAGTGATGAGCTTCATCAGCTGTTTGTTCCCGGAAGGGCCTGTGGAATAAGAGATATGCTTATTGATTCTCTCGGTGCAGCACTATGCATAACGGTGCTCCATCTGCTTTCAAAAAATTTTGAAAAATATGTTTCAAAAATTAAAAGCAAAAAATCTCAATAAATCATTTGACAAAACAGGTGTCATAATGTTATAATGAAAACAGTCTAAACAAATATATTCAAATATATATACTTATGGAGGAAAATTATGAAAAAGATAATTGCAATCTGCCTTGTTTTTGTCCTTGTAAGTGTTGCTTTTGCAGCTGCACCTGCATCTGCTTACAAAAAGAAGACAGCCACTACCAAGAATTATGTCAGTCCCGTTGCACCGACATGGCCGGGTGACGATGATGACGACGACGATGAAGACAACAGAAGAGGATATCCACCCGCCGGAACCAATCCGGACGGAAGCGTAATAGGCGCCGAAAAAGGCAGTGTTTTAGGCGGAGGTTATACAAGAAACCCTGCTCTTACCAGATACAGCTTCGGAAACTTTTTCTCCGGCGACAGCAATAACGGCAAGGATGATCCGAACAGCCCGAACTATACCGGCAAGGTTAATGTTTCAAAGGACGGCTCTTCAAAATCTCCCGATACTGCAACAGGTCCGAATTACGCTCCTGTAATCGTAGCCGTTGTTACTCTTATCGGAACCTTTGCATTTGCCGGAACTGCTCTTAAGAAGAAAGAAAGCTCAAATTAACGAAACACTGATTAAATCGGCAAGCAAGATTTTTGAGTATGTTTTAGTGCAAATAGGCACAAAGCCGCAGATATACTTTGTATATTTCAAGGTTTTTGTAACGGATTTCACGCTAAAACAGACCGAAAATATACGACGACGCATTTATTTAGCGTTTACCTAAAATAACAAAATGAAAAGGGCCGTCCAAGGCCCTTTTTTGTTCAGGTGATTTTATGAAAAAATCAAGATATTTTCTCTGTCTGCTGACTGCATTGTGTCTTCTGCTTTCTTCGGGATGTTCGCTTTTCGAAAAGACAACCGAACCGGTCACTCAACAGGTTACTGTTGCCGAAACAACAACGCAGGATGACCCTTCAAGGCTTCCCGAATGCCCTGTTGACCTGAGGGATTATATGGCAGAAAATATGGAAGTATATGCTTATATAGTCATTCCCGGCACAAATATTTCTTATCCCGTTGTTCAGAGCCGCAAGGATGATAATTATTATCTTCGCCGTAACTGGAAGGGAAAAAGAGAATCAAGCGGATGTATTTTCTCTCAATCTGCTAACAACATATACTTTACTGACCCCATTACCGTGCTATATGGTCACAACACTGACCAGGGCAATATGTTCAGCGAGCTTCTTAATTATAAGGATGAAAAATTCTTTTCGGAGCATAATCTTATTTATGTGTATGTTCCGAACGGCACACTTGTTTATCGCATTTTCTCGGCGCACACCTTCGATGACCGCCACATTCTGAATTCATATGATTTTTCAAATCCTGAGGTTCTTGCGGAATTTCAGCAAACTCTGATTAATCCACCTGTGGTTGAGAAAACGCTTTTGGACGGCATCATTCTTTATCCCGACAGCCAGATTCTTACTCTCTCAACCTGTGCAGAACCGATAAGCGGCTGCAAATCAAGGTATCTTGTTAACGGAGTGTTGATTAATTATGTTTTCGAGAATTAAATATATCAACTATCCATCCTTTGCACGCAAAAAAATGATAGAAAAAGAAAAGAAGAAAAATAAAAAAAACAGGTCCGTCATAAAGACTATTCTTACAGTTATTCTTCTGATTTTTATCCTGCTTGCCGCCGCACTGACGGTATCGTGGTTCAAGGGCCGTTCAGCCGCCAAAAGCGAAGCGACTCTCGATTCCGATGCAGTTGTTCTGGAAGATGAGCCGGCTCCGGTTATCACTAATTCGGGCGAAGTAATCACTTACAAGGGAACAACCTATTCCTACAACAGCAACATAGTAACCTTTGCATTTATAGGCATTGATAAAGCGACCATGGGACTGGACAACGGAATTGTCGGCACGGGCGGCCAATCGGATACCATCGCAATTCTCGCCTATGATGTTTCAACCGGCGGTTCAAAGATTATCGTTGTTCCCAGAGAAACAATGGTTGATGTCAGCACATTCGATATAAACGGCTGCTATCTCGACATTAAGAAAATGCAGATATGCCTTGCATACGCTTACGGAGACGGTGCGAAAACGAGCTGTGAAAATGCTCTCAGCAGTATCAGCCGTCTGCTATTCGGAATGAAAATCAATCACTATATTGCTCTTGACCTTGAAGGCTTGGTTGCTGTCAATGACGCTGTCGGCGGAGTTGATGTTACCTGCCTTGAAACCATAGGTCAATTCAAGGAAGGCGAAAGAATTACTCTTCTCGGCCAAATGGCTGACCAATATGTCCGTGACAGAAGAAAAGATATTGTGGACGCCGACACATTCCGCCGTGCAAGACAGAAACAGTATATCGAATCCTTCGTCAGCAAAACAATGGGTCTTATCAAAAAAGATTTTACCCTTGTTCCGAGTCTATGGACAAAGGCTTCAGACTACATGGTTACCGACCTGACGGTTAATGATGCAACCTATCTTGCTTCCGTTGCTCTCAGCAGAAGCTTCACCCTCGGCGAATTCAAAACAGTACCCGGTACCTATGCCATGGGTAAGGATTTCGTAGAATACACGCCTGACACCGATGCCCTCTTTGAGCTTATTCTTGATACTTTTTATAATAAGTAACGCTCTTCAGCGTTTTCTTAGATTTAACCCCCAAATAATCCTGCTTTGTGACGGATTATTTGGGGGTTACAGTTTTTATTCTCTTCCTAACAGGAAAGCTTTTTTGTTCATTTCAAGGAACTTGGGCGGCACGCTTGTTTCAATCGCCTGCATCCATTCATCCATGGTGAAATCAAAATATTTTGAAAGTCTGCCGAGAAGAACGATATTGACCGCCTTTGATGAACCTGCCTGCTCCGCAAGAGCAAGAGCATCAAACGCATCAAGCTTTATTCCGAGGTCGGCAATTTTCTTTTCAAGCTCCTCAGGATATTCAGCCGCACCTGTGATAACAGGCATGGGATTGACCTGCTGAGTATTTGTGAGAATCATACCGTCTTTTGCAAGATATTCGGTCCAACGGGCGGCTTCAAGCATTTCAAATGAAAGAATGAAATCTGCTTCGCCCTTATCAATAATCGGCGAATAAACCTTTTCGCCATAGCGGACATAGGTTACAACGCTTCCGCCTCTCTGGCTCATTCCGTGAACCTCGCTGACCTTAACATCATAGCCCTTTGTGAGCAGGAGCTTGCCGAGAAGCTTACTTGCAAGCAGAGTTCCCTGACCGCCTACGCCTACTATCATTATATTCTTGGTTTTCATAGTCAGTTTTCCTCCTTTGCACCGAGAACACCGAATTTGCAGAGCTGAGTGCATACACCACAGCCTGTGCAGAGGGTGTTATCTATTGTTGCCTTGCCGTTAACAATGCTGATTGCAGGGCAACCGATTTTCATACACGCCTTGCATCCGACACATTTATCTGATTTTGCGGTAATAGGTCCGGGGTGCTTGACATATTTGAGAAGAGCACAGGGTCTTCTTGAAATAACAACCGAAGGCTCTTCTGCGGCAACCTCTTCTTTGATTACATCATCACATTCCTTGAGGTTATAGGGGTCAACAACTCTGACACGCTTAATTCCGACTGCACGGCAGAGAGATTCAAGGTCAATCTTCGTTGCGGGGTCACCCTTGAGGTTGAAGCCTGTTGTGGGGTTCTGCTGATGACCCGTCATACCCGTGATTGAGTTATCGAGGATGATAACGGTTGAATTTGATTCGTTATAAGCAACATTGATAAGACCTGTTACGCCTGAGTGCATAAAGGTTGAATCGCCGATAACAGCAACCGTTTTATCTGCCATGTTACCCGCTTTATTGAAGCCGTGAAGTCCCGAAACGGAAGCACCCATGCAGATAGTTGAATCAATTGCGGCAAGCGGAGCAACTGCACCGAGGGTGTAGCATCCTATATCGCCCATAACATTGAGTTTATTCTTCTTAAGAGTGTAGAAAAGTCCTCTGTGGGGGCAACCTGCACACATAACGGGAGGTCTTGCAGGAACATTTTCATTGAGCCTTGCACCTTCATCAACTTCTGCACCGAGCTTTTCGGCAATGATATTCTGGCTGAATTCGCCGATACATCCGAAGATTTCTTTGCCCTTGACTTCAACGCCGATATTGTTGCAATGAGCTTCGATTATGCCGTCAAGCTCTTCAACGATAACAACCTTTTCAACTTCTGCGGCAAACCTTTTGATTTTCTCAACGGGCATGGGGTTAATCATGCCGAGCTTGAGAACGGGATATTTATCGCCGAAAACTTCCTTGACATACTGATAGCAGGTTGAGGAAGTGATGATACCCATTGATTTATCCTTGCCTGCTTCAACACGGTTAACTGAAGATGTTTCGGCAAATTCAATGAGCTTCTTCGTTCTCTCTTCAATGATGGGATGGCGGCGTTTTGCCATGCCGGGCATCATAACATATTTTTCGATGCACTTTTCATATTTCTTTGCTTCGATTTCGTTTCTTTCGCCCGATTCAACAATGCTCTGCGAATGGGCAACTCTTGTGCACATCTTGATAAGCACGGGAGCATCAAATTTTTCCGAAATTTCATAAGCAAGCATTGTGAATTCCTTTGCTTCCGCACTGTCGGCAGGCTCAAGCATGGGGAGCTTTGCGGCAATTGCATAGTGACGGGAATCCTGTTCATTCTGCGAGGAATGCATACCGGGGTCATCGGCAACTGCGATAATCATACCGGCATTGACGCCTGTGTAGGAAATTGTGAAAAGAGGGTCTGCGGCAACATTGAGACCGACGTGCTTCATTCCACAGAAGCTTCTCGTGCCGGAAAGGCTTGCACCGAAAGCCGCTTCCATGGCGACCTTTTCGTTCGGAGCCCATTCGGCATAGACTTCTTTATACTTTGCGATTGTTTCGGTTATTTCGGTACTCGGAGTGCCGGGATAACTTGAAACAAAGCCGCAACCTGCCTCATAGAGGCCTCTGGCAACCGCTTCGTTGCCGAGCATAAGTGATTTCATATTCATTATCTCCTTTAAGAGTTAATCTGTGCTTCAACAAGTCTGCCGTGGCAGTATTTCTGGCGAAGGGCAGGCTTTTCGATTTTACCTGTGGGATTACGGGGAACCTTTTCAAAGAATATCTTTCTCGGGCGTTTATATCTCGGAAGCTCCTTGCAGAATTCGTCGATTTCGTCTTCTGAGCATTCCATTCCCTCTTTGATTTCGATGATTGCGGCGGCAATTTCACCCATTCTCGGGTCGGGAAGACCGATAACGGCAACATCCTTGATTTTATCGTGCTTACGCAGAAAATCTTCAATCTGAACGGGATAAAGATTTTCGCCGCCCGAAATAATAACATCCTTCTTTCGGTCAACAAGATAAATGAAGCCGTCTTCATCTATTCTTGCCATATCGCCTGTGTAAAGCCAGCCGTCGTGAAGAATTTCGGCTGATGCTTCGGGATTCTTATAGTAGCACTGCATAACGCCGGGACCTTTGACTGCAAGCTCTCCGACTTCGCCGTCAGGAACCTCATTGCCGTTTTCGTCAATGACCTTTGTTTCCCAGAGGTAACCCGCTTTGCCTATTGCACCGACCTTATTGATATTTTCAACTCCGAGGTGAACGCAACCCGGTCCGATTGATTCGCTCAGTCCGTAGTTTGTGTCATACTGATGATGGGGGAATTTTTCAATCCATCTTTTAATCATGCTGGGGGGAACGGGCTGTGCACCGATATGCATAAGCCTCCACTGGTCAAGAAGATAATCATTGAGCTTTATTCTGCCTGAATCAATAGCATCAAGAATATCCTGTGCCCATGGAACAAGAAGCCATACTATTGTACATTTTTCTTCGGTAACGGTTCGCAAAATCCATTCGGGTTTAACGCCACGCAGAAGAACTGCTTTGCTTCCGGAAAGAAGACTGCCGAACCAGTGCATTTTTGCTCCTGTATGATAAAGCGGAGGAATGCAGAGAAAAACATCATTTCTCGTCTGCGAATGATGATTCTGCTCGGTAAGGCATGAGCAATAGAGAGCACGGTGATTATGAAGAATTGCTTTCGGGAAGCCCGTTGTGCCCGATGAAAAATATATTGCCGCATAATCATCCTCGGTCAGCTCAACCGGAGGAAGACTTTCGGAGCAAAATCTCATCAGACTAAGGCAATCCTCGGCGTAATCGGGAGTTCCGTCACCAACAAAAAACAAGGTTTTAACTTTTTCAAGCTTGTCCGAAATTGCATCCATTCTGCCGACAAATTCGGGGCCGAAAACAAGAACCTCAAGGTCAGCAAGGTCTGCACAATAAAGAATTTCATCGCTCGAATAGCGGTAGTTCATCGGAACAACAACACAGCCTGCTTTGAGAATGCCGAAATAGATGGGCAGGAATTCAAGACAGTTCATCATGAGCATTCCGACCTTTGTACCTTTTGCTATTCCTCTGCTCAAAAGAAGATTTGCAAATCTGTTTGCACGGCGGTCAAAGGTTCTCCAGCTCATTTCACGACGGTAGGGTGCATTCGGGGTAGCCGTTTCAATAAGGCTCGCCTCTCTCCAGTTCATTGCATTGTCCCTCTCCTCGGAGGGATTGATTTCAACAAGAGCAATGTCATTGCCGTAAAGTCTTGCGTTTCTTTCAAGAAGGTCAGTAATTACCATTTCTTTTTCTCCTTTTCAGAGGATTTTCCGAATAACAAAAAATCCTCCGTGAATTATCACAGAGGACGAGAATTTCCCGTGGTACCACCTCAATTTACTGCTTTCGCAGCCTCTTAACGCCTTAACGGGCGTAACCCGGCTTCACCTACTCGCTTTCGCTTTCAGCCTGCTGCTCGGAAAGGTAATTCGGCAATCGGCTTTCTGCTGCCTCGCACCAACCGACAGCTCTCTGAAGAATTCTTACCGATGCTTACTTTGTTTTCGTCATAGCATTTCTCAAGTGTGTTGATATTTTAGCACATAAAATCGCTAAAGTCAACACTTTTTAATGTTTAATTAATGGCAGAAGTAAAATCCTCCGAATAATAATCACCTGAGTTTTACGGTAACTATTTCAAACGGTTTTACAACGAAGGTGACCTTGTTATCTCTGATTTCAAGCTCCTCAAGCTCGTTTTCGGCAAGGTCGCAAATGAACGCCTTCTTCGCTTCGAAGCCTGCGGAAAGAGTAACCTTGGTGCGTTTATTATAGCCTTCATATCCTCTGACGATAATGCTGTCATCGTCCTCCGCTTTCTTGATTGTTTCAACAATGAAATTATCTTTGTCGCAGGAAATGAATGAATATTCTTCGGGAAGAATTCCGTTCTGCTTTCCGATTTCAAACGCTTTGAACGGGCAGTTAAGCTCATATGCAAGCTGAACTGTTCCGCTCTCTCTGAAATCGCCTGAATGGGGCAAAATCGAATAGGTGAAGAAATGCTCTCCCTTATCCGCATCGGGGTCGGGATGGGTTGCACATTTGAACATTGAAAGCTTCATGGTGCCGTTTTCGATATTGTGACCGTATTTGCAGTCATTAAGAAGCGAAACGCCGTAACCGTAATCGGCATAATCAATGAATTTATGAGCACAGACCTCGAATTTTGCCGAATCCCAGCTTGTGTTTTTGTGAACGGGTCTTTCAACAGAGCCGAACTGAATATCGAAGGTTGCTTTTTCGGAATTGACATCAACATCGAATGCGGTCTTGACCATCAGATGCTCCTGATGCCAATCGGCATAGGTTTCAAAATCAATTCTGTTACTGCCGTCATAGAAGAAAATCTTCTGCTTTATAATTGACCTATGGAATTTTCTTGTGATTTCAAAGCCGAATCTTGCACCCTCATTGATAAATTCAGCTTTTGAAACATCATCAATCGGGTATTTCTTCTCGGTATAGTATTTCGAAATTTCCCACGCATCGTATTCATAGGGAATGTCTTCGAATGCTTCAATGTAGTTGCCTCTGCCACCATCACGCAAAACCTCACGCTCATTGACCTTATCATAGAGCCTTGTTATAACATAGCTTTCGTCAAAGTCAACGATATAGTTTGAGGTTTCAAGATGTCTGCCGTCAAGAACAAAATCGGCGTTTGTTTCGTCAAGCTTCAGAACCTTATATCCCTTTGCAGGAATATCCTTAACCTTGAAGCATTTTCCGTTGTAATTAATAAATCCGTTGCCCTCAAAGGAATTCGGGTTAAAGACCGCTGTTCCGCCGTTGGTTGAGATATTCGGAAGAATTGCGGAATAAGCGTCATTTTCGGCATCCGTTCCTATCTCGGTTATTTTTGCATAATCCCTGTGGCATTCCTCATAAACGGAATGGATTGAAGAGCCGGGAATAATATCATGGAACTGGTTGAGAAGGATGCACTCCCATCCCTCGTTGAGCTTCTCCTGCGGATAACCCCTGCCGAAAAGCTTCATAGCCATTGCATTGACCGCTTCGGCATTCTGATAAAGAAGCTCGCTCTTGCGGTTGCTTCTCTTGTTGAATGCCTGCGAAGTATATGTTCCTCTGTGGAATTCAAGATAAAGCTCGCCCGCCCACTTCGGAAGACGCTTGTTATTTTCAAGCTTATCCTTGAGTCTGTCGAGAAAATCACCCGCAAATTCAATCTTCGTCTGATTGCATCCGGGAATTCCGTGCTTCATTCTCTCATAGTTTTCAAGATATGAATCCTCGGGTCCGCCGCCGCCGTCACCATGGCCGAAGGTAATAAGCACTTCATCCGAAAGAGCCTTCGGCTCGAAGCGTTCCCACGCACCCATAACCTGTGAAGGATTGAGCTTCGCATTGTAGGTTGTAAAGGTTTCAACCTTGCCATCATTCATATCGGTTGCCGTGAGGAAATAGGAAAAGATTTCCGTTCCGTCAATGCCCTTCCACATAAACGCATCATAAGGCATACGGTTGGATTCATTCCAGCTTATTTTTGAGGTTACGAATTTATCAACTCCGCTCTTCTGAAGAATTTGCGGAAGAGCCGCACTGTAACCGAAAACATCGGGCAACCAGAGAATTTTATTTTCAACGCCGAATTCTTTTCTGAAAAATCTTTTGCCGAACATAATCTGACGGACAAGGCTTTCGCCCGAGGTCAGATTGCAGTCCGCTTCAAGCCACATCGAGCCTTCAAGTTCAAATCTTTTTTCCGCAACAAGCTTTTTGACTTCGGCAAATAATTCGGGAGATTCCTCCTTGAGATATTTGAGAAGCTGAGGCTGACTGCTCATGAATTTATAGTCGGGATATTTCTTCATCATCTCAACAACACTGCCGAAGGTTCTCTGAACCTTTTCTCTTGTCTGACCGAGAGTCCAACGCCACGCAACATCAATATGAGTATGACCTATACAGCTGACCTTTATCGGAGTTTCCCCACAGAATTTTCCGTAAAACTCCTCGTCCATATATTTTATTGCAGCCTTAACGGATGAACGGAATTCCTCGCTTTCGGGGTCAATCCAGTTGAGAAGATTTATAGCATCGTTGAGGCGATACATTATGTCGGTATATTCCTTACAGCCCTTTTTGAGAAGATTCATAACATCAAAGGGAACCTTGAGATGATAATAAAGCTTTTCAACATCCCTGTCAAAGGTGCAGAGCTGGGCATAAAAATCCGAATTCATTCCGAACGGGCGTGAATAGGCATAGGAATGCAGGTCAAATTCAGCAACGGAGCTGTCAAGCTTCAGGTATCTGTGGTTGCTGTCCATTCCACGGATTTCTCTGCCGTTGATATAGACGATGAACTGCGGATCCCATCTTGATTCGTTTGCGGGAGTAACCGCCATATAAAGCTCAACATCCTTGCCACGCATATTTTCGGGCAGTGTGACATGATTATAGAACCATCTGTGTTCCTCGGGCTTTTCTCCCCATCTTTCGCCCTTTCTGAAATCCTGCCATACGGCAAGGTCGGGCGAGGGAACCTCGTTACCGCTTTTATATCCGCATTCAAAGGTTTTCCAGCCTTCAATGTCAATTCTTTCGGTAACAATGAAATCCTTGAGCTTGTCGATTATTGTGCCGATTCGGCAATCTATGAGCTTATCCATAAAACCATCCTTTTCTTTGTGATAATTGCTTTAGGGAACCGTTGAATAAATGCGTAGTCGCATCTTTTCGGTCTGTTTTGCTTGCCGATTTAATCAAAGTTTCCTTAATACTTATAGAATCCTTCGCCCGAAGAAATTCCGAGCTTGCCCTCGTCAATATATTTTTTAAGGACCTCAGCCATCTTCTTGAAGTTATAGGGCATCATCATCTTCTTGAGGAGAGGGCTAAGAAGACCGGGAACCTTCTGATATTGCAGAACAATATTATAGGCTGTTGTCAGACCGACTGTATCAAAAATCTGAAACGGTCCTTTCGGTGCACCCGTGCCTTTTGTCCATGCGGTGTCGATGCTTTTCGGGTCTGAAACGCCCGAAACATAAAGGTCAAGTCCGCTGAGCAGGAACGGAACAAGCATCGAATTGAGCAGATAACCGCTTTTTTCCTTATTTACCGGAAGTGCAATCATTCTGATTTCATTTGCGAACTGCATAATTTCATCAAAATATTTCTTTTCCGTCTTATCCTGTGCCATAACCTCGGCTGTGTTGTTTTTCCAGATTGAGTTTGCAAAATGGAGAGAAAGATATTTTTCGGGTCTGCCTGTATCTTTTGCAAACTGCGAAGGCAGAAGGGTTGAGGAATTGGTAACGACAACCGTTTTTTCCGGCAAAACGGGAGCAAGCTTTTTATAAAACGCCGTTTTGTCATCGGCATTCTCCGCCATAGCCTCAACAACAAGGTCCGCATTTTCGCAAGCCTTTGCAAGGTCAAGCTCAAGCTTAATTTTTTCGTAAGCGGCATTGGCTTTTTTAACGCATTCTTCTTTATTAAAATTATCGCTGTCTGCAATGCCTGCACACCAGGCATTGGGATTATTTTCCATTTCTTCAATTGCTTTCAGATAAACTTCCTTCAGCTTATCAAGCTTCGGCTGAGTGCGACCGATTGAGCCTTCCGAACGAAGCCATATTATTACATCAAATCCGCAGTATGCCGATTGAAAAGCAATCTGACTGCCGAGAACTCCGCCGCCTGCAATTACTATTTTCTTATAGCTCATAACGTTTTCTCCATTCCGTAAAATTATAGGTTACTTTTTAATTATATATCTGTTTTCGGGATTTGTAAACATTTTTTTGGTTGACACCATGCCATATAAATGGTATATTCAAACATGAAAAATTAACAGAAACGGAACAGTTGAATGAAAGACAGATTATTTTCGGATAAGGTTTTCCTTAAAAGGCTTATGAAGCTTGCTCTGCCCATTGCATTTCAGGCTCTGATGCTTGCATCGGTTGCCGCCGCAGATGCAATAATGCTCGGCAACATTGAGCAGAATTCGATGAGTGCAGTTTCGCTCGCAACACAAATTCAGTTCGTTCAGAATATTATTCTCATGGCTCTTGTTTCGGCAACCGCAGTTCTCGGAGCACAGTATTGGGGCAAAAAAGACACAAAGACGATGAACGAAATTTTCTGCATGAGCATAAGAATCAGCGGAACAACCTCAATTTTTTTCTTCATCGGATGCGTTTTCTTTCCCAGATACCTGATGTTATTATTCACCAACGAAGAAGCACTTATCAGCATCGGTGCAGATTATCTGAGAATTGCCGGATGGTCATACCTTATGACGGGCATTTCGCAATGCTATCTGACGATGATGAAGGTCACCGACCATGTTTCGGCAACCGCAAAAATCAGCTTTGCAACGGTTCTGATCAATGTTATTCTCAATGCGGTTTTCATTTACGGATTTTTCGGAATTGAAGCTCTCGGTGCAACCGGAGCGGGAATTGCAACCCTCATTTCAAGAATCATCGAGCTTTTTATTCTTGTTGCAATTTCATTCCGAAACGGATATATCCGTCTGAATCTCAAGGGGCTTTTCAAAAGAAACAAGCTCCTTGCAAGGGATTATTATAAATGTATGCTTCCGCTTCTCGGAGCCTGCCTGCTGTGGGGAATCGGCTTCACGTCCTATTCCTCATTCATGGGTCATATGGGAACCGATGCGGCGGCGGCAAATTCCGTTTCGGCGGTAGTTCGTGACCTGCTGTGCTGTATGTGCGACGGACTTGCAAGCGGCGGCGGAATCATAGTCGGCAACGAGCTTGGTGCAGGTAACCTGCAAAGAGGAAAGCTCTATGGCGACAGGGTTATGTAGCTCGCATTCATCTGCGGAATCGTTTCCAGTATTATGATGTTCGCCTTTACTCCGCTTATTCTGAAATTCGTTGTGCTGACCGATGAAGCAAGAAAATATCTTCTCCGGATGCTTCTGATTATGTCGGTCTACATGATAGGCAGAGCAGTTAACACCATTGTTATCAACGGCATTTTTTCCGCAGGCGGCGACACTATCTTTGACCTTTACAGCCTTGTTATCTGTATGTGGTGCATTGCGGTTCCGCTCGCATTTCTCGGCACATTCAGGCTCGGTTGGCCTGTTTGGATTGTTTATTCCTGCACCTGCCTTGACGAGGTCGGCAAAATTCCATGGGTTATGCTTCACTATAAGAAATATAAATGGGTCAAGGATTTGACAAGAGAAATGTAAGAAAAGGAAGGATTCCAAAGTTCTTTTTGAACCTGAAATCCTTCCTTTGTTTATTCAATCGAAATCATCTGATGGCAGTCAACCTTCGGAACGGTGAACGAAGTCCTTCCGTTTTCGTAGCTGAAAGCAATTTCCTCATTCTGCGGAACAAGGATAACCTTTTCGGGTTTATCGCATTTAACGCTGACATCAACATTATAAAGCGGAACAATATCCTCGATAACCTCGGTGTCCTTGCCTCTCTTTGTCGTATGGGCGTAGAGAAGATGAACTATCCTTCTATCTCCCTGCTGAAGAAGAGAAATAATTCCTCTGTCGGGAAGTGATGTTGAAATCGTGAAATCGTTCTTCATAAGAAGCTCTATTGCGTGGGCAATAAGCTCCTTGATATGGAAATCGCCGAAATCCGCATAGCCGCTGAAAATATTCCAGCCGATATAGGCAATGCTGCCCTTGATGACTGCGGCGGGATAATCATATGCTTCATTGTTCGGAGCGTGCTGATGAGAGCAGAAATGATGCGGAGTTCTGTTGAAATACGGGTCCTGACCCTTTGCAAAAACGGTTGCATCAATGTTTTCAATTCTGTGTAAATCGGCTCTCATAAGATAAGCTGTTGTGCCGTTGACGGTTTCAAATCCGGGAATTTCATAGGTCGGTGAGAATTCATTCTTTCCGACATATTTTATGCCCGTGTCAACTGCGAATTCATTATTTTCATCAAGACCCGAAACGCCGGAAAGAAGAAGCTTTCCGCCGCCTGCAAGATATTTTTCAATCTTCGCTTTGAGCTTTTCATCGAATTTCCAGAAATCGGGAAGAATTAGAAGCTTATATTTTGAGAAATCCTCATCAATATCAATCGCATTATAAAGACGCTTTGTTTCAAGCAGAATTCTGTTTGCTCCGACATCCGCCTGCTTTGCTTCCTCGCCGAATTCTTCGCTCCACGGCTCTGCACAGAGAACGCCTATATCGGGCAGATATTTTGCTCCCTTGCACCATGGTTCTTTTTCTTCAACCTCTTTATATGCTTTTCCTACAAGTCCGAAGGTTGAACGGTTGAGCTGACCGTTGGGATGCATCTGGTCGCCGATTGAGCATCCTCCGCCCATAGCAAGCGAAAGAGCGGTTTCATATCTCAACGCATTAGGATGCTTGAATCCTCCGAATTCTCCCCATGTTTTGTGGAATTTGCCCGTCATTCCGAGAAAATTCTCTCTCTGAGTTCTTGCATATGAAGCTGAAAGCGGAAAATGGTCATATCCCCAACCGCCTGTGGGCAGACTTTCAAGCTCAAGATGGCTCATTGAGCTGATAAGGTCTCTTCTGCCCTTCGTAACATGACCTGAATTATGGAAGATAACCGTATCGGGGTCATACTTTCTGATAACCTCTTCAACCCTGTCACGGTAGTTTTTATAGACAAGCTTGCCGAATTCAGCGGCATCTTCATCTTTCATAAAGTCGTAACCGAGTTTTGTCATATCGGCACGGCATTTTGAGCACCAACAGCTTCTTTCGGCAAGAATATCGAGGAAAATTTCGCAGGGATGATATTTCTGCATAACCTCTTCAATCTCTGCAAGAAGCTTGTCGAGATAGCCCGTGTTAAGGCACATAAGATGGTAGCCTGCTCTGAGAAATCCTCCTCCGCAGCTGCCTTCCTTATTTCTTGCAAGCCATTCGGGATGAGCATTTGCATCCTTTTCGTCAAGACCTGCAGAAATATAAACGGGAGCCTTTACTCCGATTTCCTTGCAGGCTTCAAGCTGTGCACCCAAAAGGTCAAACTTAAGACCGGGGTGCATTTCGTTGACCTCTGACGGATGATATGAATATCCGTGATGGCACTTTGAAAACACCGTTATCGAATCAACATGACCGAGTTTAAGTGCTTCCTGCCATTCTTTCTTATCAAATTTTTCACCTATGCCGTCAATTGCAGGCGAGGTGTGAAAATCAAGGTGTATCTGTCTTAATCTGAAATCATTTGTTTCGTGAATCATAGTGAACTTCCTTTGTCCTCAAATTATTATTTAAACAATATCATTGGGTTTGACTTAAATTGAAGCATATTTGCTGTGTCGGCACCATTGTCACCGCCTTTTCGTTGAAGTTTAATATTTCCGAGTCTGATATTTCCTTGTTTTGTATATTCTGCTTTCATATCGCCCGCATATATCCCTATCGCCTCATTAACCGCCAGTAACTTCCATTTATAACCATCCGAGGTATTGATAACTAATGTCCATTCGGCAGCAAATCGTCCTCGGCCTCTGATAACATCAGAAATTATCATTATTAAATTCTTTTGAAAAAAGTCTAATATCTTTTTCTGTTCTTCTTCTGTAAACTCATCGAAGAACATCCGGTTCTCTTGTCGAGTGCCTTCCCGATATGGTTTAAGCTCTCCATCATAATACATCAAGAGCTTAGCAAGGTCATCGGAAATATGCCAGTTCTTTATATATTTATCAACCTTACGCTTATCAACTTGGTTGAAGCCCTGTGAATTTGAAACGAGTTTTACTTGGATATTTTCTACGCTTGTAAGCTTCTTTTTGGCTATAGTTACACTGATAATAACATTAACATCCGACTTATAACCCTTCATACCTATTTTTTCGGCACGAACATACTCAATTTCAGATAAATCATACATCATTAATCCTAACCATTCTTGTGCATCTTTATCTTTTTTCCAGTTGTTGAGTTTATTACAAACATCCTGTTCATTCTTAAAGCCACCAACGGCTATGTCGTGACCACTCATGCGAGGCATTTCATCATCTCCTCATTATAGGCAAATTGTGCTATTATTTTCTGAAGAACATCTATCACAACACTGTTGCCGAATTGCTTGTAGCTGACATTGATATTCTCATGCAGTTTGTGCTTTTCCGGGAAACCGTCAAGCCTTGCACATTCTCTGGGGGTAAGGCGCCTTATCTTGTTATTAATAAGATACAGTCCCGTTTTCGCTCCGGCTCCTCCGCCATACGCCGATAATGTGACAGCTGCACCCTTTGTACTGTATATGCGCTCACCCTGCCCGCCTTTATTAACGATTCCGAGCCGGATGCTACCGCTGGAATAATGGTCGTCAACAGAACCATTAAAGAAAGTGTCCGGTCTATTTACGAACAACTTTTTCGGGACTTCTTTTTCCGGAACAAGAATATCCTCAACATGGTGCTTCAGAACTTCCTCTTTCGGAAACTCAAACTCTGTAATTCCGAGGTCGTTTCTGAAACAGAGAATATAAATACGTTTTCTTTTCTGAGGTATTCCGTAATTCGCTGCATCCAGCACTTTCCAAAAGCAGTTATATCCCAGGTCCTTCATAACCGTCAGTACGGTATGCAACGTGTTACCATTGTCATGGGTTGCAAAATTTTTAACATTTTCAATAAAAACAATTTTTGGCTGCTTCTCTTTTACTATACGTGCAACATCAAAAAACAGCGTGCCTCTGGTATCTTCAAAACCTAACCTTTTCCCGGAAATAGAAAATGGTTGGCACGGAATTCCGGCACATAGAATGTCGTGTTCAGGTATCTCTTTTGCATTAATTTTGGTTATATCTCCGGTTGGTTTAATTTTAAAGTTCTTCTCATAAATATCCGCAGCATCCTTATCCCACTCTGATGCATAGATAACCTCTGCTCCAAAGCTGGAAAACGCATAATGGAAGCCGCCAATACCCGAAAACAGGTCTATAACTTGATAGCCTTTCAGTGTCTTTTCTACATTTATCATCGCAAAAAATTCCTTTCCCACGGATAAAAACATTAATGTGATTATAAGACATTTTATGTTCTTTGTAAACACCTAATACGATTAATATATCACAGTATAAAAACAGCCCCGATTCATATGAACCGAGGCATTATTATGCTTATACTCCTGAATATGCTGAGAAACCACCGTCTACGGGAAGAATAACACCTGTGATAAATCCTGAATATTCTTCATCGCAGAGGAAGAGAAGTGCACCGGTGAGGTCCTCGGGAACACCGAAACGGCGAAGCGGAGTGTGACCGATAATCTTGCCCGAACGGGGAGTTAGCGAACCATCCTCGTTGAAGAGAAGAGCTTTATTCTGATTTGTTGCAAAGAATCCCGGAGCAATTGCGTTTACTCTGATGCCGACATCCGCAAAATGAACTGCCATGAACTGCGTGAAGTTCGAAACAGCCGCCTTTGCCGCCGAATATGCCGGAATCTTTGTAAGAGGACGGTAAGAATTCATTGAAGAAATGTTGAGAATTGTTGCATTCTCCTTGCCGACCATATCCTTTGCGAAGCACTGCGTTGTGAGAAGAGTGCCGAGGAAATTGAGGTTGAAAACATATTCAATTCCCTTTGCATCAAGGTCAAAAAAGGTTTTGACACCCTCTGCCTTTTCAGCTATATCCTTAAGCTCAAGTGTTTCCTTCGTTGTTGTGCCGAGGGGTGAATTTCCTCCCGCTCCGTTGATAAGAATATCGCAGGTCCCGAGAGTTGAATTAATCTGCTGCCTTGCACTCTCAAGGTTTTCAGCATCAAGAACATTGCAGCTTATTGCAATTGCAGTGCCGCCGTCTGCCGTTATTTCGTCTGCAACCTTTTGTGCGTTTTCGCCGTTTCTGCCGAGAATGGCAACCTTAACGCCGAATCTTGCAAGGTCCTTTGCAAATCCGCTTCCGAGAACGCCGCTTCCGCCGGTTATAACCGCAACTCTGTTTTTAAGGTTTTCATGAAGCATAATTTATCCTTTCCGCATCATCAGAAAATGATGCTTTCGCCCGATGCCGAGGATTCATAGCTTGCGGCAACAATTTCTGCCGCCTTGCCGCCCTCAAAGGCATCAATGCTGAATTTTCTGCCCGTCCGAAGGCAGTCATAAAAATCATTTATAAGACTTGAGTGACCTGCACCCCAGTATTTCTGACCGATGAATTCCGATGCTCCTCCGCAGTCCCTGCAAACAAAAGCATCGTTTTCAAACGAATAGAATTTCTCGCCCTCAATACGCATTTTTCCGTTTTCAAGAGTTACCTCAACGATAACATCGCTGTTTTCGGAAAAAGCTGTGGTAGCATAGAGCACGGCATTAACACCGCCCTCAAGCTCCATAATGATGCTTGCATTGTCTTCAACCTCAATAACGCCCTTGAGATGGTCATTCGAAACATGAGCGGTCAGCCTTCTGCATTCTCCGCCGAGATACTGCACAAGGTCAACGGTGTGAATTGCCTGATTGATAAGCACTCCGCCGCATTCCTTTCCGGCAGTTCCGTGCCAATCATCCGAATAATAATCCTTGCCTCTTGACCATGTTACAAACGCTCTGATGGCCGTAACTCTTCCCATTTCGCCCGAATCAATGATATTCTTCATATGCTGAACGCAGGCGTTATATCTGTTCTGAAAGCAGACTGCAAGCTGTTTGCCCGTTTCAGTCTGAACCTTTCTGAGAAGCTTTATTTCTTCTCTCGAAACAGAACACGGCTTTTCAACAAGCACATCCGCACCGTTCTGCATGGCCTTGATTGCCATAGGTGTGTGAAGATAATGCGGAGTGCATATATGAACCGCATCAACCTTTTCGTTTGCAAAAAGCTCGTCAATGCCGTAATATGCTTTTGCACCGAACTGCGATGCCTTGGCATCAGCCCTTTCGGGCTTGATGTCAACCGCGCCGACTATCTCAACATCGGGTATTTCATTGAGTGCACTGAAATGCAGACGGGAAATATTTCCGCATCCGATAACTGCAACCTTCATATTTTACCTCAATAAGTATTGCTCATGTCGCTCTGAACGGTCTCAACAACCGTTTTCTTTGCGGCGTTGCCTGCGGCAATTTTCTTCTGAAGCTCTGCAAAATAAAGCTCCTCGTCAACGGGAATTTCGACCATCCTATCAAGCCACGATGAAAGGTGAGCGGCATTTGAAATTGAAAGACCTCTGATGCCCTCTTCTCCATTTGCAACAAGAGGTTCGCCACGGAGAATTGCCGCCGCAAACTTGCTTGTAACCTCGCTGTGCTGCTTGTTTCTGCCGTCTGTTTCAACCTCAATCCATTCGCCCTCAAGAGGGTCAAAGCCGCCCTTGGCGTTTGCACAATGGTTTGAAATTGTGCCGTTTAACTTGTAAAGCATGAGCTTGTTGTTTTCGCAGACAAGCTTGCCGCCGTCAAGAGTGATTTCAAATCTGTTTGTGCCGGGGCAGTCACCTGTTGTTGTGATGAATGTTCCTGTTGCACCGTTTGCATATTCGGCATAGATGGTAACATCATCCTCAACCTCGATGTCGTGCCATTTGCCTTCATGGCAGAATGCTCTGACCTTAACGGGCAGACCGCATATCCACTGCCAGAGGTCAAGGTTATGGGGACACTGGTTAAGAAGAACGCCGCCGCCTTCGCCTTCCCAGGTTGCACGCCATCCGCCTGAATTATAGTATGACTGAGTTCTGTACCAGTCGGTAATAATCCAGCTGACTCTTCTGATTTCGCCGAGCTCGCCACCCTGAACAAGCTCTCTCATTTTTCTGTAAACGCAATTGGTGCGTTGATTATACATGATTCCGAACACAACCCCACTCTTTGCGGCCGCTTCGTTCATTTCTCTGACCTGCTTTGTGTAAACACCTGCGGGCTTTTCGGTCAGAACATGAATTCCCTTTGAGAACGCATATTGGGCAACAGGGGAATGAAGATAATGCGGAGTTGCAATGATAACCGCATCAACCTCGCCGCTGTCGATAAGCTCCTCGGCGGAATTGAAGGTCTTGATTGAAGGCATAATTTCCTTTGCGGCATCAAGTCTTGCAGGGTTAACATCCGCACAGGCTGTAACACGAAGCTCGTGATGCTCGCCCTTCATATACATTCTGATATGCGATGAACCCATGTTGCCGACACCGATAATGCCGAATCTGACGGGCTGAACCTTGGTTTCAATAAGCTCATGGATTGCGGAGCAGGCCGCCGCAAACGAAGCTTTGTTATCGGGATAAACATAAACATCATTAATTTTAAGCTCCTGACCGTTGCTCTGTTCGAGAGCCTTGAGACCGTCAAAAACTCTTAAATGCGGTTCAACCGAAAGGAAGAATACTCCTTCTCTTCCGTCAAGCTTTTTGAGAATTTCTTCAACTCTGCCTTCGCCCTTGCCTGCCGGAACAACTGCTCCGCCCTCGGCAACTGCATCCTTGATATGCATATATGTAACATATTTGCAGAGGTCTTCAAAGCCGGCAAGAGTATCTGCACCTGCAAGGATATAGTTTGCAGGGTCAAAAATGCAACCCATTCTGTCGCCGAAATATTCAGCAATTTCAAGGCATCTTGAGGGAATATCGCCGTAAATTCCTCTTTCATTTTCATGGCAGCAAAGAATGCCGTTTTCGTTTGCATAGTCTGCCATTGCACTTAAACGGGCAAAAACCTCATCCTTATATTCCTCGTAGCTTTCGCCGTTGTTGAAATAGAAGCTGAACATTCTGATATATTTCGTATCGAGAATTTTAGCAACCTCAACAGTATTTTTGAAGGCTTCAAAATGAGGACCGAAATCATCGGTTATCTCAATTTTGCCGTAATGAGAGCCGATTGAAGAAACTTTGATTCCGCCCTCATCAAGCACCTTTTTAAGTGCCTTTGCCTCGTCAACGGTGAAATTTGAAATGTTTTTGCCGTCACAGTTACGAAGCTCAATATATTCAATGCCGTTGGCCTTGCAGGCCGCTATCTGCTCTGCGATTGAAGGCGATGCTTCATCTGCAAATGCAGAAAACAAGAATTTTGCCATCAGACTACCTCCTAAAAAAATTTACAGCTTTTATTCTATCATCTTTTTCGAATATTTCAAGTAAAAATACATTATTTTACTTAAATTTATTTAAAGAAATACTAAATAAAGGAAACGGATTGCCACACCGGTCTGCGGACCGGTTCGCAATGACAGACCTTTTTCATTCATTATTGCAGTTACACTTGCTGTATCGCTACCTGCCCGTCATTGCGAGCAAAGCCTGAAAACCTACTCTCTTAAGATTCACTTCAATATCCGGAAACAGATTCCTACTCGCCGGTTCCTTCTTCGCTGTTACTCCTCGCCTTAAATTAGCACTCTTTCCTTTCGAGTGCCAAAATTCACAGATTGTTCATATTATTTTAACAGAATATAACAGTTGAACGGCTATACTTTCAGCATATCAAAAATTTTGAAGGGTGATACTTATGAGAACAAAACAATTCAAATCAGAATCCAAGCGTCTTATGGATATGATGATAAATTCAATCTATACCCACAAGGAAATCTTTCTGCGTGAAATCATTTCAAACGCTTCCGATGCACTTGACAAGCTCTATTTCCGCTCGCTGACGGATTCCTCGGTCGGTCTCGGTTCGGAGGATTTCGTTATCCGCATTGAGCTTGACGAAGAAAACAGGCTCATCAGGGTTATTGACAACGGCTGCGGAATGACGGAAGAGGAGCTTGACACAAATCTCGGCACTATCGCCAAGAGCGGTTCGCTTGCATTCAAAAAAGAAAACGAGAAAACGGAAAACGTTGACATAATCGGTCAGTTCGGTGTCGGATTCTATTCGGCGTTCATGGTCAGCGACATGGTTACCGTTGAAACAAAGGCATTCGGCAGTGACGAAGCATTCAGATGGGAATCCGAGGGTGCAGACGGCTATAAAATCGGTCCCTGCGAAAAGGCAGATTTCGGAACTGTTGTCACTATGCACATCAAGGAAGACACCGAGGACGAAAAATACAGTGATTTCCTTGACCAATACAGAATAAGTGCTCTTATAAAGAAATATTCCGATTATATCCGCCATCCCATCAAAATGGAATTCACAACCTCGAAGCCCGTTGAGGGCGGCGAAGAGGGCGAATATGAGGAGGTCAAGGAAGACCGAATTCTCAACAGCAGAATTCCTCTCTGGAAGAAGAACCGTTCCGAGATTACTCCCGAAGAATATAACAACTTCTACAAGGAAAAATTCTATGATTTCGAAGACCCTGCAAAGGTTATTCACACAAGCGTTGAAGGTCAGGCAACCTATCACGCAATGATGTTCATTCCCAAAAGACCTCCGTTTGACTATTATTCGAAGGACTACGAAAAGGGACTTCAGCTCTATTCAAAGGGCGTTCTGATTATGGACAAATGCAGTGACCTGCTACCCGATTATTTCAGCTTTGTCAAGGGACTTGTTGACAGCGAAGACCTTTCGCTCAACATTTCAAGAGAGATGCTCCAGCATGACAGCCAGCTAAAGCTCATTGCAAAGACCATCGAAAAGAAAGTCAAGAGCGAGCTTGAAAAGATGCTCAAAAATGAGAGAGAAGCATACGAAGAATTCTTCAAAAATTTCGGAATTCAGTTGAAATTCGGCGTTTACAACGGCTACGGAGTTCATAAGGATGTGCTGAAAGACCTTCTTCTCTTCACATCTTCAAACGAAAAGAAGCTTGTTACACTTGCCGAATATGCCGAAAGAGCCGGCGAAGAGCAGAAAAAAATCTACTATGCCTGCGGCGAAACCGTTGAAAAAATTGAAATGCTTCCGCAGTGCGATTCCGTTAAAGAAAAGGGCTTTGAAATTCTTTATCTGACCGAATATGTTGACGAATTTGCTCTTAAGATGCTCGGAAACTATGCAGACAAGGAATTCATCAACATCTGCGATGAACAGCTTGACCTCGATTCCGAAGACGAAAAGAAAGAGCTTGAAACCGAGAACGCCGATGCAAAGGATATGTTTGAAGAAATGAAAACCGCTATCGGTGACGGCGTTTCATCCGTCAGATACACCAACAAGCTTTCAAATCATCCCGTTTGTCTCACAACTGAGGGCGGCATTTCGCTTGAAATGGAGAAAACTCTCAACTCAATGCCCGGTCAGGAGCAGAAGGTCAAGGCACAGATAGTGCTTGAAATCAACGCAAAGCATCCCGTTGCCGAGAAGCTCAAGGCTCTCTTTGCAGACGATAAGGAAACCCTCGGCAAATATGCAAAGCTTCTTTACGGCGAAGCGTGCCTTATCAGCGGAAAGACAATTGATGACCCCGTTGAATACAGCAATCTCATCTGCGAACTGATGACGAAATAAAAGGTTCTTCACGAAAATTGAGGATTGAAATAATATCAGCACAAATAACGGAAACAGAGAAAGTTCGGTCATTGCGAGCGAAGCGTGGCAATCCGCCCTCTCCCCGGTCATTGCGAGGAGCGTAGCGACGTGGCAATCCGCTTCCTTTCGCAGAGCATTACAGATTACGAACCTGCTCCTGTGTTTTAGCCCCAACTTTCCGTGAAGAACAAAAAAATTAATCCGGAGCTGACTTTTTCAAGTGCTCCGGATTTTTTGAGGCTATTTGTTTACAGCCCCATACTTTACCATTTAGCAAAGTATGTTCGAGTAAGTTGACTAAGTTTAGATAATCATGTTGATGGCTGCATCGAATGATGAACCCAAAAGCCCTAGGTATTCTTCAAAAGAAATGCCAGATTCTTGTCCATCGGGATCAACACTATAATAGTAATGACACTCATCATAACCATCAGCTTTGGTAATATCCGTGCAGCTGCTTGTTGCGATAACAGCGTTATCGAACTTAACAACCTCGATTTCTGCATTTGCAAATTTCTTCATTGTTTTTTTCCTCCTTTCCTTGAATATTTATTTCTTCATCTGAAATTCAGATGTTAAAATACATTTTTTATGATATTTACAACACGAAAAGGCACACCGTATCCGCTGTTAAACGGACACAATGTGCCTTGTTAGTTATTTGATATTATTTATTAATTGGTTACAGTTAGTGCTTGCTTGCTTGCTTGCTTGCTTGCTTGCTTGCTTGCTTGCTTGCTTGCTCACAGATTATCGCAAACTTCTGCACTCCTGTCAACCCCTT
>DCII01000030.1 GCA_002315935.1 Ruminococcaceae bacterium UBA1730
AACCATTTTTTCACAGCCTCTTTTCTTTGAAAATTTCTCGTTTTTATATTGCAAAAATTAAAATCTTTGATATAATAAGGATATATGCAGAAAATATCTGCAAAAGTTGTATTGAAGAAAGGTCGAAAACTATGAAAAAAGCAATATCAATTCTCCTTGTTCTCATCATGGCAATCGGCATCTGCATTCCGGCGTATGCAGATGGAAGCATCCAGTGGACTGATTACTATGGGGTTACAAAATCATTTAATCTTTGGGGCGAAATTGCTCCGGGCGAAACAAAAACCGTTTCACATGCCGCATTTGATACTGACATAGTTATTAAAATGACGGCTGACAGAGAAGGCTTTTATATCTTTGACTTCAAGCCGGTCGGAAATGATGAAGCAGACGATTTCTATGTTTTTGTAAACGCAGCATCGAAATCCATCAAAAACGGATCACCCTGCGGCACAAGAGAATGCTGCGATTATTATAACTGCGGTTCAGAAATTTTCATTAATGAGCTTGACAAAGAACCTCTCTTTTATCTCAAGGCAGGAGAAACAATTTATTTTGAACCCGGCAGCTACAAAAGCGATGACATTCTTGCAAATGTAACCGCTAAATATCTCGGAACCTTTGAAAGTCTTACCGTTGATGACGGAACAATGATTTTCATGGAGGAAATCGGCAGATGTTATTACAGCCATGCATATGCTCAGGTTAAATTCTCTGAAGGCGAAACATACAGAACAGTTGTAAAGCTTTGTTTGGAGGATTACACTCCCGGCGAACATTTCTTTATTTACTCATTCATTGATGAAGGCTATAAGCGTGAAATCAAGCTCGTTGTTCATTCATCAAAAGAATTTATCAAGAAGATTTCCTTCCCCGAAAAATTTAAATTTGTTACATATTCCGATTACAACGGCAAAATTGATGCTATTTGTCCTGAATACATTTCAATTACCGATGCAAGCGGAAACAAACGTAATTTCAATGGCTTAGATTCAATTTTTGCCTACGAAGGCAAAACCTTCCGTGTTGAGTTTTGGTTCAATGATGCAAAAAAACCGACATTAGAGGTCAGAATCGGTGATATTCCTTATTGCTACGGCATTGAGGTCAACGAGCTTTCGTTTATGAAAAATATGGTTCGTCTTGCAAAAACAATAGGAAGCAGAATTGATGCATCAAATTCAGATGAACCTTCTCCCACATTTTTCGAACGCATCAGTAACGGCTTCAATATAGTCAACGAAGAAGTCCGTTCATTTATTAACTACTATCTTTCAAAAATCTGAAAAACTTGAGGAAACGCTGATTAAATCGGCAAGCAAGATTTAATCAGCGTTTCCTTAAATATTCGGCTGTGCCTCAATTGAAGCTCAGCCGATAATTTTTTGTTTTTATTGTAAATATTAAAATCTATGATATAATGAAAATGTATGCAGAAACAGTCTGCACAAGTTGTATTAAAGAAAGGTTGAAAACGATGAAAAAAGCAATATCAATTCTCCTTGTTCTCGTTATGGCAATCGGTATCTGCATTCCGGCATATGCCGGTGAAAATGAGCTTGATGATATTTCCGAAACCGGAAATATCCTGAAGGTTGAGCTTCCCGAAGAATTTGAGCCGGTTGCAGCTTTAGATTACAGCGGCAGAGTTGCACATTACAATGTCCCTGAATATATCTCAATCACATATGAAAACGGCAATATTCAAATTTATAATGAGCAGGATAGCAGTTTTGAAATCAACGGTAAAAAGTGTTCTTTCAGCATCTATTTAGAGGACCCGGCAGAACCGACTCTGGAAATCAGAATCGGCGACTTTTGGTATAGCTTTAATGCAAAACCCACCTCTCTTTCATTCAACGAAAATGTAAAACGGCTGGTTGGTAATATAAATCGCAGACTTTTGTTGAACAGTCTTCGTTTGCCGTCTTTCAATAATTTTGTTTACGACTTAAAGATAATTTATGAGGAAATAAAAATATTTATTGAATATTATTCCTTCTCATGCTCCGTATAAATGAAACAGGAATCCGGTATGCCCCAAAAATTCGGCTGTGCCTCAATTGAAGCACAGCCGATATTTTTTATAATTTTTATACTTTTTATACTTTTGCAGGAGCTTCTCTGTTTTTGCGTTCCTTTCCGAGGTCCTTCGGGCTGATTTCTCCGGCTTTGGAAAGTGCCCATTTTGTCATAACAGGTCCGAAAAGCTCGTAAATGAGAACGGAGAAAAGAATAATATTTCTGATTATGACGCCTATTTCTCCGATTTCGGTTGATGCCATAACGGTTACGCTCATTCCGAGAGCAACGCCTGCCTGCGGCATAAGGGTTATGCCGAGATACTTCTGCGTAAGAGGGTCGCATTTCGTGATTTTCGAGCTTGCATATGCACCGACATATTTTCCAAATATTCTTGAAACGATATATGCAACGCCGATTCCGACTATTGCAACATCAGCAAAAACATCAAGCTCAAGCTCCGAACCGCTCAGAACGAAGAAAAGTGCAAAAAGCGGAACGGTCCATTTATCGGTTTTATCCATGATTTCAGCCGAGAAATCGCAGAGATTGCAGAACATCGTTCCGAGCATCATGCAGACAAGAAGAGCTGAAAATCCGATATGTACGCCGCCGATTTCAAATTCAAGCATCGAGATTGCAACGGTAAGCATAACGAAGGTTATTGAAAGGCAAAGTCTTTTGCTGTTTGAATTGAAGAATTTTTCACAGACGGTGAAAAGAACGCCCATGAGCGTGCCGAGAAGAAGCGAACAAACGATTTCGAGAATCGGTTCAACTGCAATTGCGATGAAGCTGAATTCGCCGTTGACCATTGCCTTTGCAACGCCGAATGAAATTGCAAAAATGATTAAGCCAACCGCATCATCTATTGCAACGATGGGCAGAAGAAGGTCGGTAAGCTTTCCCTTTGCTTTATATTGACGAACAACCATCAGAGTTGCCGCAGGTGCAGTTGCGGCGGCAATTGCACCGAGGATAACCGCCATAGGGATGGGGAGCTTATCCCCGAGAGCAAAATGCAGACCGATAAGAGCAACATCAACGCAGAGCGTTGCAACAACAGCCTGCCATATGCCGATAAAGGTTGCCTGACCGCCGATTTTCTTGAGCTGAGAAAGTCTGAACTCATTTCCGATGGTAAAAGCAATAAATCCGAGGGCAACATCGGAAATGATTTTGTATTCTCCTACATTTTCGATTGAAGTAAATCCGAGACCTGAAATGCCGAGCCTTCCGAGGCAATAAGGTCCGATAAGAATTCCTGCTATAAGATAAGCAGTAACCGAGGGTAAGCCGAGAGGCTTTGTGACACGGGTCATGAAAAGACCCGCCGCAAGCGCAATTGAAACGCTTAAAATAGTTGCCATTATAACACCTTATTTCTTTTTTATTCACAAATATAAGGTATAACACAAGTGCATTTCTTTGTCAATGAAAACAGGGAATTTTATTTTTTTACGCTTGCATTCGCCATTAACTTTTATTATAATTGGGGCATAACACCTTTGACGGTAAAATATTTGATAACATAATTATGGAGAATAGCATGAAAAAATTTATCTGCGTGATTCTATCGCTTGTTCTTATTCTTTCATCTGCAATTTCGGTTTCTGCCGCAGGCAACGGCAAGGAGCTTGAAATGAAAATAACACCTGAAAAATCAGAATACGCAAAGGATGAAACAATAGTTTTCAAAACAGAATTCGAAAACCATTCTCTCGATTCCCTTGAAAATCTTCTTCTGTGGGTTGAATATGAAAAGAACGGAACCGGTCTTTCCTCCGGAATAACAGAACGCATTTATGATGAAATCGGCTCAGGCGTTATCAATTCAGGTGACTTCAAGCTCTCGGAGGAGCGTTTTGCTTCAATTTCTTCATCGGGAATTAAAAGCTTCTTTGCAAGAGCTTTTATGTTCATTTCAAAAACAGGTGTTGAGCTGCGTGAATATTTCAATGACTTTGCCAATCTTTTTACGCCGAGAACAACCGCCGATTTAGGCTCCGTAACGGTCAGATATGACGGCGAGGATGTTATCTGCCATTTCTACGGCAAATATATCGTTCACAAAAGCACAACCAATGCCGTTGCTTTGAAAAAGGCTTCAACCGATTCCGATTTTGAAATTTCTGCCGATATAAGCACCGAAAAGAGCGGCAAAAGCGGAATTGTTTTCGGCTCGGAAATCAAAGACGGTGCATTCAACGGCGGACTGTTCTTCATTGATTCGGAAAGAAGCACGGCAGGAATTCTCGTTTCAGACGGAACAAGCTATGATGTTCTTGCAGAAAAACATATCAGTATTATGCCGGAAAAAGCATTTAAAGTTAAGCTGAGCTATAACAACGGCTATCTTAAGGGTTGGGTTTATTATAATCCGCTTGACGAAGACCCTTATCCCGTATTCGACATATATGAAGAATTTACCGGAACGGATGCCGGAATTTTCGCTTCGGATGAAAACAGAATAAAGAATTTTACAGTAACCGACACCGAAAAGCAGGAGGTTACCGGCGATTATTCAAACCCCGTCAGTCTCAACTCTCCCGACCCGTATATTTATTATGAAAACGGAACATATTATCTCTATTCAACAAACCGTTCCGACGGCTTCGATTACTGCACCTCAACCGACCTTATCCATTGGGTTAAAAAAGGTATGTGTGCATCGAAAAATGATATAGTCGGAGAATACTGGTTTTGGGCTCCCGAGGTCTATAAGTATAACAACAGATATTATATGCTTTACAGCACCGAGGAGCATATGGCTCTTGCGGTTGCCGATTCTCCGTGCGGACCGTTTCGTAAGACAAACGACAGTTTTCTTTTTGAGCATAAAGGAATTGACGGTCATATTATGTTTGACGATGACGGAAATAATTATCTTTATTATTCATATTTTGCTCCCGGATGCTCGGAGATATGGATATGTGACATGGACGAAAATCTCAATGTCAGACCCGAAACAAACAGAATTATCCGCTCTCCCGAGGGAATGGAAGGTCACATCAACGAAGGTCCTTTCGTTCTTAAGCATAACGGATACTATTACCTGACCTATTCGGGCGAAGACTATCAGAGTCCGAATTACAGCGTTTATGTTGCCGTTTCCTCTTCACCTGACGGTCCATTCGTCAAGCAGACCTCAAATCCCGTTCTGACACGCACGGATTATATCAACGGTACAGGTCATCACTGCTTTATCAGCAATCCCGAGGGTCAGCTCTATATAGCCTACCATTCGCATTTCAGTTCGACAACAATTCACAACCGCAAGCTGAATATTGACAAGGCAAAATTCGTTCCTACCGAAAGCGGAATTGATGAGCTGTGCGTTTACGGACCGACACTCACCTTGCAAAACATAAAATAAAGAAACCTCCGCAAAGCATCTTCACGCTGCTCTGCGGAGGAATTTTTATATGTAGATTCTTCTGAATTCCGCTAAACTTTCCTCTGGGGGAAGAAGAGGATTATATTCAAGACCTATGCTTCCGTCATAGCCCATATCAGAAAGTGCCTTGAAAATGACTTTATAATCGTTTTCGCCGTATTGCAGTTCATTCCTTCCGGGATGGCCTGCAACATGAATATGAGCAATCAAGGGCAGATTATCACGGATATTATTGATGATATTGCCCTCCGTTACCTGCTGATGATAAATATCAAAAACAACTTTAATATTTTCGCTTCCAACCTCTCTGATGATTTCAAACGCTTCTGCACTTGAGGGCAGAAAATAACCTTTATGGTCATAAAGCACATTGAGCGGTTCAACGAGAAGGATAATTCCCGCTTCTTCAAGAATAGGAGCGGCAATGCGGAGAGTTGCAACAATATTCGAATGCTGGATTTCTCTTTTTTCGCCTGTGTCCTGACCGACCTGCGTTATCATCATGCCTGCACCGAGCTTCTTCGCCGCCGCAATGCTATCCTTAAGGCATTCAAGCCAATGAGACTGAAAGCTTATATCAGTCAACCTGAAATCCGAGGTGCAGATGCTGATAAGCTCCATGTCAAGCTTTTCAAGTGTTTCCGAAACCTTTTCGGTATCAAGCTCCGACCAGTTATAGGTTTCAACGGTGTCAAATCCGCAGTTCTTTATCTTCTGCAAAGCATCGCAGAAATCGTCTTTTCCGAAAAAACACGGAACGGGAATATCAAATTTCACAGCATTCTCCTCCATTCTGATAACAGAATAATATCATAGATTAATCGGATATGCAAGATTACGCACACCTAATCGAGTAGGAGGCTACCCATTA
>DCII01000041.1 GCA_002315935.1 Ruminococcaceae bacterium UBA1730
ATGTGCGTGCCGAGCACACAAAAAAATCCGCAATTACGGCGAATAATTGCGGATTCAGATTTATTATATTTGATTACAGATTAAAAGATTAAAGATTTCAGATTTTAATCCACAAAGCCGGACGAACAGCACCATGACCAATGTCGATAAAGTCACCGACATAATAAACCGTACCATAAGAGTAAACAGAGGCAGCAGTGTACTGATCACAACCGGGCGAACGCAACCACCACCAGCAGGTAGCTTTACCACCTTTGGAGTGACTACTTGAAGTGTAGGTGCCTTGTGCAATCGCATATTCTGTCGGAACACATTTTCTTTCTTCATCAGATGCAAAATACTTCTCAACTTCTGTTATACTCAGGATAAAAATCTTATCGTCTGTGTCATTACCGGAATTTGTTGAATAATTGGGATTTGAATTTGCCGAAACTTTTGCAGATGCAATTATTCCCTTCTCATCTGCGTTAAATGCAACATTAAAGAAATTCTCATTGCACCATTTTCTTAATGAACTTGTTTCCCATGTTATATCAATATATTCTGTATTATAAGGCTTGGAATCAAGTGCTTTTTCACTTATGATAAGAGCTTTGCCATCTTTAACTTCAAGCACTCGCCACTCTATCTCTTCCTTACTGTTGGATGCTATATTATCCTGCTCATATGAACCAAACTTGATAACATCTCCGACTTTCACATTTGCAAACTTTTTTTGCAAAATATTCTGAGTTTCAGAAGTACTTGTGTTTTCATCTGTTGTCGACTGCTTTGTATTGGCAATACTTTCAGTTTCCGAAATCAGTCCAACAGAATTTTCCTCGAATAACAACTTACTTGATTTCATCTTGACTCCAATAACCGTAATCAAAACAACCATAAAAGCTGCAACCGCAATAGAAATTATCCTTTTTAAATATTTCTGCACTTTTTCTTCTGATTCTTGTTTCGCAATTTCATTTTCTGTCGTTTTCGGCTTTACGGAAGGAGAAATCTGCAACTCGGTCTTCTGTCCTGCTCTTTCAATCAGGTCACCGTATTTCTGCCTCACGGCATCAGATGACATTGTTACCGTTGCATCTCCTGCGAAGAGTGGTTTATCCTCTGCCGAAAGCTTTTCAAGAAATTCATCAGCGGTCTGGATTCTGTCTTTTTCTTTCAGTTCAAGTCCCTGCATAATCGCATACGCCGCATTTTTTGAAATATCAACAATCTCCGATATATTTTGAAGCTCATCATCGCCCGTGAGCCTTTCGATGCTCTCCTGTGGAGTTATTCCCGTGAGCATTTTATAAATCGTTGCAGCAGTTGCGTACATATCCGTGTATGTTCCATGCTTGCCCTTTGAAGAATATTGTTCCTTCGGAGCGTAGCCGTGCTTGAAAACAATGCTGTGACTGCCCTCTGCCATTCCTTCAAAGGTTCTTGCAGAGCCGAAATCAAGGAGCTTTATTCTGCCGTCATTGCAGAGAAAAATGTTATCGGGCGAAATATCCCTGTGGATTATCCCTTGTTTATGAACAGCCGAAAGAGTGTTCAGAATAGGCGTCATAATCCGAATAGTTTCTTCAAACGATAGTTTTCCCTTTTCCTTCAGATATTCTTTAACATTTCTGCCCTCAAGCAGCTCCATGACTATATATGCCGTTCCGTTTTCTTTGAAAAAATCGTGAACTGTAACAACACTGTCAAGATATGATAAACCTGCCATTTTGCGGCTTTCTTCAATTGTTTTCTCTATTCCTCTTTCGAAGGAATCCTTTGAATTTTTGTCACATTTAACGGTTGTTGCTCCCGTATCTCTCGATGCAAGTCCCCGCGGCATATATTCCTTGATGGCAACCCTGCGCTTGAGGTTTTCATCCCACGCAACATAGGTTATCCCAAAACCGCCTCTTCCGAGGGTATTGCCGATAATAAACCTGTCCGCAAGACGACTTCCTGCCTGAAGCTCGTCAACCATTTCCTGCGTTTTTTCGCTGTCATATCCGCAAAACCGGCAGATTTTTTCCGAATCTTCAATCTGCTTCATGCAGTTCATGCATCTCTTCATTTCATTTCCTCCTATATAACCCTCGCCTTTTATTTTACCACAAAATACAGTGATGTCAACGAAATATAGTCAGAAAATATTCCGCAATATTCCAAACGCAATCAGAACGATAACCATAATAATCTGAATTATATTCTCTGCTTTTGAAAGGGTTGATTTGCCGTATCTTATCCATTGATAAATATATCTTCCGATAAAGAAAAGAATAAGCGGAAGCATGATAAAAAGAACGGGATTATAGCCGAATGCCGCTTTGAAATCAAGCAATGCAAGGCTTCTGAACATTCTTGTTGCTCCGCAGCCCGGGCATTCAAGACCCGTTATCAGGTTAAAAAAGCAGGGAATACCTATCCCTGTTTTCATAAAAAACAGCAAATAAGCACAGCCCAATGCAACGAGGACTGTGCTTGTTTTTATCGCTTTTTTCGCTCTTTCCTTCATCAGCTGAGAGAAATCTTGTTAAGCTCATTCTGAATCAGGCAATAATCCGCAATTGCGAGCTGGCAGATTGCAAGAATAACAAAGAGAAGACCTAAATTTGAGGTGGCTTCGCCGTTAAGCTGTCTGATATTATCAAGCCTGTTTCCCGCCTTATAGAGCCAGTAATAGCCGTAAATTCCGCAGGTTACAACAGTCAGCAAAAGAACTGTTATTGCACTCGGAGAATCGGCATCGGGAGCGGCAACATTAAGCTCGTTAATGAGCTTATAATACCAATACAAGCCGTAAATTCCGCAGGTCACAAACGAAAGAATTATGCAGATTGCAAGATCTCTTCTCGGCACATCGGCACGGTATGTTCCGGCAGGCTGCTGATATGTCTGCTGATATGTATTCTGCTGTGGATTATTCTGCTCCTGCTGAGACTTGTTTTCATAAAATCTCTGCTGATAGTCGGGAGCTGTGTTTTCTTTGGGAGCTTCAGCCTCCTGAGGCTGTTGAGCTTTATTTACGGGTGCACCGCAGTTGATGCAGAACGAAGCATTTTCGGGAATTTTCGAACCGCAATTAGAACAGAACAGCATAAGATAACCTCCGTTAACTTTCTGAAATTATAAAACTGCTGACATTTTATGCCATAAACATAGCCATAATCTTGCTGATTATGTTGAGACACCAAATAATGGCATTGGTAAGCATAACCAAAACATTCTGAAGAAAACCGTCACCGTCAAGCTCCATATACGGAGATGTTTCCGTCTCGGCTGGCTGTGTAGTTTCCGGAACAGGATTGGTAACGGGTTCGGTAACAGGTTCGGTAACGGGTTCAGCCTGAGCGACCTTAACCGTAATAACGAGCTTATCGCTGAATGACTGAGCAGTGCCCGAAGTAGGTGTTACTAAAACACTTGCGGAAATTTCCGCCGAGCCTGCGGCAACAGCTGTTATAAGACCGTTCGCACTGACTGTTGCAACTCCGGAATCGGAGCTTGACCATGTAACTGCTCCGGCAGTGCCGATAGCCGCAAGAGATGCCGCATCTGTTTTTGCCGACGCCTGAAGCGTTTCACCGACAGTAATTTCCGTCTTCGGTGCAGAAACCTCTATTTTCTTAACATCGGAGGTTTTAACATATCTGAAATTCATGTCAACATTTCCGCTTATGCCGTCAACTCTGCCCGTCGGAGTATATTGCCACATGGTATAATTACCGCTATATGTGGGAGTAGTCTTATATTCAGCAAGCCACACGGGATATTTTGACTCAATGTTGCTGACAATTATTTTATCGTTGAGCATATATTTATTTGCATAGAGCATCGGCTGGTAGCCTGCCGCACTGATTTTGTTAAGGAATGCAAGGCAAATCAGCGTCTGATAGAAGTTGGCAAGCTTTGCATCGTATAATCTGCCCGAATATCTGCTTCCGCTTTCCGCATATTCGCAGTCATAAACAATCGGCAGAGTGATATTTTTGCCCTTGATTGCATTGAGAACAAATGTTGCCTCCTCCTCTGCTTCTGCGGTTGTGATTGCCTGTGTGTAGAAATAAACGCCAACCTTGATACCTGCCGCAAGAGCACCTGTAACATTTGTTTCAAACATAGAATCGGAGAAGAGACCGCCCTCCGTGTTACCTCTGTATCCGACACGGATAATAGCTTCACGAACTCCGTCTGCATAAACCTTCGCCCAGTCTATTGTGCCGTTATGCTTTGAAACATCAATGCAATTGATAATATCATATCCGCTTGAAAATCTTGAGTCATGAGAATATGTAACCGAGGTATACGCCTGCGGAGCATTCTTTGCAGAAGCAGAAGCTCCGGTTAAGCTCATCGGGTCTTCATCGGCAACAGCAACGAAGGCCGAAAGCGAAGAGAAAACAACGATGATTGAGCAGAGAATAAGACTTAATACCTTTTTAAATGACTTCATAATCAGTCCCCCTGTTTTTAAAAATCCGTTCCTGTTATAAACACATAGTACCATAATCAATGCTGTTTTGCAACTGTAAATTATTCATGTGAATGATAACCATTATAACTTTTGAAGAAGCCATATCTGAAGCCGAATAAACCTTCTTCGGTCCTGAGAGAAAAGGTGTTGATGATTTTTTCTGTTGTAATTCCGTTTTCGATAAAATAATCAAGCTCTGCCTGATTATCTTCGCTCAAAAAAAGAATATCCTCAGACTTTCCGAAGCGGATTGTTTTGTTACTGTTTCTGAATGTTCTCTTTCCGTTTTCGTCTCTGCCTTGAAGAACATAAAGCGTGTCGCCGTTTTCGTTTGCCTTCATGAGGTCATAGCCGAGATTATTCTTCTGATAAACAGCAAGCTCCGAAACAAGTCCGCCGCCGTCAATGACCTTTCTTGATGCTCTGTTGAAGCAGATAACAAGCTTGAGAGTTTTATATTCTGTGCAGAAATTAAAATCGCCGGTCGAATCCATAAAGCCGGCAATCGGTCCGTGGTTGCCGTATTCGGGAGCAATTGCATGGGAAATTGCAGTAACCTTGCCGTCTGCAAACGGCTGTGCGTGGGTCGGAGCGGCCATCCTTGACCAATTTCCGTCTACAAGAGCATAGAAGCCGCAACCCGTATCATAATCGTACCCGTTGATATATCTGCCGTTTTTATCGGTTTTGTTTGTCATGCCGAGCATACCCTTGATATAATCATGAAGCCCGAAGCAATCAATGCAGGCTCTGACCGCTCCCGTGCAGGAGGCGGAGCATACCCAGACATCAATGCCGTTTTCAGAAAGTGATTTATAAAGCTCCTTGACATTTTCCGTTACACTTACACCGAGAGTAAACTCATAGGAAAGCTGACCGACCTTTGAAGCAATTTCGGGGCTGTCCCACCTGACCGAAACGGTGTCGCTATCTCTGAATTTATCGGCACAGCGAACGCCTAAGTCATAGATTTCTTCCTCGGTCATACCTGCGAACCAATAGAGAATCCACGGATAGGCAATCGTTGCCGATTCAACATCGTAAACGAGGTCATACATAAGACGGAGCTTTGTTGAAAATTCCTTCCAATAAGCATCCGAATGAAGAGCTTCAAGCCTGTCCTCAGCCAAGCCTTTTGCGGTGAACGGACCGTAGGTGTTCCAAAGATTTGTGTAGGCATTGACAATATCATCAACCAAATCGCCGTATGAACCTTTGAAATAACCGTAGCCGCTCAAATCCTTCGAGGTGTCGCTCAGATCAGTATAAAGAATTTCCCTGAGCTTTTCGGGCTTAATCTCAAAAGCCATAACCATAAGCTGATAAGCCGCAAGCTGCTCCTCGCAGTCAAAAATTGTTGTTGTGTTGTCGAAATCAAAAACCGCATATGAAGTGTTATCATAGCCTTCGGAATTTTTTCCGTAATTGATAATCAAATCATTCACAGCTTTTTTAACATCATCCGACCAATCGTTTCTGATAAGCAAAGTCTGATTTCCTTTCTCTTCTTTATATGCCGAAAACGAAATAAAAAGTTTCAGACAATGATACCTATAATGCTTTTCGTTTTCATGTTTTATCTTTTTCCGTACATCTGCTCATAATACTTTGTATATTCGCCCGAGGTGCATTCAGCCATCCATTCCATGTTGTTCTTATACCACTCAATAGTCAGCTCAATGCCTTCTGCAAACATCGTTGTGGGAGTCCATCCAAGCTCTTCATTCGCCTTTGTCGGGTCAATTGCGTATCTTTGGTCATGACCCTTTCTGTCTGCAACATAGGTTATCAGACTTTCGGGCTTTCCGAGCTTCTGAAGAATAATTCTCACTATTTCGATATTCGCCTTTTCGTTGTGACCGCCGAGATTATAAACCTCGCCTACCCTTCCCTTTTCAAGCACCGCAAGAATTCCGTAGCAATGGTCCTTGACATAAAGCCAGTCCCTGACATTCAGTCCCTCTCCGTAAACGGGAAGAGCTTTATCCTGCGAAGCATTGTTAATCATCAGCGGAATAAGCTTTTCGGGGAACTGATAGGGTCCGTAGTTATTACTGCATCTCGAAATAGTTACGGGCAAACCATAGGTTCTGTAATAAGCAAGTGCAAGAAGGTCTGCCGATGCCTTCGAGGTTGAATAAGGACTGCTCGTATGAATCGGCGTGTCCTCGTGGAAAAACAGGTCAGGTCTGTCAAGCGGAAGGTCTCCGTAAACCTCATCCGTTCCGACCTGATGAAATCTTTTAACTCCGTATTTTCTACAGGCATCCATCATGACCTGCGTGCCGAGAATATTTGTTTCAAGGAATATTCCCGGATTTTCAATGCTCCTGTCAACATGGGACTCAGCCGCAAAATTAACAACAACATCCGGATGCTCTTTTTCGAAAATCCCGAAAATTCCGTCTCTGTTGCGGATGTCTTCTTTATAGAATACAAAATTCGGATTTTCCATCGCCTTATTCAGCGTATGGATATTTGCGGCATATGTCAACGCATCAACGCAGACAATCTGCCAATCCGGACGCTCTTCAAGCAGAAGATATATGAAATTTGAGCCGATGAATCCGGCTCCACCGGTAACAAGTATTTTCATTGAGTTATCAATCCTTTTGTTTCAGCGATTCATCCTCCGTGCCCCAAATCGGTCTTTCGCCCGGTTTGATTGAAGAATAGAGAATCCTGCCGTCTGCAACATTTTTCAAATGCTGACCGTAAGGCGATTTGCCGTATCTCTGAGCAGACTGCATAAGCTCCTCATGAGTTATCCAACGATTATTATATGCAATTTCTTCGGGAACCGAAACCTGAATTCCCTGAAGCTTTTCAATAGTCTGAATATATTTTGCGGCTCTCGAAATGTTGATTTCATCATCAGCCTCAAACCAAGAAAATCCACGGTTCATGAATTTGATGTTTAGCTTACCATCTTCAAGATACCTTTGGTTGATATCCGTTATTTCAAGCTTACCTCTCGCCGAAGGCTTGAGTGCCTTTGCATATTCAACAACTCTGTTATCATAGAAATAAATTCCCGTAACCGCATATGATGAAACGGTATGCTCGGGCTTTTCGATGATTGCAACAGGGTTATTATTTTCATCAAGCTCAACAACGCCGTATTCCTGCGGCTTATCAACATAGATGCTGAATATCGTTGCACCGTCCTTGACCTTGCCTGCCTGACGAAGCATATATCCGAGACCGTTCCCGTAAAAGATATTATCTCCGAGAATCATCGCAACGCAGTCATTTCCTATGAATTCCTCGCCGATAATAAATGCCTGTGCAAGTCCGTCAGGATGCTCCTGAACCGCATACGAAAGATTGATTCCGAACTGCTTTCCGTCTCCGAGAAGTCTTTTGAGCTTCGGCACATCGTCACGGGTTGAAATAATCAAAATATCTCTGATTCCCGCAAGCATAAGAGTTGTCATCGGATAATATATCAACGGCTTATCATAAACCGGAAGAAGCTGTTTGCAGGTGATGAGCGTCATCGGATAGAGCTTTGTGTTTGAACCGCCCGCAAGAATAATTCCTTTCATCTAACCCATCCTTCTGTTAAAGCATTCTGCCGTCGGCAACATTCTTTATGTGTCTGCCATAGCTTGAATCGCCGTATTTTTCGATTGATTTCAGAAGAGTTTCCCTCGTAATCCAACCTTTTCTGAATGCAATTTCTTCAAGAGCGGAAATTTTCATTCCCTGATTCTGCTCAATCATTTCAACAAAGGATGATGCTTCAACAAGGCTGTCCATAGTGCCGGTGTCAAGCCACGCAAAGCCTCTGCCGAGAATCTGAGCCTTGAGAGAACCCTCCTGAAGATACATATCATTCAGAGTCGTTATTTCAAGCTCCCCTCTTGCGGAGGGCGTAACATTCTTTGCCTTTTCGGCAACACCCTTCGGATAGAAATAAAGACCCGTTATGCAATAATTGCTCTTTGGCTTGGCAGGCTTTTCCTCAACCGAAAGAACCTCCCAATTTTCATTGATTTCCATAATTCCGAATCTTTCCGGGTCATGAACATAATAGCCGAAAACAGTCGCCTTGCCTTCCTGTGCAAATCTTACTGCATTATCAAGATTTGCGGAAAGACCGCCACCGTAGAATATGTTGTCACCGAGAATCAATGCACAGGTGTCATCTCCGATAAAATTCTCGCCGATAATGAATGCCTGAGCAAGTCCGTCAGGCGAAGGCTGAACCGCATAGCTCAGCTTAAGACCGAACTGACTGCCGTCTCCGAGAAGCTTCTCGAAATTCGGAAGGTCTTCCGGAGTTGAGATAACAAGAATGTCATTTATGCCGGTAAGCATAAGGGTTGAAAGAGGATAATATATCATCGGTTTATCATAAACAGGCAAAAGCTGTTTTGATGTAACCATAGTCAACGGATATAACCTTGTGCCGGCTCCTCCGGCTAATATAATACCTTTCATTTCTTCCTCCGAGGTAATTTATACACAAATATCCACGATAATCAGCTTGACTTATTATAACAGAATATCCGAATAATAGCAATATATATTACAAAATTCATTCCGGACACATTCCGCTAACTCTTTTTCACACCCAAACCATTCTGAAATAGAAAAATACCCGAATTGTTTTTACATTTCAAAGGCAAATTCAGCTCAAGTGATTTACGCTCGAAGGTCTAAACAACCAAAAAGACCGCATCCACGAATGAATGCAGCCTTTATGCCAGTCTGTTTATTTTTTGAAGCTTTTTGTTGAAAGTGCTTCTTTTTTTTCGATATACATCGCAACAAGTCCGATTATTATTGCTATTGAGGCAAGAGCAATAATCCACGGATAATAGCTTTTATAGAGAAATGTTGAAATTGCTTCGCCTGTTGACCCTCCGATAATAATTGCAGCTATGAACGGAATCAGCGGAAGCAGACCGCCCCAAAACGCAATGCTGATAGCTATTCCGTAAATTTTATTAAGAATATTATATATTTTTCTTCTCACATTAACGCCTCCTTAAACAAGTCCCATAAGCGGAAGCCAGCCCATCATAACAATGACCGACAACAGATAATGGAAGCATATCCACCACATACAGTTGAGAAGTGTCGGCTTCAGTTCGGATTCGGCAATTCCCATTCCTGTATATACGCAGGCACAATACGGAGGAGTAACTCCGTGCATTGCACCGCATATGCAGGGAAGCATTCCGCACGCAAGAATCGGGCTGACTCCTGCTCCTGCGAGAATTGTTATAATTATTCCGCCGAAAATTTTTACCTGCGTTGAGCCGGGAATAAGCATTCCGAGAATCGCCGTAAAGAACGGAAGGATTGCACAAAGAGCAAGCTTGCTCATGTGAAGACCGGCAAAAAACACTCCGATTGCTTCTTCAATTTTAAGCGTTTCAAGAACATTGCTCACAAAATAAGCAAAAAGAACAAGAGAAGCTGTCGGCACTACCTTCGTCATTCCCTCAGTAATCATTTTGGTCATGTTGGACAGCGACATATTTATTTTTGTTTCTTTATCAGAAAGAAGGACTGCCACAACAACAATAAGTGCAGGGATAAAAAGAAGAATGCTGTTGTTTAATGACTTTGCTCCGTCTCCAAGTCTCGAAGCAAAAAAAGCTTCGAATTTTGATGTAAGGAGAAACGGAAGAAAAACAGTTATCGGCAGAAAAATTGCTTTCCAGCCATGCCTGACCGATTCAACAAACGAAGGAATGTCTTCCTTTGCCATCGGCTTAACCTTATAATATTTACACATTGCAAACATTGTTACTATCCGCTGAATTATAAACCAGACAGCAATACCCCAGAGAAGAAGCCAATACTGCGAAATTGTATATCTGTCAGGATACATCTTGTCAAGAATAGCAAACGCAGTTGCAATCATACCTGCCGGTGGAATCATGTTTCCCATAGTGCTCGAATGAGCTTCAACATTTGCGGCAAGATGAGCCGGAAAACCGGAACGCTTCATTGCAGGAATTGTAAAAACTCCGGTGGTTGCAACATTACCTGGACCCGAGCCTGAAAGTGAACCCATATAGGTTGAACCGATAATCGCAACATAACCTGCTCCGCCGGTAAACCTGCCGAACATCGAAAGAACAATTGCGATAAAATCATCAATAATCCTTGTTTTCGAAAGCAGAGAAGCTGAAATAATAAATACAATTATTACATAAAGGCTTGACTCCGTTATTGCATCCCATATGAATGTACCAACCTGTGACCACGTTCCCGTAACAGCAACAAGAACAAGAAATGATATAAGCATACATTCATAAAGAGGGCGTTTGAAAATTGAGAAACCGATTATTGCAACTGCAAAAACAATTCCGAGATAAACAAATTCTATCGTCATATTTCCTCCGTTCTCTGTTATGCAGAATTAAATCCCTATGATTTTTATAATCTTTTTATTATACTTTTAATCTATGGAAACAAGCTACTTGAAATATGTTGTCAGAAGAGAACATAAATCTCTAACTGATTTTGAGAGAAACTGCTTCTTCCTGTGAATCAGAATAATTTCTCTCGGTTTCGTTTCTTCGGCAATTGAAAAGAATTTCAGCTTTTCACAATCCTTTGCAAGGCACGAAGGAATCAATGCCGCCCCCATGCCGACCTTAACCATTTCAACAAGAGCCTCAAGGCTTGTACATTCAACGGTCTTATTCAGTTTCAATGCGTATTCCTCCGCAAGGCTTTCAAGCTTCCTTTGCATTGGATGCTCTTTATTTAGCATAGCAAAATTACATTCCGAAATATCCGTAATATTGATTGCCGGGAATTTCCTTTGCGAAAGCTTCTTCGCATTGTCGCCAATATGAGAATCCCGTGCAACGGCAATAACATTCTCTTCGTTCATAATCAACTCATAATCAAATATGCTTTCATTGACCGGCAAGGTAGAGATACAAATATCAAACTCACCATGCTCTGCGGCATCAAGTATTTCCCTTCTCGGTCTTTCATCAAGCTTCAGAATTATTCCGGGATATTTTTTTCTGAAATCAGAAACAATTTCCGGCATAAGTGCAACACTTCTGTGTGCAGAAAGACCGATACTGATTGTGCCGATTTTGTCTGATGAAATATCTAAAAATCTTCCGTTCATCTGATGCTCAATATCAAGAATTTTTCTGCCCGAATCAATATAAACTCTGCCGGCATCAGTCAATCTGAGGCTACCGCCGGAGCGGTCAAACAAATCAAGACCGATTTCCTTTTCGATTTTCTTGATATATTGCGAAAGAGAGGGCTGAGAAATGCCAAGCTCATCCGCCGCCTTGGAGAATGAACCTGTCTGCTCAAGAACAATAACATATTCAAGCTGCTTCGTATTCATATTCAATCACCTATGAGTTTCATAACAATTTGATTATATATATGTTAAGGCAGAATGTCAATAAGAAAAAAGATTATTTATGGATTATATTTAAAAATCGGAGTTGCTCTAAGGAAACGCTGATTAAATCGGGGTTCTTCACAGAAAGTTGGGGATGGCAATAATACCATCATAAATATGTAAACAGAGAAGGTTATGTCATTGCGAGCGAAGCGTGGCAATCCGTTGCACTTCGCAGAATATTACGGATTTCCCTCAGAAATATAGTCGCCTCAAGTGGGGTCCCCGAAAATGCGAGCATTTTTGGGGAGAGGACGAGGGGCGAAGTGAGTAAGCTTTCGCCAAAGGCGTAAGCGAACGATACGCAGTTACCGAGGACGAGGAGTGCTTCGCACTGCTCCTTATTTCTTCACCTCACCGCCTCGCTTCATCCGCCACCGGCGGCACTTCGGCGGTTCGCCCACACCAGTCTGCGGACCGGTTCGTAATGACAAACCTACCCCTGTGTTTTAGCCCCAACCTTCCGTGAAAAACTAAAATGGCTGCCATTTTCATGACAGCCATTTAAATTCATTCTTTTGAAAACTCAGAAATTATTCTTCGTCTTCCTTTTTCTTCTTTGAAACAAGGTAAGCTGCAACTGCTGCCGAGGAGATAGCTGCAAATGCCGCAAGACCTACGGAAACCGAACCTGTTGCAGGGTTATCGGAATTGGTGTCGCTCCATACTGCCTCAAAAACGATGTCTTCAGCAGGCATTCTTTCGGGCACCTCGGGATTCCAGCCCTTGAATTCTGCACCTTCCTTGGTCGGATCCTTGGGAACGATAATCTTTGCACCTTCGATAATTCTGAAGGTTCTGTAAACTTCACCGTTTGCCTTGTATGTTACATTGTAGGAATGCTCAATAACATGGTGGATACCGGTAATGACTACAACTCCGCCGACAATTGCCGCTCCTGTGATAAGAGCTGTGTTAACTGCTGCAGCTGTTGCAATAGCTGCAACTGCTGCACCTGCAACAACAACGCCGCCGACAACTACGGGGTTAAAGTCAACATTGGTTTCCCACTGTGCTTCAAATGTAACATCATAATCGGGCATTACTGCGGGAACCTCGGGTGACCAGCCGATGAATGTTTTTCCGAACTTCGTAGGATCTTCAGGAACCTTCATCGGGTCACCTGAATGAATTACATATACCTCAATAACCTTTCCGTCTGACATATATGTTGCTGTATGGTCTGAACCGAGTCTGACAGAAACATATGTTGCCTTGAATTCAAGATCCTGGTCAGGCATATATTCATAAGTGTTTGCCGGAGTCCAGCCAGCGAATAGATATTCATAGTTTTCGGGATCCTCATGAGCAGGAGGAGTCGGGTTATTCGCAACGGGAATTTCCGAACCGTAAGTTACATCATACTGATCAAGAAGCGTTGTTCCGTCTGAATCATAATAGGTTACCTTATGTGAATTAAGCTCAAACTTTGCAAATGCGTCAACATCAGCATCGGGCATTGTTGCCGGGAGAGTACCTCCGTCCTTATCAACCCAGCCGAGGAAGGTAGAACCTGTCTGCTCCGGATCAATTTCAGGAATAACAACACTTTCGCCCTCATCTACCCATTTTGTATCATAAGGATCTCCGACGGGTGTGCCGTCTTCATTCTTTGCAAGATAGAAGCTGAGGTTACCGCCCTTTCTTCTCCATTCACCGATGATTTCAACATCGGACTTAGGCATCTCAAATGTTGTTACAACAACACCATTGTATTTCCAACCGTCAAATGACCATCCGTCAAGCGAAGGAACGCCTTCAACATTTATTGTTTTTCCGGAAATTGATTTATCCTCTGCCGGAAGTTCAGGAGCACCTTCGGGAACAGTCTTTCCATACTTGTAGGTAATCTTATATTCTTTTCTAACCCATGTTGCAGTGAGAGCAACATCGTTTGCAGGCATTGAATCAATTGACGAAACAGGAGCTCCGTCACCGTCTACCCAACCGTTGAAGTCATAATCATCTCTGGTTGCATCGGGAAGAGTGTTAACGGGTTTACCGTATTCAACCTCAATCGGTTCAACAGGATCACCGCCGGCGGGGTCAAATGTAATATTGAATTTCTTTGTTGAAACAGTTGCTGTAAGAGTTACATTTTCGGCAGGCATCGTGAAATCTGATTCAGGCTCAACCTTTTCATCGTTATTGTACCAACCGTCAATTGTGTATCCGTCGCCGACAACGGGGAGCTTTGCAATTGTTACGCTATCATTATAATGCTTGTTTTCAGCCTTTGCAGGAGCAGAAACTCCGTCAGGAGCATTGCTGATTTCGTAAGTGATTGAATAATTGATTGCTTTATAAACAGCGTTGAAGGTCTTGCTCTCGGTTACCTTTTCAGGAACTTCAGGTGACCACTTTTCGAATTCATAACCCTTGGGAGCGGTCGGAGCTGCGGGAGTGTCGGGAGTTGCATTGTAAAAATACTTAGCCTCAACCGAAGTCTTTCCGCCTTCGAACTGACCGATAACCGATGAATCAGCGTTTGCCGCATTGAATGTGTAAGTATATTCAATATTACCTTCGGTTGCTTCAAACACAACATTCGATGCAGGCATTGTAAACTCAGTGCCCGGAGCATATGTTACTCCATTGCATACCCAGCCTGTATAATTCTTACCTGCAACCTCAGGCAAGGAATTAACATTGAACTTATCGCCCTTATGTTTGTTTGTAAATACAACGTTCTCTGTCGGGTCGCCTTCAACATGATTAACCTTATAAGTGACTGTATAATCAGACAGCTTATATGTTGCATTGAATGTCTTGCTTTCGGTTACGGTTGAAGGAATATCGGGAGTCCATGAAACAAATTCATAGCCCTCGGGAGCTGTTATCTTTGTTGCGGGAGCGGAGGGAGTTTCGCCATAGTAATACTTGTCCGTCTTGGTTGCAGCATCATCTGCGAATTTACCCTTAACAGTACCGTCTGCTGTTTCAGCTTTAAATGTGTAGCTGTATTCAGTCTTGCTTTCAGTTGCTTCAAACACAACATCCGAAGCGGGCATTGTGAATTCAGAGTCGGGAGCGTATGTTGTTCCGTTGCATACCCAACCTGTGTACTGCTTTCCTGCAACTACGGGCAGAGCATCAATGTTGAATTTGTCACCAATGTGCTTGTTGGTGGAAACAACATTCTCTGTGGGGTCACCCTCAACATGGTTAACCTTGTATGTTACTGAATAACTGATAGCTTCATAGCGAGCTTCAAATTCCATATCGCAGGTAACCTCAGAGGGGATTTCCTTATCCCAGCTCTTGAATGTATATCCTGTAGGAGGAGTTATCTCATTCTTGGGATCAGCAGGATTCTTGTCAAGATATTTATAGGGAACCAGCTTTGCAGGCTGAGCATCGGGGAATGAACCGACAAGAAGGTTTGCTGTATCATTTGCGTTGAATGTGTAATTATAAGTCTTTGCAGAAAGACTTGCCTTATATGTTACATCACTGTCAGGCATTGTTGAAACATCTGCTGGATTGGAAGTCCATGAAACATCATATCCCGTGGGAGCATAAGGAGTTGTAATTGAAGGAATGGAAGCTCCATAATAAACATTTTCTATCTTATCGAGCTGACCGTCATTTTCATCCTTATAAATGACATTGTGCTGATTCCTTTTATAATATACATTTATATTTGCCATCGCAGTCGGGTTCTCTTCGAGAGTTACCGAAATGACATTATCCTTATTTTCGGAATCGTAGGTGAAGCCTGTAACCGCTTTGGAAGTGTCAAAATTGATTGTTGAACCATCCTTACCTGTTTCTTCAGTCGTAACAGGATCGCCGTACTTACCTGTTGTGTCCATGAAATACTTGTTGACCTTATATTTTACATCCGAGGGAGGAAGTGCTTCCCAAACAGCGAAGAAGGTAACATCCGAATATCCGAATGTAAGAGCAGCTATATCAGCATCACCCATAGCGGCTCCGCCTTTAGTTGCCGACCAACCCTTGAATGCATTCTTTGCAAGCGTGGGAACATCACTGATTACGGAAGCTGAGCTGCCGATGATACCACTTGTGCTCTTTGTTTTGGACTTGTCCGCAAATTCGCCGCCGTTTGCATCGAATGTGATTTTGCTTTCGATTGAAATTGAAGCGGGATTTGAAACAACTTTATAATCAAATTCGTCCATTTCGGCAATCTGAGTAATCTTTGAACCAACAATCTTCGAAACGGATGTGGCGTTCATATAGTTTTCTTCAGAACGGAAGAACTCAACGGGAATAGTCATTGAGCTTTCGACTGCAGCTTTGACATAATCGTTGTCGTTGACTTTAAACGGAATTTCGTAAAGGAAGGTATCGCCGTCAAGAGGAGCGGGGGTGTTATCAACAGTTGCACCTTCCGCATTCTTAATCTTTCTTGCGACCTCAACGCCGGTTGTAATAAAATTGACCTTATCAAGCATATCGTCGAGATCCTTGTAACCGTATGCCTTTGCCGTATCATCATCGACATACTTTCCGTCAAGAGCATCACACAAAGCACCACAGGCACTGTCATCTTCAAATTCGGCAATCGAAACAGCCGAAATATATTTGTAGTCCGGGTTTTTGACATCAACATCTTCCTCTTTACCACCCTTTGTGAGCTGATAATCAAGGAAATTGTTGTCAAAGAAGAGAAGAAGAGTTGCACCGCCTGCGTTATAGCTTGTGTCCGCATAAACACGGGCAACAATCTCATCGCCGGGCTTTGCCTTGGTTGTTTCAACGTAGTTGTCCCCATCTTTTCTGAAGAACTTGATTGTAAGCTCAACAGTGTCTACGCTGGCTGCACTTACGCCGACTGCCATAGTTGAAAAAATCATAACAGCAGCAAGGAACATAGCAAGTGCTTTTTTCATGAGTTTCATGCGTTTTCCTCCTTAATTGCCTTAGGTGACATAAATGCACCTATATAAATACGGCTTATTCTAACACACAAATCACGAAAATGCAAGCAAATTCACAAATTTTTTTATTTTAATATTCTTTTATTCTATATAAGCAACAGATACTTCTTATTGTATTCAAATTTGAACGCAAAAACAGCAGTGCAGGCAATAAATTCACCCGCAGCTGCTGAATACGAAAGGATAACACAGACAACCCAAGGTTGTTTTATTTTTTGTTGATGATTTTTGCACGAATTCCCTTTGTTTTCTTTCTGAATTTCTGAGCAGCATTGACCGCCGCAAAGCCTGTTTTGCTTATAATGAGGTCTGCTTCACCCATGAATTCCATGTAATCACGGCAGAATTTCTTTTTGAACATAAATATTCCGTGAAGAGGATTATTTTCATCGGGATAACCTCCACGCAGGTCATACCACTTGCATCCTCTTGAAATTGTCCACTTTATAGCTTCCCATTGGAGCAGATAATTCGGCTGAAGGTCACGATGCTCATTCGAGCTTGCACCATAAAGCCACCAGACCTTATCGCCATACTGAACATGAAGAGTACAGCCGATAGCTTCTCCGTTGTAATACGCAAAGCATATTCTTGCATTGTCGCCGAAAGCGTCCATAACACGCTTGAAATATTCGGGTCCTCTTGTGGCGAAGTTGTCTCTTTCACCCGTCACAAGCATAATTCTGTGAAATTCTTCCACAGACTCCGGACCTTTTTCAACAATTTCAACGCCCTCTTTGATAGCTCTGCGAACGCAGTTTCTTGCCTTCGGATGGATAAGTGCCATCGCTTCCTCATCGTTTTCTCCGTTGAGAGCGAGTCGGAAGATGTATCTTGACTGAATTGTGTTGTATTCAAGAGCGTTATCCTTGAATGTGAAGCCGAGCGAACGCAGAAGCTCTGAATAATCCGTATCCGAAATCAATGCATCGGTGTCAATTGTGAACGCATATGCCTTGTTTTTTGTGCCGTATTCCTTTGCACCCATCAGAAGCTCCGTAACGGTTTCCTTATCGGCAAGGTCACATACCGGTCCTCTTGGGGCATACATCATTTTCCACGGAACTATCGGCATTTTTCTGAACAGGACGGCACAGGTACCCTTGATTTTTCCTGCTGAATCCCTGACGATAAAGCCCTTCCATTCCCACTCTTTTTTGACTTTTCCCCATGCGGAGCTTTGCATCATGTGTCCCTTCGGATGAGATGCAACAAACGCATCAAATTCTGCCGCATTTTTAATATCAACTATCTCCATTTTCGGCTCCTTTCACCAATTCTGAAGCCCTCTTGAGAAGAGCTTCTTTTTCGTTTTCTATTCTGTCATCAATTACTTCATTGAACAGCTTTTTAAGCACCTCTCCCATAAGCGGAGAAGGCTCAACGCCTGATTTTTCAAGGTCTTTTCCGTTGATTGCCAAATCTTTTATTTTAAAACACGAGTCTTCTTTTTCTATTTCTTCAATGATTTTCAGACCGATTTCATTCTCTTTGAGTGCCGGCTCATAAACATGAGGGGCGTGTGCCGCCGAATCGGCTCTGCGAACCTCAAAAAGTGCTTTAACAGCATCCATTCCGAATTCTGCAATATACCTTCGGAATGTCTTTTTACTTATCATGTGCGGCCAGAAGTCATGATATTCCACATATATCAGAACACGCTCACGGATTCTTTTTGACGCCTTCATGGTTGCAAGTGAGCTTTCCGCAATTCTGCAGCTTATTTCTGCGTGATTGTAAAAATGGTCAATGCCGTTTTCATCGGTGGTTCTGGTATGTGGCTTTCCCGAATCATGGAACAGCATGGCGAGCCGAAGCTCTGTTTCCGGAGCAACGGCAGCAACAGATTTAACGGCGTGAGTCCACACATCATAAACATGATACGGATTGTTCTGAACGCAATTTTCCATCGGCTCAAGCTCCGGAAAAATCTCAAAAATAACATCGGAAAAATCAGTCAAAATCCGTTCCACAGCCTGTCCGCAAAGAAGCTTGCAAAGCTCGGAAAATATGCGTTCGCACGACACATTCTTGAGCAGTTTTTTATTGTCATGTATACTTTTGACCGTTTTTTCGTCTATTTTAAAATCAAGAACAGATGAAAACCGAAGTGCTCGGAGTATGCGTAAAGCATCCTCTCCGAAGCGTTTATCCGGTTCACCTACACAGCTTATCAGCCTGTTTTCAATATCATTTCTGCCGCCGAACGGGTCAACAATTTCGCCGTCTGACGAAACAGCAACGGCATTTACGGTAAAGTCACGACGCATGAGGTCCTCTTCTATTCTGTCCGTAAACCTGACCGAATCGGGATGACGGTTATCGGAATATCCGCCGTCAACACGGTAGGTAGTTATCTCGATGCTCATATCATCAATAATAACTGTTACTGTTCCGTGCTTTATTCCCGTTTCAATCACTCGAAAACCGTTGAAGGCATTCAGAATTTCTTCGGGAAGAGCAGAGGTTGTTATATCCCAGTCGTCTGCATCTCTGCCCATGAAGGCATCACGCACCGCTCCGCCCACAACATAGGCAGAATAACCGTTTCCGTTGAGAATTTTCAACGCCCTATTGACTTGAGAAGGAATTTTAATCATAATGTTAATAAAAATGTAAAGGAAATGTTTTGTATGAATATTCAGATTTTCGGAACAAATAAATGCTTCGATACCAAAAAGGCTCAAAGATATTTCAAAGAAAGAAACATAAAATTTCAGTTCATTGACCTTACTCAGAAGGGACTGAGCAAGGGTGAATACAACAGCGTTAAATCCGCCGTCGGCTCTATGGAAGCTCTCATTGATGAAAAGTCAAAAGCATACGAGAAAAATTTCATAAAATATCTTGCAAGCAAAGAAGCCGTTGAAGAAAAGCTCCTTGAAGACCCCGCACTTTTCAGAACTCCTATAGTCCGAAACGGCAGAAATGCTACTGTCGGATATTGCCCCGATATATGGAAAACCTGGGAATAATCAATATGCTTCAAACTTGCTGATGGTCGCAAAGCATCTTGCCTTGTTGATAACAAGCTTGAAATATCTTACTCTGATTTCATCGAATCGGCAGATTCTCTTGTAACCTATTATCGTTTCGGCGGCGAGTTTTTTCCACTTGCCGTCTATTTTTGCATAAAGTGAGAATTTTTCAATCTGCTGACCTGTTCTGATATGTTCTCCGAGAACTATTTTATCAATATCGTATTCGTCACCGAGGTCAAGAATCAGCTCCGCTCCTTCGGGTTCATCGCCCGAATGCCAGTATTCTTCGGGATTGCCGCTAAGAGCCATCTGACCGGTGTGCTTTTCGTCAAGATGTCTGTTATCCGTTATTATTGAGCCTTCTGCAAGGTTTTCATTGAAGTCAATTTCAAGCTGTGCACCGACAGAAAGAAGGGTTTCAACATCCTTTTCGTTGATTCGTCCTTCAGGCATCGGAGGAATGTTGAGCAGAAGGCTTGCATTAGCACCAACCGAATTATAATAGATCTGCATAATTTTAGTAAGCGGTTTGATATTGTAATCGTCATCGGGATGATAAAACCAGCCTTTTCTGATTGAAACATCAACCTCTGACGGATACCATATGAGCTTGTTGCAATTTCTTATTACCTTTCTGCTTCCGAGGTCAAGTGCAGTCGGGTTGACCGTCTTCGGCGGCTTCGAAATATCCTTCTGACTTGCGGAGGCAATAAGCTCATGATTTGAGTGATAATACGGCACAACATTCCATTCGCTCTTGCGGCAGACTCCCGATTCATTTCCGCACCAACGGACATCGGGACCGCAGACATTGATAACCGCATCCGGCTGAAGCTCACGGATTAGAGCATAATAGCTCTCCCAATCGTATTCCTGCTTTCTTCCGTTTTTGCCTTCTCCGCACGCACCGTCAAACCATACGCAGAAAAGCTCCCCGTAATTCGTAAGAAGCTCACGGAGCTGATTTCTGAAAAATTCATTATATGCTTCGCCGGAGCCGTAGGTTGCTTCGTGCCTGTCCCAAGGAGAAACATATATTCCGAATTTAATTCCGAATTCCCTGCACGCAGCCGCACATTCTGCAACAACATCGCCCTTGCCGTCCTTCCATTTGCTCGAAGCAACGGAATGGTCGGTATATTTTGTCTGCCAGAGGCAGAATCCGTCATGATGCTTTGCGGTTAGAATTATTCCTCTCATGCCTGAGAGCTTGCAGAGCTTTGCCCACTGACGGCAATCAAGCTTTTCGGGAGCAAACAGCTCGGGGTCTTCGTTACCGCTTCCCCATTCGGAATTTGTATATGTATTCATTCCGTAATGCATAAATGCATAAAATTCCATTTCGTGCCACTTGAGCTGGCGTTCACTCGGAACAATACTTGCGGCATATTTTACATATTCGGGAATTTTTTTCTTCATATCGTACTTCCTTTCACGATTGAATTGAGAACTCCCGTCCAGTATTCGGGAGAAATATTGTTTTTCATTGCAGAGCGAAGAACTCCTATAAGTGCAGGACACTCGGAAACATATCGGAACATTTCGGGCGGAAGCATTCCTCTGTCTGCATAGGCGAGCAAACGGAATTTTTCCGAATTTTCAGAATCGAGACCGAGCCTTGCAATAAGCTTCTGAAGGTCGGAATCATCCGGAGGGGATTTGTTTTTGCCCTTCTCCATGTTGCTGATATACTGTGCTGTTTTGTTGAGAGCTTCGGCAAGGTCATCCTGCGACAAGCCAACCTGCTCACGCATTTCCCTGAGCATCATGCCGAATGCCGATGGAGCATACATAAAGCTTCCTCCCTTCCGCTATACTCTATTGAAAAATAAACAAATTTATTTATTTCTTAATAGAGAATAGCATACCTGCCTACTGATGTCAAGCATTCTTGAAAAAAATCCGCTTACATCTTGAAAAAATCCGCTTGCCTTCAGCAATAACACAGAAGAGCAACCGGATTTTTTGATTCGTGGGATTAATTGACAACACCAATCTCGTTGGTTTGTTGATAGAACTCAAAACCTGAATATTCATAATACTCTTCAGGCGTCATTGCACCTCTCATTTCTTCTATGACACGGTTATAATTCACTGCAGTTTTCCAACTTGTGCAGCCGCTTGTAGCGATAACAGCGTTGTTGA
>DCII01000051.1 GCA_002315935.1 Ruminococcaceae bacterium UBA1730
ATTTTCAACTGTGCCGTGTGTTTCATGCTTTTGGGTATGAATTAAAGGCTGCAAGAATCTTCTCACAGCCTTATATATCAAGGGTTTTCAATTATTCATGGGTTTCAAAACCACGAAATTCACAAAATATATCTGCTGTTTTTACGATGAAAACATACTCGAAAATTTTACTTGCCGATTTAATCAGCGTTTACTTAGATTTTATTTTTCAACTTTTCGAACAATTCAACTGCTTTGAATCTTATCTCATATTTCGGATTTGATTTAATAAGCTTCGCACCGTTTTTTCCGAGAACGGCATCTATATCCGCAGCTGCCGACGGGATACACAATGGCGGATACATAACGCACCACCAGTTATGTCCCTCACCCTTTCCGAGAATAACTCTGACTGCAAGATACCTGCCTGCCGGCATTGTAAATTCTTCATATTCTCTCGTTGCGAAATATTCCTCAACAATATATATATATGTTTTATATTCAAATCCGTTCTCCCTGAGAACATTATCGGCTATTGCTTCGAGGTTTTCCTTTTCTTCAACCAGTACTTCTTCGGCATTGTCTTTTGTTACCGCTCCAGAAAAAAGCTTTTCCCCGCTCTTAAGCAAAGCATCACGAACAAGAAGCTTAACAGTCTGATCTTCGTCATTGTCCGAATTGGCAAGGATATGAAGTCTGACAACATTATTTCTGATTTCTTTGCAGTCTGCTCCGAAGCTGAAAAATGACAGAGCAATTGCAATAGCCAGCGATACTGCCACTGAAATTTCTATTCTGTGTCTGATACTCATAAATAAACCGTCCTTTGAATGATTTAAACTCATTCTTGGACGGTTGAAGCTTTTTTATTCAGTTCTGCTCGGAATTGACATCGAGACCGCCGATTTCATTTCTTGCTTTAAACACATAACCATTCTGGCTGAGAATATCCATATGTGAAAGTGCTTCACCCGTTCCGAGAGCCACGCAATTGAGCGGGTCCTCGGCAATAAAGGTTTTGACACCTGTTTTTTCACGAATCATCACATCAATATCCTGAAGCAATGCACCGCCCCCGGTGATATAAATTCCCGAATCGGAAATATCCGCCGAAAGCTCGGGAGGAGTAAGCTCCAGAACAGAACGAACACCCTCACAGATTGCTTCGAGATTCTGACGGATTGCAAGATAAACTTCGGTTGAGGTAACCTCAATGCTGACGGGCATATTGGTGATAAAATGCTTTCCCTTGACATTCATTCCGAGTTCAACATTGCGTAATCTCGCACAACCTATCTGACGCTTTATCTGTTCGGCAGTCTTTTCGCCGATGATAACATCTCTTTCACGCCTTATCTGACGCATAATGGATTCATCGAAAGCATTACCGGCCGTTTTTATAGACTTTGAAACCGAAATACATCCCATTGTAATAACGGCAATATCGGTTGTTCCTCCTCCGATGTCAACCACCATTGTTCCTTTGGGACGGTCATCCTTTATACCTGCTCCGAGAGCGGCGGCAAGAGGCTCTTCGATAAGGCAGGCTTTTGCCGCTCCTGCGGCAGTAATCAGGTCGAGAATTGTTCTTTTTTCAAGACTTGTTACTGCCGACGGAATGCAGACTACGACATTCGGCTTGAAGACCATATTCTTACAAAGCTTCTGAAGAAAATAGCCGAGAATATGTCTTGTTGCCGTGAAATCCGAAACAACGCCGTGCTTCATTGGCTTGACTACCCTCAACGAATCGGGAGTTTTTCCAATCATATCATAAGCGTGCTTACCGACTGCAACAAGCTTGCCCGTTTGATTATCATATGCGGCAACACACGGCTCTGACATAACAATGCCTTTGCCTTCAATATAAACAACTATCGAGGTTGTGCCGAGGTCAATTCCGATATTTATGCCGAGCACGGTATCACCGCCTTCCTATATATTAATGTATTATTGCTTTTTCTTCTTTTTTGTAACAGCAACCGTCACGCAATGAGTTGCCTTTGCACCGTAAAGCCAGAGCATCTTTGCACATTCATCGAGGGTTTCGCCCGATGTTGCTATATCATCGCAGAGAAGAAAAGTTTTTCCCGAAATCTTTTCCGGCTCCGAAGCATCAAATGCACCTGCAAGATTGCCTTTTCTGAGAATATAAATCAAATCATGCTGAGTTTCGGTTTTGAATAATTTCTTGAGAGCATGAGGATAATATTCAACGCCGATAAGCTCCGCAAGCTTTTTTGCAAGAAGAGCACACTGGTCAAAGCCTCTCTTCTTCCTACTTTCATCCATCATCGGAACTGAAATCACATAATCGAATTTTATTCCGTCATATCTTTTTCTGACTGTTTTTGCCATTTCATCGCAATAGGCTTCATAATTCTGCTTTCCGTTTCTGAATTTGAAAATATGAAGACCGTTTCTGACATTGCCTTCAAAATAGAACGGTGCAACGATAGATTCATAATATTTTTCGGACTTTCTGCAACTGCATTCTTCTTTTTCTCTGCCGCACTTCATACATATGCTCTTCTCAACTCTCGGAAGAGTTTTTCTGCATTCACGGCAGGAGAATTCATCGCTCGGAATAACTCTTCCGCAATATGCACATCTTCTCGGAAACAGAGCAAGAAGAAACGATTCAACCAGTCTTTTCAATTCTCTTCACCTAACATTATGAAGCTTTTGAGAGCCGAATAACGCTTTGACTTGCTGTTGTTATCGGTCATTTTCTTAACCATCTGTTGCGAACCGACAAGAATCATCATATCCTTCGCCCTTGTGACAGCGGTATAAAGAAGATTGCGATAAGCAAGCTGGTCAACCACTCCGACAACGGGCATCACAACAGCAGGAAATTCGTTTCCCTGGCTCTTGTGAACCGTTATTGCATAGGCGTGCTCAAGCTCCTGATTGCCTTCAAACGGATATTCCGCAACTCTGTCATCAAATCTGATGTTTAGAATCCGTGAGGATTCATCAATTTTTTCAAGGATACCTATGTCTCCGTTGAAGATTCCGAGACCTTTCCCCTCGGAATTTTCCCACGGGATATTATAATTATTCTTTATCTGCATCAGCTTATCCCCTTCACGGAAAACACGCTGACCGAAATTATGCTCTTTTTTATGCTTCGCAGAAGGATTTATTTTCCGCTGAAGAAGTTTATTGAGATTAACCGTTCCTGCTTCGCCTTTTTTTGACGGACACAGAACCTGAATATCGTCAGTCGGCGAATAACTATATGACTTCGGAAGTCTGAGCGTACAAAGGTCGCAGACCGTTTCAGCCGCAGACGAAGCTGTTTTTCTCTCTATAAAGAAAAAATCCTTGTCCTTGACCGCAAGCTCAGGGAATTCGCCTTTGACTATCTTATGAGCGTTCGTGATTATCAGACTTTCCATAGCCTGCCTGAAAACCTCTTTCAGCTCCACAACGGGAACCGCCTTTGAATTGACAATATCATGAAGCACATTGCCCGCTCCAACGGGCGGAAGCTGATCGGAATCGCCGACCATAACAAGTCTGCATCCTATCGGGAGTGCATCGAGAAGACTTGAGAAAAGCAGAATATCAACCATTGAAAGCTCATCAATGATGACCGCTCCTGCACTGATGGGATTTCTGCGGTTACGCTGAAAAACGGGTTTATCGTTTCTGTCCCATTCAACCTCAAGAAGACGGTGAATCGTCTGTGCATCTCTGCCAGTAAGCTCACTCATTCTCTTTGCCGCTCTGCCTGTCGGTGCCGCAAGTGCAACCTCAAGCCCCTGACCTTCAAAGACCTTAAGAATACCACGGAGAGTTGTTGTTTTACCCGTACCCGGTCCTCCCGTCAGCACAAGAATACCCTTTTCAACGGCAATTCTAATTGCACTGCGTTGAGTTTCGTTATAGCAGATACCGCCGATAAGCTCGGCATTATTAATCTGACCTTCAATATCCTTATCGCATTTCGGAGCAAAATGCTTCATGAAAAGAAGCGAATCCGCCGCCTGCTTTTCGGCTTTATATATATTGGGAAGAAAAATGAATTCCTTGCCGTAAAGAACCTGCGAAACAAGTTGTTTTTTCTCAATAAGAACATATACTCTTTCTGCAACCGCCTTTTCGGAAACTCCGAGAAGCTCGTTACTTATCGGAATAACCTTTTCCTTCGGAAGGCAGGTGTGACCGTTGCCGAGGTTATGTCTTATTACGTGTATTATACCTGCATCAATTCTGAATTCATCCGCAGGCGGTGACGGAAGCCTTTTGGCTATCTCGCAAACCTTTTCGAATTTTATTCCTATTCCCTCTCCGCAGAGCAGATATGGATTTTTTTCTATTTTAGCGGCACAATCCCTGCCGAGCATATTGAAGGCTTTTAAGCATTCTGCCGTTGAAAGACCGAATTTTTCGAGAGCAATGAGTGCTTCTCTTTCACTTGCCTGTTTTCGGAAGCTTGAAGAAATTTCCAATGCCTTCCCCGCAGAAATTCCTTTTATTGTTGCTAATTGAGAGGGATGCTTTTCAATTATTTCAAATGCCTTATCGCCGAATTTTTCTATAATTTTCTGTGCGGTCTTTTCTTTTATACCTTTTATAATACCCGAAGAAAGATAAGAAAGCATTTCGGAGGCGGTTTCGGGAATTTCTCTGCGACAGCCTTCAATCTTAAACTGCTTGCCGAAGGTCGGATGAACTGACCACGCTCCGATAAATGTGACCCTTTCGCCCATATACAGCTCGCCGACATTTCCCGTTGCAGTATAAAGCTCACCGTCACTTGAAAAATCAAGCACAGTGTAGCCATTCTCTTCATTTCTGAAGGTAATATATTCAACTGTTCCGGTTATCTGAACAAGCTCTTCCATAAGTAACCTTTCCGAAAAAAAGTGTGTGTCGAGATGGTCTGTAAGCCGAGTTCTGTCGTTTAAGACGATTATCTGTCTACGCCATACATTGCTGCATGGCTTGAGCCACCTTTCGGAGTATCGCCGAGCAGACGCCGAAATCAAAGATTTCTCCTCCAGTTGGTGTTGCTTCGGATAGGGTTTACATGGCCGTGCAGTCTCCTGCACGCCGGTGAGCTCTTACCTCGCCTTTCCATCCTTACCTGCAAGCAGGCGGTTTCTTTCTGTTGCACTTTCCCTAAGGTCACCCTCGGCGGCCGTTAGCCGTTATCCTGCTCTGTGAAGCTCGGACTTTCCTCATCCAGCCAAATGGCTGTCCGCAACCGTCCAACCATCTCAACACACATCTTATTATATTAAATCAACGAAGCCGAAAAGTCAAATATTTAATAGATTATTTTTACAAATGTAATAATTTTTTATGAAAACTCTGATATAAATATCTTGTGTTATACAGAATAATAATGTAAAATGCTAACTGTTAAGCTCTTTGCAGAAGGTGGAGCTTAATACCGATTTGTCATTCCGAACACTCTGCGAAAGGATAGTTTATGAAGGATATTTATATTTCAAAAAATCATAACGAAGACCCCGAAGAGGTCGATATTTTTTATGATTCTCCAAAAGCTCCCGAACAACCGAAAAAGCCTAAGAAAAAGCACAGGCTCCGCAGAATTCTCTGCATAATTCTTATCGCTCTCCTCATTCCGTCTCTTCCGATTATGGGAGTTGCGGCTATTTCCGGTTACACAAGAAATGACCTGAAAAGAAATGAATATGTTTCAATCGGCGAAGTGACAAAAAATCCGCTTGTTTCCAATATTCTTCTTTTGGGCGTTGACGGCGAAGAGGGGCAGTCCTCAAGGTCGGATTCAATGATACTCGTTTCGATAGATTTCGTTCATATGAAAATCAAGCTTACTTCTTTTCTGCGTGACTGCTGGGTTGAAATTCCGTCAAAAGAAAAAAGCGGAAAGCTCAACGCTTCATATGCATACGGCGGACCTCAGCTTGTCAAAGACACAATCGAATATAATTACGGAGTCGGCATTGACCACTACATCAAGGTCGATTTCAATATGTTCAAGATGATAATTGACAGGCTCGGCGGAGTTGATGTTGAGGTTACCGAAAAGGAATCGAATTTTATCAACAGAACCACCCGTCAGACCGTTGAAAGCGGAAGCTCCGTTCATCTCAACGGCGAAGAAGCACTTGTTTATTGTCGAATAAGAAAGCTCGATACGGATTACATGAGAACCTACCGTCAGAGAAAGGTTATCACATCCCTGCTCGACAAGGCGAAGAAATCCTCCGTTTCCGACCTTATTGCAATGGCGAAGGATGTTTTTCCGCTCATCGAAACAGACCTCTCTCCCTCTGAAATTTCCGTTCTTGCATATAAAGGTTTAGCGGCTTTGCTCGGATTTAAAATTGTTTCAACGAGAGTTCCGACCGATGACCAGATGCATTCGGACACCGTAAGCGGTCAATGGGTTGAGATAGCCGATATGGAAGCAGTCAGAGAATATCTCCATGATTTTATTTATACGGGAAAAATTGAAGAAGAATAGCAGAAACGGTGTGACTTTTCAGCTGAATTGTCACACCGTTTTTTTCGCCTTCAAGGAAAGCTGCAAATGGCAGGAATATCAGAATTAAGACTCATTTTACACTCTTCACGAAAAAGGAAAAACCGACTGAACCTTTTACGGTAAAGTCGGTTATGGGATTATTTGCGATCAAGACTATCTAATAAATGTATTGGATGCTGAATCAAAGCTCCAACCAGAATTGCCTAAAAATACATCAAAGCCCACACCCATACCTTTTTCAGGGCTCCAAAGATATTCATTGTAGACACTAGCGTAATTTGACGCACCGGTAACA
>DCII01000001.1:0-3714 GCA_002315935.1 Ruminococcaceae bacterium UBA1730
TCGCATCTTTTCGGTCTGTTTTGGTGTGAAATGCGTTACAAAACCTTGAAATTCACAAAGTATATCTGCGGTTTTGTGCCTTTTTCACGCCGAAAACATACTCGAAAATCTTGCTTGCCGATTTAATCAGCGTTTCCTTTAGTTCATTCTTCCCGAAGAGATTCCGCAGTTTAATTTCTGCCCTGCCGATAAGGAAATCCTTAAAAAAATAAGGCTGCCACATTTGAAGTGACAGCCTTTTGCTATATGTATTCTTTAGGGCTTCCAGATGAACCAGATAAGAAGATAACCTGTGATAACGGCGGCCAGTGTGAAGGGTACGCCGTATTTCATAAAGGTTGAGCTCTTGACTTCGTAGCCTTCCTTGCGGAGAATGCCGATGCCGGCGATGTTTGCACTTGCTCCGATTGGAGTGAGGTTGCCGCCGAGAGTTGCACCGCAGAGAAGTCCGTAGTAAAGAATTTTCGGGTCAATGCCGACATTAGCGGCGATAACCGGCATAATGCTGAGCATTGTTGCTGTATAAGGAATGTTATCAATGAATGCCGAAAGAAGAACGGACATCCATACAATAATTGTATAAACAATGAACACGGAGCCTGAGCCGAGCTTTGCAATTGAGTTGCCGATGAAATCAATAACGCCCGCATTCTCTATTCCGCCGATAACGATGAAGAGACCTGCAAGAAGAGCAATTGTGTAATAGTCAATTTCCTTGAAAGCATCCTTGACGATTTCTTTGTTCTTCTTAATGAAAAGCTCTCTGATAATTCCGATAATAAAGAATCCGATGCAGATAATGCCGTTGGTGATGTCAGGCTTATAGAACTGACCCTCGGCGGCGTTATTCTTATAGGGAATGAATGAAGCAATGATGAGAAGAAGAACAGTTCCGACAAGAAGATAGGTCGGGAACATATCTTCAACCTTTGTTCTTGAATTGAATTCGATTTTTCCTGTTTCTTTTCTGAACATGAAAACGATAATAAACGCACTGACTAACGCTCCTGCTTCAACAACCCAGAACATACCGGGTCTGCCGCTGTCAACAAAGAAATCAGAGAAGTCAAGATTGGCGGCTTTTGCAAGAAGAATTGAAGTCGTGTCGCCGACAAGAGTTGCGGCTCCTTGAAGATTCGAGGAAATCGCAATGCAGATGATTGAAGAAACAGGGGAGATGTTGAGCTTTTTGCAGAATGCAAGAGCAACGGGAGCAATCATCAGAACTGTTGCAACATTGTCAACGAATGCCGAAACGATTCCTGCGAAAAGCGAAAGAGCAACAACAACCCATTTGACATTCGGCATTTTTGAAACGAGAATATCGGACATAAGCTGAGGCATTTTTGATTCGATAAAAAGATAAACCGTTCCCATAGTACCTGCTATCATCATGATAACATTCCAATCTATCTTGCCGAGAGCTTCTTTGATTCCGTAGCTGAAGCTTCCGCCGTCCAGGGCGAAGAATCCGTTTGACGGGTTGGATGAAGCAATTATACCAAGCACAATGAAAATAATTGCACTTCCGATTGCGACATAGGGTCTGATTTTCTGAAATGCCATCATCAGAACATAGGTGACGGCAAAGAGGATAAGTGCGGTGAGAGTGATCTGGCTCATATGTATCTCCTTTATGATAAAAATGAAAAAAGATGCAGAAATCCTGTGGATTCTGCATCTTGTATTAGGATAAACTCAGTGAGTCAATGACAGCATTACACGTCCTGAAACACAATCCATAACAAATAGAATGATATTTCATTCTATGACAGACTCCACCACTTATTCTGAACTGCATTCGGAATTATACAATATATTGTATAACAATGTCAACCCTTTTTAAAAGAATATTTTTGGGGAAAGGATTGTGAAAAAATAAATCAGAAGGCTTCAACGGCAGCCTTTTCTGCGGCAAGGCTCTTCTTATAATTATTCAGGAATTCTTCAAATCCCTTTATATCCTCTGCATCGGGTTTAACCTCAAATGAATCGCCGTTTGAGAAAACAACCGTGTCAAGATAATCTTCAAGAGACTGACCGTCTTTTTTGTTTTTCATGTAGCTTGCAAGAATTGCAACGCCCCACGGACCGCCTTCGCCCGCTGTTTTCATAACCGAAACAGGTGCACCGAGAGCGGCAGACATGATTTTCTGACCTGCAACGGGAGCTTTGAAATAACCGCCGTGGCCGAGAATTCTGTCAACCTTGACATTTTCATCAGCAAGAATCTCCATGCCGATGCTGAGAGTTGCGGCGGCGGAGCAGAGCTGAGCTCTTGTGAAGTTTTCAAGAGTGAATTTTGCTTCGGGTCCTCTTAAGAAAAGAGGTTTACCTGCATCAAGACCCGTGATAACCTCACCCGAAAGATAGTTGAATGCAACGAGACCGCCACAGTCCCTGTCGCCGTTCATTGCCGTTTCAAACATCTTGTCGAGAACTTTATAGATACTCACATCCATTCCCATAGCCTTGCAGAATGAGGTGAAGATATTTGCCCATGCATCAATTTCGCCTGAGCAGTTGTTGCAGTGAACCATCGCAACGGGGCTTCCGCTCGGAGTTGTGACCATATCTATTTCGGGATAAAGCTTCGAAAGAGCCTTTTCAAGAACAACCATAAGGAAGATTGAAGTTCCTGCCGAAACATTGCCGGTGCGCTGAGCTACGGAATTTGTTGCGACCATTCCCGTTCCTGCGTCGCCTTCGGGAGCACAAAGGGGGATGCCTGCTTTGAATTCACCTGTTGGGTCAAGAAGCTTTGCACCTTCTTCGGTCAGAACACCTGCATTTTCGCCTGCAACAAGAACCTTCGGAAGAATATCGTTGATTTTCCATGTGAATCCTTTGTCTGAAACCTTTTTATCAAACTTCGCAAGCATTTCCTTGTCATAATCATTAATTGTGCTGTCAATCGGGAACATTCCCGATGCTTCGCCGATGCCGATAACACGATTGCCTGTAAGTCTGAAATGAACATAAGCGGCAAGAGTGTAAATTGCATCAACATCAGCAACATGATTTTCGCCGTTGAGGATTGCCTGATAAAGATGAGCAATGCTCCATCTCTGCGGAATGTTGAAATCAAAGAGAGCAGTCAGCTCCTCTGCGGCTTTGGCAGTTATGGTGTTTCTCCATGTGCGGAATTCGGCAAGCTGATTGCCGCTCTTATCAAATGCAAGATAACCGTGCATCATGCCGCTGATTCCGAGTGCACCTGCGGAAACAAGCTTAACGCCGTATTTTTCTTCAACATTCTTCTTAAGCTTTGCAAAAGCGGTCTGCATTCCGACATAAACCTCGTCAAGGGCATAAGTCCAGATGCCGTTTTTATAGCTGTTTTCCCAATCAAAACTGCCCGAAGCGAGCGGCTCGGCGTTTTCGTCAATGAGAACGGCTTTGATTCTTGTTGAACCGAATTCGATGCCGATTGCGGTTTTGTTTGCGAGGATAATATCTTTGATGTTTTCCATTTTTACCACTCCAAAAAATTGATATATAATATTTTAACATTATATCCCTGAAATGTCTATATCAAATCTTCAGAATATGAAAAATAAATCTTTCGATTAGGTCTTGATTTTTCGAAAAGTGTGTATTATAATATAAAAGTTAATTGCCGGTGTGATGGAATTGGCAGACGTGCCGGACTCAAAATCCGGTGGGCTAATACCCCGTGCGGGTTCGACCCCCGCCACCGGCACCAAAAGCAGA
>DCII01000001.1:3789-26034 GCA_002315935.1 Ruminococcaceae bacterium UBA1730
AAAAGCAGAGGTTCGTGAGAGCCTCTGCTTTTTAAATTCGGGGGTCGAACCCGAGAGGGTCAGAGCGTAGAAAAACAATCCGGTGGATTGTTTTTCAGCGAAGAGCGGCGAGACGGGTACCGAATGCGAAGCATTGGGTCGGCGAGCCGGAAGTATGCGAGCGAAGCGAAGCAGACGGTCGCCCCGCCACCGGAACCAAAACCGAAAAAAAACAGAACCATATTTCCGAGAGCGATAATGGTTCTGTTTTCATGTTTATGATTAATCGGACTGCTCATTAATATGAACTGAAAGTTTTTCTGGACGATGGAAAAATCAGTTTGCCTTGTAAACTCTTACATAGTCAACAATGAATTTTGCAGGGAAAGTATTTTCTGCATTGTCAAGAACCTCGGGATGTTCTACTCCGTTTGTTTTGACCTGGCAGGTGAGAAGCATGAACGCAGGGTCTGTGGTTGCACCGTTGGAGGTTCTGCCGGATTCCTTGCCGTCAATATAGAAAATGAATTCATTTTCGGTCCATAAAACGCCGTAGGTGACATATTCTTTATAAACATCCTTGTCGATACGGTATTTGCCTACAATTTCACTTTTGAAATTATCTGTTTCAGGCTGATATTTATGAACGGTGTTTATAGTGCTGTTCTGATGCTTCTGACCATAATAGAAGGACTCCATAACATCAATCTCGGTATATTCCTCGTGCCTGCCGTTTCTGTAACGCTTCTGACCTGAAGTCATCATCCAGAAAGCAGACCACATACCCTTTGCCGAGGGCACAATGCAACGGCATTCATAGTAGCAACCCGGTTTGAAGTTGCTGTAGGCATCGGTGTTTTCTATTCCGGCGGTGTACCAGCCTGCACCCTGAGGACCGTTTTCGAGATATTCCGTTGATATTATCAGATTTTCGCCGTCAAGAGAAATCATACTTTTGTCAAAGATTTCTCCCGTTCCGAGGTCGGGAACATCCTGCCAAACATTGCTGTCAAGGGTATCTCCCTTGAATTCATCGCTGAAAACAAGAGAATAATTGCCTAAATTGATTTCTTCGCCGATAATCGGACCCGGAGTATCGGAAATGATAACTCCGAAGAGCTGAAATACCGACAACACTGTCGCAAAAAATGCTTTCAGTTTTCCGGTTAATAATAAAGCAAATGCTTTTGAAATCTGTTCGGGAATTGCCTCAAGTGCCGACATCTGGCGGACTGCAAGCTTAGCAAGTAATGAATCAAACATTTTAATTACCTCAATAATGAAAAATTTATCAATCTTAATAATCGTCTGCATTGGCATATGCGGTTCGGCAAGGCATTAGTGCGGGGGATTGACACAATACGGATTATAAAGGCTTTATTTTGTGGCAAGCGACACGATAATAACGATAATTCCAAGCACTATTCTGTACCAGCCGAAGAGCTTGAAATCATGTTTTTTGACATAACCCATAAGGAATTTGACTGCAAAGAGCGAAACAACATAAGCAACAACCATACCGATTATCAAGGCAAATATTTCCGAGACTCCGACATCAAATCCGAACTTGATGATTTTGAGAAAGCTTGCTCCGAGCATGGTAGGAACCGCAAGGAAAAATGTGAATTCAGCCGCCGCAGTTCTTGAAACTCCGATAAGCAATGCACCGACTATCGTTGCACCCGAGCGTGAGGTTCCGGGTATCATTGAAAGCACCTGGAATGCTCCGATGATGAGAGCGGTTTTGTAGTCAATGCTCTTCATGTCGCCGATTTTCGGCTTCCTGTTTTTATTGCGTTTTTCAATAAGAATGAATGCAACGCCGTAAAGAATCAGCATAATTGCAATGGTAAAAGCGTTGCCGAAATGCTCCTCAAGAAAATCATCAAGGAAGAAGCCGAACACTGCCGAGGGAATGCACGCAACCGCAACCTTTACCCATGTCATGAATATATTTGCACTGACCTTAAGCCTTTTCTTTCCGTTGATTCCGTTATCCTCAAGACCGAACGGAAACATCTTTTTCCAGAATAATGTCACAACGGCAAGAATCGCTCCGAGCTGAATAACAACAAAGAAAACCTCTTTGAATTCTTCTGTCATTTTCAGCGGCACAAGTGCATCAAAAAGAAGCATATGGCCGGTACTGCTGACCGGAAGCCATTCGGTTATTCCTTCTATAATTCCGATTACGATAACTTTAATGAATTCTGCAAATCCAAGCTTCATAGTTAAGACCCCTTTCGCATGGAATATTGTATGCACAATTAAAGCAAAAAATATATTTTTTGTCAATAGAATATCTGAAAACATTGTATCTTACTCCGTTTATTCTACATATCCAAAAAATTTTTTTGCTGAAAAAACAATGTTGTAAAAATCTACAATTGAATTCTGAAAAAAATGGTGATAAAATAAAATCCTACGGTCGAGTAGAATTGACCGATTCTCAAAAAAGAAGGATGAGAACCATGGAAAGAAAAACAGGCACAATTTCAAGAGGTATTCGTTGTCCCATTATCCGTCAGGGAGATAATCTTCCCCAGATAGTCTGTGACAGCGTTATCGCCGCCGCAGAGAGCGACGGATTTGAACTTCGTGACAAAGACGTCATCGCTGTTACAGAATCAATCGTTGCCCGCAGTCAGGGTAACTATGCAAGTGTTGATGCCATTGCCAAGGATGTTAAAGCAAAGCTCGGCGGCGAAACAGTAGGCGTTATTTTCCCCATTCTTTCAAGAAACAGATTTGCTATCTGCCTCAAGGGTATCGCAATGGGTGCAAAGAAGGTTGTTCTTATGCTCAGCTATCCCAGTGACGAAGTAGGTAATCATCTCATCACACTTGATCAGCTCGATGAATCAGGTGCCAATCCCTACAGCGATGTACTTACCCTCGAAAAATATCGTGAACTCTTTGGTGAAAACAAGCACGAATTCACCGGAGTTGACTATGTTGAATATTACGGCAACATCGTTAAGGAAGCAGGTGCTGAAGTTGAAATCATCTTTGCAAACAACGCAAAGGCTATCCTTAACTACACAGACTGCGTTATCAACTGCGATATTCATACCAGAGCAAGAACAAAGAGAATCCTCAAAGCCGCAGGTGCAAAGGCTGTTTGCGGACTTGATGATATTCTCACTTCATCCGTTGACGGCAGTGGCTTCAACGAAAGCTACGGTCTGCTCGGTTCAAACAAATCAACAGAAGACACAATCAAGCTTTTCCCCAGAGAATGCAACGATTTCGTAAACGAAACCCAGAAGCTTCTTATCGCCGCAAGCGGAAAGAATGTTGAGGTTATGGTTTATGGTGACGGTGCATTCAAGGATCCTCAGGGTAAAATCTGGGAGCTTGCCGATCCCGTTGTTTCTCCTGCATATACAGACGGTCTCTGCGGTACTCCCAACGAGCTTAAGCTCAAGTATCTTGCAGATAACGATTTCAAAGACCTCAGCGGCGATGCTCTTAAGGATGCTATCTCCAAGAAGATTTCTGAGAAGGAAGGCAGCCTTGTAGGTAATATGGCTTCACAGGGTACTACTCCCCGTAAGTTTACTGACCTTATCGGTTCACTCTGCGACCTTACCAGCGGTTCAGGCGATAAGGGTACACCCGTTGTTCTTATTCAGGGATATTTCGATAACTACACCAATTGATTTTGGAGGATTAATAAAATGCAGACAGAATTCAGACCCGAAAACATGGCAAGAATTAACACTCCCGAGCTTGCTAATGCTTTCATAGATGAGCAGATTGCTGCTCTTAAAGCACAGATTGGTGACAAAAAGGTTCTTCTCGCTCTTTCAGGCGGCGTTGATTCATCAGTTGTTGCTGCTCTTCTTGTTAAGGCAGTCGGCAAACAGCTTGTTTGCGTTCATGTTAACCACGGTCTTCTCCGTAAGGGCGAACCCGAACAGGTTATCAAGGTTTTCAAGGATGAGCTTGATGCTAACCTTGTTTATGTTGATGCTGTTGACCGTTTCCTTGATAAGCTTGCAGGAGTTGCAGAGCCTGAAACAAAGCGTAAAATAATCGGCAAGGAATTCATTGAAGTTTTTGCTGAAGAAGCAAAGAAGCAGGAAGGCATTTCATTCCTTGCTCAGGGCACAATTTATCCCGATATTCTTGAGAGTGACGGCGTTAAGGCTCATCACAATGTCGGCGGTCTTCCCGAGGAACTCAATTTTGAGCTTGTTGAGCCGGTTAAGTTCCTTTATAAGGATGAAGTCCGTATGGTAGGTAAGGCTCTCGGCCTTCCCGATAATATGGTTTATCGTCAGCCGTTCCCCGGACCCGGTCTCGGCGTTCGTTGTGTCGGTGCTATCACAAGAGACAGACTTGAAGCAGTCCGTGAAGCAGATGCAATCCTCCGTGAGGAATTCGATAAGCACGGTCTCGCAGGCAAGGTTTGGCAGTATTTCACAGTTGTTCCCGACTTCAAGTCAACCGGCATCAAGGATAATAAACGCACATATGAATGGCCCGTTGTTCTTCGTGCCGTTAACTCCGTTGACGCAACAGCCGCAAGCATCGAGGAGATTCCCTATGATGTTCTCGGTATCATCGTTAACAGAATTCTCAATGAAGTCAAGGGCGTAAACAGAGTTCTCTATGACCTCTCCCCGAAGCCCGTCGCCACCATCGAATGGGAATAATGCTCAGAATGTTGAAAAGCCTTGATAATAAAGGATTTTCGGCAATTGCAATATCCAATTGATAACAAAATGATAACACACCGCAACAGGATTTTATTCATTCTGTTCAAGGTGGCTTTGAGGTTATCGGAAAATATTAAACTGTATTATATGATTCAAGGGGCTGCCGCAGATTGATTTACTCAATTTGCGACAGCCATGTCTTTAAATGATATTGACGTTTTTAAATTATATTGAATATTGACACTTTTTATGAATAGATATATAATATTACAAAATATCCTTACATAAAGGAACATCGCAATGAAAAAATATTTCAGAAGAACATGGGTTGAGGTCAGCCTCGATGCTCTCAAGCATAACTATAATACTATTAAAGATTCGCTCACTCCGGGCACGGACATTATTGCCGTTGTTAAGGCGGATGCTTACGGCCACGGGGTTGAAAATGTTGTTAAGGAATTCTCTGCAAACGGTTGCAGGTGGTTTGCCGTTTCGAACCTTGAAGAAGCAATGCAGGTGCGTTCCGTCAATGATGAATGCTCAATCCTCATTCTCGGATATACTCCGCCCGAATATGCCGAAACGCTTGCAATCAACAACATTTCGCAGGCACTCATTGATTCCGAATATGCAAAGAGACTTTCGAAGAAGGCTGTTGAAAGCGGAGTTCAAGTCAGCGTTCATATTAAGGTTGACACGGGCATGAGCCGTCTCGGATTTGTTTATCATGACAGCGTTCGTGATGCGAAATCCGTTGAGGAAATCGCTTCGGTATGCAAGCTGGAGGGACTATATGCGGAGGGTATTTTTACCCATTTTGCATCTGCCGATGAAGAGGACGGCGAGCTTTTCACAAGGCTTCAGTATGACCTTTTCAAAACGATTATCGGTTGCCTTGAATTCGAGGGAGTTAAAATTCCGTTTCATCATTGCTGTAATTCGGCGGCAACGATTATTTATCCGGAAATGCATCTTGACCTTGTCAGACCGGGAGTTATTCTCTATGGACTTATGCCGTCTGATATGCTCACCGGCAAAATGAATCTCAAGCCTGCAATGAAGATGAAAACCGTTGTTTCAATGGTTAAGGATATTCCTGCCGAAACTCCGATCAGCTACGGCGGAACATACATAAGCGAAAATGAGGTTAAAATTGCAACCGTTCCAATCGGCTATGCTGACGGTTTGCCGAGGTCTCTTTCGGGCAGAATGCAGATGAAAATCGGTGGTCAGCTCGTTCCGGTTGTCGGCAAAATCTGCATGGACCAGTGTATGCTGAATGTTTCTCAGCTTGAGGACATCCGTGAAGGCGATTCGGTTGTTGTTTTTGACGATGACCCGGAAAGCCCGATTTCAGTTGATTCAATAGCGAAGGCAACGGGCACAATCAACTATGAAATCATCTGTGGAATCAACAAGAGAGTTCCGAGGGTATATACTCGTCAAAAAGAAGTTGAATCTATAACCGACTACATGAAATAAACCAAAAACCTGTACAGTTCGGTCTTATAGGAATGATGATTGCATTTCTCGGAATGGGAATCGGAGCGTTGACAAATAGTTTAAGACAAAGAAAAAATAACAGGTGACTATTTTCAGCCACCTGTCTTTTTTATTATTTGTTGACCGTAGTCACGGGCTAATCAGTCGGTAAGCTCGGGGATGAATGCTTCGTGAACGGCGGCAACAGCCTTGTCTGCATCGTTGATGTCGATAAGAACTGAAATCTTGATTTCGCTTGTTGAAATCATCTGAATGTTGATGTCATTTTCAAAGAGAGCTTCAAACATCTTTGCGGCAACGCCGGGATGAGATTCCATTCCTGCACCGACAACAGAAATCTTCGAAACGGAGGTGTCGCAGATTATTTCGAGACCTGCAAGAAGCTCAAGAGATTTGAGAACCTCGATTGCGGTTTCGGAATTTGCCTTCGAAGTTGTGAAGGCAATATCCTTTGTGTTTCCTCTGCCGACTGACTGAAGAATAATGTCGATATTGATGTTCTTTGCGGCAAGCTTGCCGAAAATCTTATATGCAATACCGGGCACATTGGGCACGCCGATAATTGATATTCTTGCAACATCCGAATCCTTTGTAACGCCTCTGACAAGCATCTTTTCCACGTTTGTAACCTCCTTAACAATAGTGCCGCTTGCTTTTGCAAGGCTTGAAAGCACTTCAATGGTAACATTATATTTTTTTGCCATTTCAACCGAACGGTTGTTGAGAACCTGTGCACCGAGAGTTGCAAGCTCAAGCATTTCATCATAGGTGATTTCGCTGAGCTTCTTTGCTCCCTTGATTTTGCGGGGGTCAGCAGTGTAAACACCTTCAACATCGGTGTAAATCTGACAGCGGTCTGCATGAAGAGAAGCGGCAATTGCAACTGCACTTGTGTCTGAACCGCCTCTGCCGAGAGTTGTTATATCGCCGTATTTATTCAGACCCTGGAAGCCTGCAACAACAACGATTCTTTTCTTCTCGATTTCTTCCTTGATGCGATCTGCGGTGACTTTTTTGATTCTTGCACTGCCGTAGGAAGAATTGGTTGCGAAGCCTGCCTGCCAGCCGAGAAGAGAGCAAACGGGATAACCGAGCTTTTCAATTGCCATTGCAAGAAGCGAAATTGAAATCTGTTCGCCTGCGGAGAGAAGCATATCCATTTCTCTCTTTGAAGCCCTGGGATTGATTTCGTTTGCCTTGTCGATAAGGTCGTCTGTTGTGTCGCCCTGAGCGGAAACAACAACAACAACATCGTTGCCGTTCTTATAAGTATCTGTGACGATTCGGGCAACATTCATAACTCTTTCGGCGTTTGCAACGGAGCTTCCGCCGAATTTCTGAACTATAAGTGACATATTATACCTCCTTGTGGGGATCAATAATCTGTGATTCTGATTACCGAAGCGATTTCATCTGCAAAAACAGAAGCGAGCTTGCCTTCAAGGTCACCCTCACGGACAGCCTTTGTTGCAATTGCAACTTCATTTTCGGGGGCATCCGAACGGTTAAGAACATCGAATTCTCCGAAAGTCTCGGTAAGAGAAGCGATTGTTTTTGATTTATCTGAAGTGATAAGTCTGATATAGAAAGCGGTTTCGTTGTCAAGATAATCGGCAACAAAGTCTGCGTTGCCGTCCTCCCAGCCGAACACCTTTCTCTTATCAATGTGTTTTGCACAATCAATAACATCGGCAACAACTGCACTTGCCGTCGGGAACTTTCCTGCTCCTCTGCCGTAGAAAATAACATCGCCTACTGCGTTTCCTCTGACGAGAACTGCATTGAAAACATCATCGGTTGAAGCAAGAAGACAGCTTTTCTGAACGAATGCAGGCGAAACGGAAAGAGTAATTTTACCGCTTTCAAGCTTCTTTGCACGGGCAATGAGCTTGATTGCTCCTCCCCATGAAAGAGCATATTCAACATCGGCAAGAGCAATTTTTCTTATTCCCTCGGTATGAACTGATTCGGGATAAACGTGCTTTCCGAAGCAGAGAGCGGCAAGAATGCAGATTTTTCTGCAAGCGTCAATGCCGTCAATATCTGCCGACGGGTCACGCTCTGCGTAGCCGTTCTGTTGAGCAAGAAGAAGAGCATCTTCAAAGGTCATGCTCTCATTAATCATTTTAGTCAGAATGAAGTTAGTTGTGCCATTGAGAATGCCTGCAACCTCTTCGATTTCGTTGGCGGCAAGGCACTGATGAATCGGTCTTATTATGGGTATTCCGCCGCCGACACTGGCTTCGAAAAGAAAGTTTGCGTTGTTTTCTTCTGCAACCTTAAGAAGCTCACAGCCCTTGACTGCAACAAGCTCTTTATTTGATGTGACAACGCTTTTTCCTTTTTTGAGACATTCAAGAACGAATTCATATGCGGGATGAACTCCGCCCATTGTTTCAACAACTATCGAAACCTCGTCATCATTGGCAATCTGCGAAAAATCGGAGATTACAAGATGACCGAAGGGGTCATCGGGAAAAGAACGGAGATCGAGAATATATTTGATTTTCATTTCGGGCTGAAGACTGTTTCTGGCGATGCTTTTGTTGTTTTTCTCAATGAGCGCCGCAACGCCTGAGCCGACAACGCCGTAGCCCATAATTGCAATCTGCATTTTTTTTGCTCCTCACACCATTTATTCAGCGTTTCCTTAAATATATTGTCTAATAATATCACAAGAAAGTGCAATAATAAAGAGTTATTTTAAAAAAATATAAATTTTTGTTAATTTTTTATACAATTATTGCGTTTTTCGGCAAATGAGTATACAATAATTATGTTATTATACCATTTTATAAGAATATTTTTCGGAGGTAAGTCTTTTGAATGTCGTGAAAAAGAGGAAAGATACGCTGATAAACTGCATATATTTTATCGGTATTATTGCACTTTATTACATTATTATTAAATATGCATTCTGGACCTTGGCACCGTTTGTTATTGCAGTAGTTATTGCAATTGCATTGCAGAAGCCTGTCAGGTTTGTTTCGAAGAAAACAAAAATCAAAAAGGGAATAGTTGCGGCAATTGCGGTTTTGCTGATAATTGCGTTGCTGATTTCCGTTCTTGTGCTTGTAGGTTACAGAATTGTTGTTGAATTCAGAGGCTTCGGCGAATATATCGTCAGACGGGTGAGCGACCTTCCGTCACTTGTCAAATCTGTTGAAGGTTGGCTTCTTGAGAGAGTTGCTTTTCTTCCGGACGGACTTGAAAAGACCGCCAAAGCCGCAATAAGCGAATTTGCGGATAAGATTCTTCTTGAAACTGCCGCCGAAGAATCTGCTCTTGCCGCAGAAGCATCATCAAAAAGTTCGTTTGATATTTCAATGCTTGCAACTCCTCTCGGCGGAATTCTTTCAACCGCAAAGCAGATTCCGTCAGTTCTCATAGCCGTTCTCATAAGCGTAATCGCAAGCTTTTTCATCACCTGCGACTATGATAAATATGTTGAAATAATGTATAAAATGCTCTCAAGGGAGCGTGCCGACAAGATTAAGAAAACGAAAGACCTGTTGGCGGATATTCTCGGAAAGATGCTCAAATCATATATTATGATTATGTTCATTACATTCAGTGAAATCTGCATAGGGCTCAACATTCTAAAGGTTATCGGCATTTATGACGGGGGATATATACTTGCCATCTCCATGGGAACCGCCGTGCTTGACATTCTGCCCGTTTTCGGAACAGGTGCAGTTATGATTCCGTGGATTATCTATAATTTCATTATTGGAAATACTTCTCTTGCAGTCGGTCTTTTCGTTCTCTATATGGTAATCACAATAGTCCGTCAGATTATGGAGCCGAGGCTCGTTGCAATGAATGTAGGCGTTCCTCCGCTTGTTACCCTTGCCGGTATGTATATCGGTCTCCAGACCTTCGGAGCAATAGGAATTATTATTGTTCCCGTAACATTCGTCCTGGTCAAAGCACTTAATTCTGAAGGAATAATTCATCTTTGGGGTGACGAAAAAGCTGAAAAATCAGTGGAAACGCCGAAAGAAAAAACAGATAAACCTTCCAAGGTAAAAAATTGATTGTTTAGAATGTACTAAAAACAATTCATTCAATTATATAAATTGACGATATTTGGGCGGTCTGCACTAAAATTTCAAAAAAATCCGTATTTTTTATTGGAAATCACCAAAAAATCATTGAAATACAAAATCCTTTGTGATATAATCAGCTCAATACGGAAGTATTGAATAAATAATTATTCCCGTTAAGGGGTTAACCTAAGGAGGAAGTTTTTTTGAAAGCCTATAATGCAAAAGACATCAGAAATATCGCAATTGCCGGTCACAGCGGCAAAGGCAAAACAACCCTTGCTGAAGCTATGCTTTTTCTTGCAAAAGCAACAGACAGACTCGGCAGAGTAGCAGACGGCAACTCAATTCTTGATTACAGTGCAGAAGAAAAAAAGCGCAAAAATACTCTCACTTCTTCAGTTGCTTATCTTGAATGGAATAATACAAAAGTTAATATAATTGACACTCCGGGTCTTTTTGACTTTGCAGGTGGACTGAGCGAAGGCATCCGTGCCGCTGAATCGGTTCTTATTGTTCTCGGAGCAGGCTCCGGCGTTGATGTCGGCACTGAAAAGGCTTTCAAAGCCGCTTCAAAGAGAAATATTGCAAAGATTTTTGCCATCAGCCGTTGCGATGATAATGCCGGATTCGGCAAAACTCTTAATGCTCTTGTTGATGAATACGGTCCTGCTGTATGCCCTGTTGTTATCCCTGTTATTGAGGGCGAAAAGGTTGTCGGCTATGCTGATTTCCTCAGCGGAAAAGCATATTCATATAATGCTGGCAAGGCAACGGAAATTGCTTTCCCCACAGATGAAAAGACTGCTGAAATAAAGGCTGCTTTCACAGAGGCTGTTGCCTCCGCTGATGAGGAGCTTATGGAAAAATTCTTCATGGAAGAAGAGCTTACCGCTGAAGAGCTTGCCCGTGGTCTTAAGGCAGGCGTTGCAAGCGGAGACATTTATCCCGTATATGCTTGTGCAGGTTACACAACAGATGCTGTTGACCTTCTTCTCAACGGACTTGTTGCCGTTGCTCCCGATGCGGCTTCATACGCAGGCGAAGGTGACATCAAGTGTGACGAGGGCGGTTCGGTTGCGGCTATCTGCTTTAAGACAGTTGATGACGGTTACGGCGGATGGTCATTCTTCAAGGTTGTTTCAGGCAAGCTCACCGCTGATGTTCCTGCTTATAACAGCAGGTCCGAAAAGAGCGAAAAGATGGGCAAAATGTATTTCGTAAAGGGTGCAACGAAGGATAAGGAAGAAGCTGCCGCAATTGTTGCGGGTGACATCGGCGTTGTTACGAAGCTCGAAAACTTCAGGACCGGTGATACGCTCTGTTCTTCGAAGGTCGATATCGAGCTTGAACGCACCGTTTATCCTGCTCCCTGCTTCTCAAAGGCTATCAGAGCAAAGAAGAACGGTGAAGAGGATAAGATTGCTCAGCAGGTTAATAAGCTTGTTGCAGAAGATCCCACAATCACATTTGTTCACAATAAAGAAACTCATGAGCAGGTTATTTCAGGCCTCGGTGATCAGCACCTTGCCGCCGCTCTTTCAAAGCTTACCGTTGAATATGAGCTTTCAAATCCCAAGGTTGCTTACAGAGAGACAATCGGCAAGACTGTTTCCGTTCAGGGTCGTCATAAGAAGCAGTCCGGCGGCAGTGGTCAGTTCGGCGATGTATGGATTCGCTTTGAGCCTCTTGAGGGTGACGGATTTGAATTTGCGGAAGAGGTTGTCGGCGGTGCAGTTCCCAAGAACTTCATTCCCTCGGTTGAAAAAGGTCTTCGCCTTGCGATTGAAAAGGGTCCCCTTGCAGGCTGTAAGGTAGTTGGTATCAGAGCTGTTCTTTATGATGGTTCATCACATCCCGTTGACTCGAACGATATGGCGTTCCAGACTGCCGCAAGAATTGCTTTCAAGAAGGGTATGGAAGAAGGCAAGGCAAAGATTCTTGAGCCTTACGGAACTCTTAAGGTTTATCTTCCCAGCGAAAATATCGGCGATATTACGAGCGACATCATCAAGAGAAGAGGCCGTCCCGTCGGTCAGGATACCGCAGAGGATGACCATAAGCTTCAGGAGCTCATTTTTGATGTTCCCATGGGCGAAATCGGTGATTTCACAACGGTTCTCCGTTCAACAACGATTGGCAGAGGCTATTTCACATTTGAATTCACTCATTATGAAGTTGCTCCCGAAAATGTTGCTCAGAAGGTTATTGAAGAAGCAAAGGTTTCGGCTGACGACGAATAATAAAGGAAACGCATTTATTCAGCGTTTCCTAAAAACAGATATGAAGTATATAAAGGGTGCGGAGAAATCTGCACCCTTTAACAATTTTTCAAAAAAATTCAAATTATCTGTAACACTTTTCCTTTTCATGTGTATACCTTGATGTAAGGAGCGAAAGAGCTTCGAAATAAAAAATCAAAAATGAAACATAAAGGAGATTATCACAATGAAAAAGGAAAATATGGTTATGGAGAACAATCAGGAAATGAGCATGGAAGAGCTTGAACAGGTTAACGGCGGCTACGGCGAAATTCTCGGAGCAACACTTGTAATAGGTGCAACGGTAGCAATCGGTGCCGCAGTTGTAGCGGGTGCGGCAATCGGAGCAACAGCATCGGCTCTTGCGGAATCAAATGAAAGTAATGCAAGACCCGAACCTCAGAGATGCGGTCGCCGCCCCGAATTTGAAGATTATCGTCACGAACACCGTCACGGTCATGATTGCCATCAGGGTCCCCGTCCCCGTCACTATTGCTGATTGAATAAAATCAGCCTGAAATGGTTGAAAATCTATCCCGGTTGAATTTTCACTCAACCGGGATAAATTTATTTCTTAATTTTTAACCAATATTCCTGAGCGGCACGCTCATTTTTATTGTCGCCGAATTCGTAGTATTTTCTGTTTTTCAGTGCATCGGGAAGATACTGCTGATTAACCCAGTGATTCGGAAAATCATGAGCGTATTTATAAAACTGTCCTTTATTCTGATTATCATCGCCGTCAAAATGCTTATTCTGAAGCTGGCGGGGAATAGGACCTGTTTTGCCCGCTTTAATATCACCCATAGCAGAATTTATTGCATTATATGCGGAATTCGATTTCGGACTGTTGCACACAAGAATAACGGCATCGGCAAGCGGAATTCTCGCTTCGGGCAGACCGAGCATCAGTGCAGAATCAACCGCCGCCTTGACAATCGGGATAATCTGGGGATAGGCAAGACCTACATCCTCGCAGGCACAGACAAGAAGCCTTCTGCACGCTGATGGAAGGTCACCTGCTTCGAGAAGTCTGCCGAGGTAATGAACTGCCGCATCGGGGTCTGAACCACGCATTGACTTCTGATATGCGGAAATAATGTCATAATGCTCGTCTGAGTCCTTGTCGTATCTCATTGCACTTTTCTGCGTGAGCTGTTTCGCACTTTCGAGAGAAATTTTTCTTGTCCCGTTTTCTTCGGGAGACGAAAGAACGCATAATTCAACGATGTTGAGTGCCTTTCTCACATCGCCGGCACTTGCAGTCGAGATATGAGAAAAAACTCCGTCTTCAATCTCAAATTTTTCATTGCGTTCGTTTTCCATGAATATGAACGCCCGTCTGACGGCTTTCTCAATCTCCGCAGGACTGATGCTCTTGAATTCGAAAACCGTTGAGCGGCTTAAAATTGCACTGTAAACATAGAAATAAGGATTTTCGGTTGTGGATGCAATCAGCGTGATGGCTCCGCTCTCAATGTATTCAAGAAGCACCTGCTGTTGCTTTTTGTTGAAATACTGAATTTCGTCAAGATAGAGCAGAATTCCGTTTTGTGCCTGAAAAGAATCAAGCCGTGCAACAACATCCTTGATGTCTGCCGTGCCGGCGGTTGTTCCGTTGAGCTTGACGAGGTATCTGTCAGTTGATTTTGCGATGATACCTGCAAGGGTGGTTTTACCTATCCCGGGAGGTCCATAGAATATCATATTGGGGAGCTGACCCGACCTGATGATATTTATCAGAGGTTTTCCTTCGCCGAGAAGATGGGGCTGACCGACCATATCTTCAATTCTTTGTGGGCGTAATCTGTCTGCAAGCGGAGCGGACATATATTTCATCCTTTCGGAAAAAACTCAAAGAGGATCACAGAAAGTGACCTTCGGTCGGCTTTTTCTTTTTCTGTTAATTTCACATTTTAAAAGGACTGTCGCAGTTTGATTTTCTCAATTTGCGACAGCCCATGTTTTTTTAAACAATATCTTTATAGTCGTAGAATTCGACTCTGACGGCATCGGTCGGGAAATAGAAGCGGCGGTTTTCAACAACTTCATTTCTCTTGACACCCTTGAGCTTGATGTAAATATAGCTCTGGAGAACCTCGTTACCCTCTGCATCAAAAGCTGTGTAACCGATTTTCATATCATCCGAACGCTTGCCGATGGCAATCATTTTAACATCAACAAAGCCTGAAACATTGACCTGAACGCCGTCATAGCTGATTTTTTTGAAGGTCATTTCAGCGGCATTCTTGCCGAAAACATAATAGCTTTTCTCAACAAGCTCAATATTGTCAACTGTTTTGATGTGCTTAACAAGCGTTTTGCTCTTATCCTGAATATCCTGAGCGGTGACAGTTGCACCATCCGGATTAACAAAGGACTGATTTTCTCTTGTTTCAGTGGCGGCCTCCTTGGGTATTCTTGAACAGCCCGTGAATATGGCTGCAATAAGCACAAAGGTCATAATTGCGGCAACAATGGATTTTTTCATTTTATTGTCCTCCGTATCAGTGTTAAATCATTGTAACATAAATAACAAAGCTTTTCAACTGTTTATTTTTCGTTCCAATTAAATTTTGTGAGCTTACCCTTGAGAAGCAAATCGGGAAAATTCCACTGGCGAAGCACTTCATAAACTCCGATAGCAACCGTGTTGGAAAGATTAAGACTTCTTGCGGAGCTGTCATTGAGCATCGGAAGGCGTACACAGCTTTCGGGGTTATCATGAAGAAGCTCCTCGGGCAGACCTGCGGTTTCCTTTCCGAAGAAAAGGTAACAGTTGTCAGGATATTCAACATCCGAATAGATGTTGAGAGCCTTCGTTGAAAAATAATAATAATTCCCATTCGGATTTCGCTCAAAGAAATCATCAAGGTTTTTATAATATGTAATATCAAGCAGATGCCAGTAATCAAGACCTGCACGCTTGAGCTTTGCATCATCAATTTTAAAGCCCATCGGCTCTATGATGTGAAGCCTTGAACCTGTTGCGGCACAGGTACGGGCGATATTGCCCGTGTTCTGTGGAATCTGCGGTTCAACAAGAACTATGTTTAAAACAGCCATTTTATTACTTCCTTACATTATTCGGGTTTGGCAGGACAGAATAATAATGAAATCATTAATGGGGGTGATTAAATGTTTACTTCTTCAAAAACTTCTGCAATTGCCACGGGAATGGGAATCGGTCTTGCGGTGGGCGTTGCCGCAACTGCGGCAGGCTCGAAGCTCATGACAAAAAGCGGAATGAAGGCCTGCAAGAAAACTGCAACAAGGTGTGCCAAAAAGGTGGAGAATATGCTTGATGGCATTACTTCAATGATGTAATCAACTGTTATGGGCGTTCATGGCTTTGTCGATTTCTCCGGAAACAATTAATTCAACCGCATCGCAGGCCTCATCGGCGGCTTTTCGCAGCTCAACGAGGTCATTCTTTGAAAAAGACGAGAGAACCCAATCGGCAAGATCCATTTCGGGGTGGAGCTTCTGACCGACGCCGAGCTTCACCCTCGGAAAATTATCCGAACTGAGATGATAGATAATGCTTTTTATTCCGTTGTGACCGCCGTCACTTCCCTTACGCCTTATGCGAAGCTTTCCACAGGGCAGGGAAATATCATCGAAAACAACGATAATCTTTTCAGGTGGAATTTTATAGAATGATGCGGCGGCTCTGACGGCTTCGCCGCTGTTATTCATGAAGGTCTGCGGCTTCATGAGAAGGCATTTATGACCTGCCAGCTCAATTTTGCCCGTTACGGCCTTGAACTGAATGTTGTTTATTTTAACATCCTGTTTGTCGGCAATCAGCTCCGCAAACAGAAAACCTGCGTTATGCCTTGTTGTTTCATATTGTTTTCCGGGGTTTCCGAGGCAGGCAATAATGAATTCGGGAGGGCCGGCAGGTGCTTTTGAACGGGAAAAGAAATTCATCTGATTATGCTTCCTTTACTGAACTTTGACTGAATACTGCTTTTCGATGCTCTGCGAGCCGTCTTCATTCTCGACAGGCTTTTTGCTGTATATCAGATTGATTGAAATTTTGTCTGCGAGTGCCTTCGCTTCCTCAAGGGAAAGGTCACCGTTTTCGCAGAGAATGCTTTCACTGATGGGGTATGATGCTCCCGGAGCGAGAGAAAGCTCTCCGCCTATACCCTTGTTGAAATACATATCATTTTTGCCGTTTCCGGACACATCGAAGCCGACGATGCTGATTTCCGTGTCACCGGTGTTGACAATCTCCATCGTAATATCAAAGGCAAGCCAATTTTCGGGAGCTTCATAGAAGTCAGAAGCTTTTTTATCGCTTATTCCGTAGGCATCGGTGATTGTTGAACGGTATCTCTGAGCATCGGAGGAAAGAATTGCTATAAGACTTTCGGAAAGTGAGAAGTCGCTTTTTGTTGCTTCGATGCTGATATTTTCTTTCTTTTCGGGATTTTTGCCGAAAACAAAAAACAGTATTATGCCGACTGCAACAAGAACAACTGCAATTGCGGCAGTTGTTATTTTTTTCTTTTTATTCATTTCCATTCTCCTGCGTTACGAAAGCTTATGAATGAATAAACCGCTCAGAAGCTTCGGCTCGAACCATGTGGATTTCGGGGGCATGATTTTACCTGCATCGGCAATTGCCATAAGCTCTTCAAGAGAGGTAGGATACATCGAAAATGCAAGGCACATATCATCTGATGCTCTGCGTTCAAGCTCCGAAAGGCCTCTTATGCCGCCGACAAAATCAATTCTTTTATCTGTTCTCGGGTCATCAATGCCGAGAATGGGGGAAATGAGATTATTCTGAAGAATTGAAACATCAAGAGCTTCAACGGGGTCATCTGCATTGAACGAGCCCTCTTTTGCGGAAAGAGTGTACCATTTTCCGCCGAGAAGCATTCCGAAGGAATGAAGCTTTTCGGGCTTATAGGCATTGTTTCCGTAAAGCTCAATATCAAATTTTTCGGAAACCTTTTTCATGAATTCCTCGGCAGAATAACCGTTGAGGTCTTTGATAACTCTGTTGTAATCCATTATTTCAAGCTCGTCACATGAGAAAAGAACGGCAAGGAAGAAATTGAACTCCTCATTTCCACTGAAATCGGGATTTGCTTCACGGCGTTTCAAACCGACTCTGACCGCAGATGCGGCTCTGTGGTGACCGTCGGCAATGTAAAGATAGTCAACACCGCCGAAAAGTGACGAAATTTCTTTTGTTACATTTTCATCATCAATTACCCATACGGTGTTGCCTATTCCGTCATCGGTAACGAAGTCGTAAACAGGTGCATTGTTTTTTTGCCAGTCGGAAATGAGCGTTGCAATGCGACTGTTGGGGCGGTATGCAAGGAAGATAGGTCCCGTGTTTGCATCGCAGTAATCAACATGATTTATGCGGTCAGCTTCCTTGTCTGCTCTGGTCAGCTCATGCTTCTTGATAATATTGTTTATATAGTCGTCAATCGAAACACAGCCAACAAGTCCCGTCTGTGCTCTGCCGTTCATAACCTGACGGTAGATATAGAATCTGCATTCCTCATCCTGCTTGCAGATTCCGTCTTTTTCGAGCTTTTCAAGGTTTTCTTTTGCTTTGAGGTAAACGGTTTCGGAATATAAATCCGTTCCCTCAGGCAAATCTATTTCCGCTTTGTCAACATGAAGAAATGAATACGGTTTACCTTTAACCATTTCGGCGGCTTCCTTGCTGTTCATAACATCATACGGGAGGGCGGCAACCTGCGATGCGAATTCATCAAGAGGTCTGACCGCTCTGAAGGGTTTGAATATTGCCATGTTTAATCATCCTTTTTCTGCGATAAACGCTTATTTGTAATTTAACCAATATATATTACAACACTATTAATAATTTGTCAATTTATTAAATGGTATTGATTTTATCGAAAAATCAACTATAATGTTCTTATCACAGAATAAAATTCCAATGAAAGGACTGTTCGTGATTATCGGACAGATGGTATGATTATGTATTGTTCACATTGCGGAACTGAAATTCCCGATGGTGCTTCGGCTTGCCCGAATTGCCATGCAACAGCTTCTTCGGCTCCTGCCGAAAAGAAAAAGTTTTTCAACGAACCGAGTAAGAAGTCAAAGAGCTTTGCCGCTATCTTCACGGCTTTGCTTGTTTTTCCCGCAACTCTGAGTGTGGCGATTGACCTTTCATTTGATAAGGCATCATGGGCAGGCTATGTTGTAGGTGCAATGCTTGTTATCTGGGTCTGCACGGTTCTTCCTGCTTTGAAAATTACTCCTGCACCCGTAACTGCGATAATCTGCTTTATGTCGATTATCGGATATGTTTTCTTTATCATTCAGAAAATCGGAATTGCAACATGGCTCTATCAGGCCTTTCTTCCGATGTTTGTGCTTACGGCGGCTCTCTTTGCGGCGGCGGTTGCGTTGATAAGCTCAAAAACAATCAAGGGGCTTCATATCTTTTCGTTCCTCAGTGCAGAGGCCGTTATTTATCTCGTAGCACTTGAAGCAACTCTTGATAACTTCCATTTCGGATATGTTGACCTCAGATGGTCGCTCATTATTTCCTGTGCTTTTGTTTCGGTTATTGCGGTGTTTGAGGCATTCAGCTACATAGGCAGAATCAATAAGAAGTAATGTTATCAAGAGATGAACATGAGTAAAGATATGCACAAAGAAATACGGGAGCAACAATTCATTAACCACTTGCCACTCTTGATTTTTAAAATCTTTTTATGAGTAATATTTCTATAAATTTCTGCGGAGGTTATTCCATGAAAAATATCGGATTCAGAGTTTCATATTCAAGCTACGGCGATAAGCTTTCCATCCCTGCAAAAAGCAATGCTCACTATGTTATCGAATACGAAGAAACGGAAAACAGCATAAAGGCAAAAATCATTGCAAGGTCAAGGATTGAGCTTGATAAAGTTGATATTCTCTATGATTATCTTTTCGAATCAGGCGATAAATTCTTCGGAAACGGTTATCAGGCATGGACGACCTCAAGAGAATATTCACGCCTTGATGCAATGGTTGATATGACTCCCATTGCCGCAACCAAAAAGCTGAAAAAGCTTGCAGGCATTTCGGGCGATGTGAGATTCGTTAAGTTCCCGAAAAAGAGCGGCGAATTTTTCAGCCATTGCTATACCTATATAAGAAACGGCGACAAGGTTTTCTTCATCGGTTCTCTTTCCGAAAGACAGGGCTTTACGGTTATCTATGCCGATATGAATAAGAACACGGTCACGCTCAACAAGGATGTTGAGGGTGTTATCCTTAACGAAGGCGAAAGCTATGAGCTTTTTGATGTTGTTAAATTCAACGGTACATATGATGAAGTTTTTGATAAGTATTTCGAGGCAATGAAGCTTTCAAAGCCCCGCCTTGACCATATGTCGGGTTACACCTCATGGTATAATTATTTCCAGAAGATTGATGAAAAAATTATCATCCGTGACCTCAATGCTCTTGATGTTGCAAAAGAATCTGTTTCAATTTTCCAGATTGATGACGGATATGAAACCTTTGTCGGCGACTGGCTTGACCCGAATCCTGCAAAGTTCCCCAAGGGAATGAAATATGTTGCCGATTCAATCCACGAAAAAGGCTATATGGCAGGCATATGGCTGGCTCCCTTCAGTCTTCAGAGAACATCAAGAATGTATAAAGAGCATCCAGATTGGATTCTCCGTGATAAATACGGTCTGCCCATTCTCGGCGTCGTTGCATGGGGCGGTGCATATACTATGGATATGTATCATCCCGAAGCAAGGGCTTATATTAAGCATTTCTTTGATGTTATCCTCAATGAGTGGGGATATGATATGGTTAAGCTTGATTTCCTTTACAGCCAGTGTATGTACCCGAGAAACGGCAAATCAAGAGGTACTATCATGTGCGAAGCAATGGAATTCCTGCGTGAATGCTGCGGAGAAAAATTCATTCTCGGCTGCGGCGTTCCTCTCGGAGCGGCTTTCGGCTATGTTGATGCCTGCCGTATCGGATGCGATGTTGATTTGAAGTATACGGGAAAATTCTATAATGCTCTTCATGTCAACACCGAGGTTCCTTCGGCACAGAATTCAATCACAAATGCAATTTTTCGCCGCCATCTGAGCGGAAGAGCATTCTGCAACGACCCTGATGTTTTCTTCCTCAGATATTCAAATCTTGATTTTACCATGAAGCAGAAGCTTGTTCTTGCAGGTATCAACCATATTTTCGGCGATGTTCTCTTCGTTTCGGATAATGCGGAGGAATATACTGCGGAGGATGTTGAAATTCTGAAAAAGACTTTTGCAAAATCAGATGCAAAAGTTATTTCTGCCGAATTTACGGACGGCACAAATATCAGAATCGAGCTTGAAATTAACGGAGAAATCAAAGCAATTGAATTTGACCTGACAAAGGGCGAAAGCAATATAAAAGAGGTTATCTATAAGTAAACTGCAATGCTCGGATTAAAAGAATGTTGAGGAAAATATATGAACAGAGAAGAAAAAAGAGATTTTATAAATATTCTTCGCGGATTGGCGATTTTTCTGGTGCTGTGGGGACACGCAATACAGTATTTTTCAACAGGAGATTTTGATTTCTTTGAAAATACAGTGTTTAAGGCTATATACAGTTTTCATATGCCACTTCTTATGTTGATAAGCGGTTACTTGTTTTATTTTTCTTTGCAAAAAAGAAATCTGAAAGAAATTTTAGTTCATAAAGCGCAGAATTTGCTTCAACCGATTATTTTCGGAACAATCCTTTATATTCTTTTAACCTCGGTTGCTATGGAAATGCTAAAATTCGAAATCGGTTCTCTGTTTGATTTGGTTAACAATGCTTTTTCAAAAACAAATACATATTGGTTTTTATGGAGCACATTAGCTTGCTCTGTGGCTGTAAGCATTATCTATAAAGTTACTGACAAATTTTTATTGAAATTCCTTTTACTTTTTGCCGGATTAGGAATAATTTGCATTCTACCTTGCAGTACATTTAATGTATATATGTTTCCCTTTTTTATTTTAGGGTTCTGGTTTGCAGAAATACCGGAGGGAAGAGTAAAAACATTTCTATTAAAAATCAAATATTTGTCCATTCCGTTGTTTCCGGTAATGCTGCTGTTTTTTAAGAAGGATCACTATATCTATACGTCGGGTATGCATATATTCAGATTGAGTGAATTTAAATTGTTTTATCTTGATGTTTACAGATGGGCAATCGGATTTGTCGGAAGTGTTTTCACCATTACTATTGCGAAAATTGTGGTAACCATTGTTAAGAAATATTCAAATATTTCAAAAAAATCTCTCATTTATAAGTTAGGTGAAAAGTCACTTCAGGTATATATTTTACAAAAAATAATTTTAGAGTTTTGGCTCAATAATATATACTCAAAGATAATTGAAGATTTTAATAGCGGAGTAAATGTTCTCTCCGGAAATATGCTATTATTCAATTGGATTATTACTCCGTTGATTGCTGTTTCTGTCGGAATTGTTTGCCTGCTCTTTGCAAAATTGTTGGAAAAATCAAAAATCAGCAATCTTATTTTCGGAAGATAAATTTCTAAAAATGAAAATTGAAATTTTTTTTAAAAAAGTTTAAAAAAACTATTGACATTTTGAAAAAAGTAGTGTATTATAGGCTACGCCGCTTGAGAGAACGGCAACGGTTTGGGAGCATAGCTCAGCTGGGAGAGCATCTGCCTTACAAGCAGAGGGTCACAGGTTCGAGCCCTGTTGTTCCCACCAATGGCCCGGTAGTTCAGTTGGTTAGAACGCTAGCCTGTCACGCTAGAGG
>DCII01000053.1 GCA_002315935.1 Ruminococcaceae bacterium UBA1730
TAATTTCTACTGTTGTAGATCTTGCCGTCAAAATTTTCTGCTGTAATAAGAATAATAATCCATATTAATTTTTACTGCTGTGGATATCGCAACACTTGCCGGCGAAGCAAGCGAAATGACGGTGAGATACGAAAAGGTGACAAAGCTCGAGGACCTCTGACTTCCCGAAAAGCCGAATAAAGAGCGGCTAAGCACTCGGCATTCGGGAACTTAAAAGCTCCGAGAGAATGTGTTTAAAATCCTGCAATACATAACCGTCAGACCCATTGAAACAACTTCATAAAGACCGATTTTTTTCAGAATACCCGTCATTATCGGAAGCTTGTTTCCGAGAATTCCGGCATCAACAACATCAACTGTTTTATTTGACTCTGCAATGGGTTCGCCGTTTATAATCGTGAATCCTCTTGTTGAATAGTTGCAGGGAGTTTTCGTGTCTGCCGCATAGTATACTGTGATATGAATGCATTGCTTTGAGACTTTTGGAATTTCGCCCTTGAACGGAATTTCGGCGTTCTCTCCGGGAGCAAGCTCAACGCCGTTGCCGACATCGAATTTCAGCTTTAGCTCGTTGCAATAAACCGCAGTGATTTTAACATTGCTTTCCTCAAGCACATTTTTTACTCTGATTGAGTTGCATTCGCCGTTCAGAATTCCGTTTTCGGATGAAACGAGGTTAAATGAAATCGTTTTCGAAAGGTTATCAGACCAAAGGAACTGCGGATATTTTGAATCGGAATAAACATCCTTAATTTCATCGGTTATAAGAAGCTTGAGAGCAAGCTCCTTCGTGCAGTCGCTGAACCAGCTCCATGCATGGTAGCTGTGGTCGGAAAACCATGTGTTATCGGGCAGATAGCAGGTCGAAGCATCAATTGTCATATCGGGCGAAACCTTATATTTTCCGCCCCATTCTTCAACCTGAGTGTAGCCGTCTGCAAAGCGTTTTCCGAATGGAGAGCAGGTTGCTCCTGTTGCGGAATATGTCGGGATTATTCCATCTGAATTGAAGTTCTGTCCGCTGAGAATTCTGTCGCCCGAGCCTGTGATTATGTTGATGCTCATTCCCTCGGACTGAAGAAGACGAAATTTTTCTTTGACTGTCGGCAGAATTTCATAATGAAATCTGTCTGAGCTTTCAACCATCCTTGCGTTTTCGGGCTTGTTGAGATATTCATTCTTCAGCTTTTCATAAAACTGTGTCGGAACAAAGTCCCAGATGCTCTGCCAATATCCGATTGAATCTGCAAGATTCGGAATCATTGCGTTGAAAATATCATCGAGAAATCCAAGCTCGTTGGCACGCAGAAGCCATTCAATATCATCTTCCATATACATTCCGTGTTCAATGAGCATCATGAGCGTCTGCTCGTCAATTTCAACCTTCCTCGAAAGAAGGTCAGAAGCAAGTGCAGAGCCGCCGACTGCCGGTGAGGAAAGAACTATATTGTTAACATCGTGGCTTTCGCCGTAAAGAGCAAGATAGGTTGAAGCAACCTGCCCACCCTGGCTGACGGCAAAAACATTGACCTTGTCGCTTCCGCTGTATTCCTTGACGGATTTGATATATTCGTTGAGACGGGTTGCACAGTATTCACTGCCCATTCTCCAGTCAACGCCGAAATTATAAACATTTTCAGCTCCGATTATTCCACAGAGAACCTCGTTGTATTCTCTTTCATAGGTGCAGAATTCTTTGCCACGCTCTTTGAGAATCTTTGTATTTGTGTCCTTCGCCTCGGTGTAATAAGGCTTGACATTGTGTTTGCTTGTGCCATCGGGATTGCACTGCATAAGCGGCCAGTTTTTCTCGACTTCTTCCGCAACAATCCGACCTATCATCTGTGCATTGTCAAAATTCATGATTGCAAGACCTGTTCCGATTTCGAGAATACGGTCAAGAACAGAGGGGAGAAGTCCGCTGAAATCAGCACCTGCCCATGCATTTTCTGCCGTTTCGGGGTCGTCTCCGCACATGAGCCATGCTCCGCTGAATCCGGGAATAAGAATAACGGGATACTGCGAAACCTCTTCCTTTTCATAGGCGAGAGCAATTGTTCCGAGTGTTCCGAGAAGAATACCAACGCAGAGAAGAACCGATATTATTTTTTTCATAATCATCATCCTCAATTCAAAAAGAAATCAGACATCTGACCCGCTTTTCTCCAAAGTCGGTCAGCTTTTTTTGTCCATTTATCAAATGCTACAGGTGTTTTCGGATACATGAAATAATGAATTCCGAGCCTTACGCCTTTAAGTCCGCCGCCGAGCATTTCGCCGAGCTCCCTTGCGGGAAGCTCATTTGAGATAACGCCTTCAACTATGTATTTCAGCATATTGAAGATTTCGGCAGGGGTTATCGAAAGCGATTTTCCGTTTCCGCAGAGAATAGACTGCGTGAAGAAAATATCGTGCTTATACATATATTCCTCCGCTCCGATTGAGTGCTGCATAGCCTTTGCTAAGCCTGCAAGCATGAGTGCAAACATTGCTCCCTGTTTTGTGTTATATTCCTTGTTGATTTTCCAAAGAGCTTCTCTTGACGGATATGCACCGCTCTTCATAGCCTCGGAAGCAATGTCAACTGCTATATCCTCAAGCACGATATTTGCCGCACAGCCTTCGCCGTTATTCGGTCTGGTCAGGCTTGCGGCATCGCCCATTGCAATGAAGCCGTCTGAAACAAATGAATAAATTGTTCTGTGATTCGGAGTGGTTCCGCATTCCGTTTTGACGGTTCTGAACGGTGGAGGCTTAAGATTTTCAACAAGAGTTTCATAAACCTTATCGCCGATTTCGTAGCTGATGCAAGAACCTGTTCCTAAAATTGCATCGGCTGAATCATCAGTCGGCGAAAGCCATGTTTTATAAAATAGCCAGTTATGCGAGGTGAGCCATTTTTCAATCGGCTCATCAAATTTTATGTAGCGAAGCTTAACGAAGAAAACATCTTTTTCGGTCAGCTCAAACTTCTCAATTCCGTAATCATCGGGAAGACTGCGGCGTACAACCGCCTTCTGACCTGAGCAATCAGCACAGAGCCTGCAACGAACAGTCACGCATTCGCCGTTATATTCAAAGGCTATTCCCGAAATTTTCGAGTTCTCATACTCAAGCTCCATGAAGCTTGCACCGTAAAGAATTTCAGCTCCCATTTCGGTTGCCCAATCGTTGAGAAGTCTAATATATTCGCTCTTGTGCAATCCGATTGTTTCATCGGTCGTTCCGTGTCTTTCGTAATTTCCGTAAGGCGAGAAGAATGAAGCGTTATCATATGTGAAGCAATACTTATCGGGAAGCGGAAGCCCGTAAAGCTCCGTTTCTTTTCTTGTAAGATGAAAAATATCGTAATTCGAGCTGATTTTTTCTCTTGAGGATTTTTCAATCACAAGCACGGAATATCCTTTTTCGCTCATTCTTCTTGCGAAATACGAACCGGCAAAGGATGCCCCGACGATTACAACATCATAGCTTTTTTTCATTTCTTCACTCCTGCAAATACAAAGGCAATCAAATCTCTGAAAAACTTCACAACCGTTGACAGATAAGGGATTTGGTCAATTCCCTTTATCAGAATAACGGGATTTGTTGCTGTTCCTATTTCCATTTCGGCAAGCTTTTCAAGAACAAGCTCGGCAAGCTTATAATTTCCCTCTGCACTTGGGTGAACGGAATCAGCCGCAATGTATTCGGGATGGTCTGCGGTAAACACCGAATAAACATTGACAATTTCAAAGGCATCGGGATTTTCGTCAAGATAGGCATAAATGCTTCTGTTAATTCTTTCAACGGCAACGCCGTAAAAGCTTCGAAGAAGGTCAAATCTCGGATTATAGAGGGTTTGAACGAGAATTTTTGCATCCGGATTATATTCCTTTATCGTTGCAATAATCTGCGAAAAATTCTCTCTGAAAATCTCTTCAATATCATCTATGTATTCAAATTTCTTTGAAATAACATCAACAAAAAGAACCGGCAGATTTTGCTGAAGATAATCATTTCCGCCGATTGAAAGACTGATTATATCGGCGGTGATAATGTCATTCTTAACATTTTCTTCCTTAATCTGCTCCTTGAGATCCATTGTTCTCCAACCGTTTATTCCGTAATTGGAATAATTGTACCCGTTCGTATTGGCAACAATTCTTCCGTAACAAGCTTCATCGCTGTTATAAATTCCGAAGCCGAGAGCAATTGAATCCCCGAGAACAACATAATTCAGCTTTTCGTCATCGGCATATCCGACTGCCGAAAACGAAAGAATGATGATAACAAACGAAAGAATAACCGAAAATGCTTTTTTCATATCTGCACCTCTGTCATGATAATATTCAAAATTCTGCATAATATAAGATCACTTGTCAGATTTCTCATAACCTCTGTCAACCCAGACTATTTCTTTTTTGGAGATAAATTCCGTTCCATCGAAATCAAGCTCAATAACATAGGGAAGAAATCCGAATATCCGCAGAAAATCATCCATTCCGAAGGGATAATAATAGCTCAGAATCGAACTAAGTGCAGAGCCGTGAGAGCCGATAACGATATTCCTGTTTCGGTTGGCTTCAAGAATTTCATTGAGAGCCTCAATGTTGCGTTTCTGAAGGCTTCCCATTGATTCTCCGCCTTCCTCGTGAAAGCTGAAATCCTCCCATCTTCTGCGTACATTGTCGGGGTCATTGTTGCCCTTGCCGACCTTTCTTTCACGCAGTCTTTCATCTATGATTATTTCCGCATTGTAATATTCGGCTGTTGATTTTATTGTATCAAGGCTTCTTTTATACGGACTGCAATAAAAAACATCAATTGCTTTATCCTTCAACGCTTCGAGAACAACCGAGGTGTCTGAAAATCCGGTTTCGGTCAGCGATTTTATGTAATCATCAGAGCAGTTGTTAACGGGCTGGGCGTGCCTTACAAAATAAACTTTAGTCATAAAATTACCTCTTTTCTTAATAAACAATATCCAATATAGTTGAAAAAGTCAATATTTTTATTAAAAATGTTGCATATAAAAAAGTACTATGGTAATATTAATCATTCCAGAAAAAGGAGATGCAAATGAAAGAATTCGAATTCGGAAAAATCAAAGACCACGCACTTTACGACCTTGCAAGACCTCTTGAAATTCTTGCAAGAAATTTAAGCTTCAAGGTTAAATACACGGGAACCGAAAACATTCCCGAAGGCGGTCCGTTCATTATTGCCGCCAATCATTTTCAGTTTTTCGACCCTCTTCTTGTCGGTCTTGGAATCAAGGGCAGGCAGATTCATTTTATGGCGAAAAAAGAGATTTTTCAGAAAAATCCGTCAGCATGGATATATAAAAATCTCAATGCTTTTCCCGTTGACAGAGGAGCTCCGGATATGAAGAGCCTGCGTCATGCATTCAAGGTTCTTGAAAGCGGAAGAATTCTCGGAATTTTTCCTGAGGGAACCCGTTCGAAAACAGGTGAAATCGGAGATGCAAAAAGAGGAATAATCACAATCGCAATGAAGACGAAAAGCGATATTCTCCCTGCCGCACTCTATAACGAAGACAAGCTGAAAAGAGGAAGCAAAATGACGGTGAGATACGGAAAGCTGATTAAGTTTGAAGACCTCGGACTTCCAGAAAAGCCGAATAAAGAGCAGGTTCTTGCCGCCGCAGACTTCGTTATGAACACTATCGCAGACCTTCAGGCAATGGGTCACGCAGAATAAGGCAAAAATTGAGCATATGAACATCCTTGTTGCAGAAAAGGAGATTCATATGCTCTTGATTTTTTAATCGTATATCTGTTCTTATTTCAGAAGCTTTTCAAGTGTTCCGCCGAGAATTTTTTCCTTGCATTCCTCCGAAATGTTGAGACGCTTTATTCTTTCGATGTCCCACTTGATGTCGGTTGCTTTGCAATATGGGAAATCAAGTCCGAAGATGCTTCTGTTTTCGCCGGTCTGAAGAATAACGGTTTCAAGCTGCTCATCTGTCAGCGACCATGCTGTCATGCCGTAGCGGTCTCTGATGGTTGTCCAGCCTGCAAAAACATAGTCATCGCCCTTGCGGGAATTATTGCACATTACGGCAAGTCCTTCATTAAAGAAATGGTAACCGCCGATATGCTCAAGGCTGAAACGGAGCTTCGGGAAGTTCCATGCAACCTCGTCAAAAAGAATAACTCTGTTGTCACGGAGTCTGTGCCAGTGCATTCCTGCGTGGAATGAAATGAAAAGTCCAAGCTCCTCCGCTCTTTCATAAACCTGAAATGCCTCTTCGCCGTCAATGATAAATTCCTGATAAGGCGGATGCATCTTGATTCCCTTGAAGCCAAGCTCTGCAATGCGGTCAACCTCGTCTCTGAGATTTTTTTTGAAATCAACCGTGCCGAAGCCGACAAGTCTGTCGTTACCCTTGATAGCCTTTGCGAGCCATTCGTTGGCAGGAGTTTCAAATCCTGCTTCTTCAAGACGACCCGAAAACGGGGCAAAGCAGACTGCTTTGTCTATTCCGCAATCATCCATAAGCTCAATGAGCTTTTCAACCGTGCCGTCCGGTCTGACTTCTTCAGGAAAAACGTGTGCGTGGTTTGCAAAAATCATTTTTAATCCCTCCGGGGATTATAATAAAACAAAACGGAAAAATTGTCAATGAATATCAGTATATAAAAATGTAATAATATCTGTGAGGTGTTTTTAATGAATGATGATCAGAAATTGTTGCGTGAGTGCTCCGCAGGAATAAAAACTGCGGTTGACTCAATTGACGAAATTTTGCCGTATGTCAAGGATGAAAATCTTCAGCAGATTCTTTCAAACAGCAAGGCGGAGCATAAGAAAATCGAAATTGATGTTGATAAGCGTCTCGAAAACTCGGGAAGCGATGACAAGGAACCGAATCCGATGGCGAAAACCATGTCGTGGATGAAGATTAATGCAGAGCTTTCCGTCAACCCGACCTCGGCACAGGCGGCAAGTCTTATAACGGACGGCTGTGACATGGGAATCAAATCCTTGCATAAGTATATAAATAAGTATGCAGGTGCAGAGCAGTCAACCAAGGATATTGCGAGAAATATCAGCGAGCTTGAGGAAACTCTCGGCAAGGATATGCGTCCGTATCTTTGAAAAAGTTTAACAAAATTATTTTTCGCAATTCGACACGAATGTTAATGCGTTGTTCATATTCGACAACAGATAGCGGATGCTCTTGTGCAATGTGCACACAATATTATAAGCACTTGCTTCATTTTTATTATCCTTCAATAATTTGAAACAGCTCTATATTTGTGCAAACTATACAAATAGATATGATTAAAGTTGTGCAAAATGACTTGACTTTTTCGGAAAATCGAGTATAATAGAGACATCAAAGAAAGAAAGGATGAATGAAATGAACAATTCAGAGCTTATCTACGCAAAGGAACTTGAACTCATCGAAGAAATCGAAAGTGAGAAGAAGTTCATGACACTCAGAAAGCTTTTCAAAATCTTTGAGCTTAACGCTCTTCTCCACGATTGAGAAAGGCATTCTGCCTGTAAAAATCCGTTTCCCTTGACGGTTTTATATATCCGAACGGGCTTTGCCCCTCGGAAGCAGTAAAAAATGAGCTATCAGATGATTGAAAGTCTGATAGCTCTTGTTTTTTATGAATTCATTTATCAATCGGCATGGTTGCATAGGCGTTCAGGTCGAGCGGAGCAACATTGCCTTTTATGAATTCGTAATATCCCTGTGCACCGACCATGGCGGCGTTATCTCCGCATAGCGAAAGATGCGGCATATATAACTGCCATCCCTTTTCGTTGCAGACCTCCGTCATTCTCTCTCGTAGCCTTGAATTTGCCGAAACACCGCCTGCGAGGCAGATTTTTGAAAAGCCGAAGCTTTCAGCGGCTTTAACCGAGTTATTCACAAGGCAATCCGTGACCGTTTCGATGCAGCTTGCACCGAGGTCGGGAATGCTGACTTCGATGCCCTTTTGCTTTGCATTGTGAATTGTGTTCACAACTGCGGTTTTAAGACCGGAAAAGCTGAAATCATATTCACTCCCGTCAACCTTCGGATGGGGGAATTTAAACGCTTTCGGGTCACCGCTTTTGCTGATTCTGTCAAGATTCAGTCCGCCGGGATAATCAAGACCCATGGCTCTTGCGGATTTATCCATGCATTCGCCTGCGGCATCGTCTCTCGTTCTGCCGATTATAGTGAAATCCGTATAGTCGTTGACCGCAACAATATGGCTGTGACCGCCCGAGACAACAAGGCAGAGAAACGGCGGCTCAAGCTCGGGAGATGTGATATAGTTTGCGGCGATATGCGAACGCAGGTGATGAACCGGCACAAGCGGAAGACCTGTTGAATAGGAAAGTCCCTTTGCAAAGTTCACGCCCACAAGAAGTGCACCGATAAGTCCGGGAGCGTATGTAACTGCAATGGCGTCAAGGTCTGTATAAGAAAGACCGGAATCGTCCATTGCTTTTTTTACTACTCCGCTGACCGCCTGAGCGTGCATTCTTGAAGCTATTTCGGGCACAACTCCGCCGTAAACAATATGTTCCTTGACCTGCGAAGCGATAACGCTTGAAAGAACCTTTCTGCCGTCTTCAACAACGGCGGCGGCTGTTTCATCGCAGGATGATTCGATTGCAAGAATTTTCATTGGATTACCTCGTGAAATATTTAGTGTAAATTATTCCGTTTTCAGTCGGGTTGGAATAGAAATTTTTTCTCATTCCGACCCTTTCGAATTTTTCGGATTCATAGAGCGAAATTGCCGGCGTATTGCTTTCTCTGACCTCAAGAGTGATGAATTCGCATCTGCGTTCATCCGCACCCTTGCAGGCACATTCAAGAAGACTTCTTGCAATTCCGTTTCTTCGGAATTCGTTGCCCACGGCAATATTAGTTATATATGCCTCTCCGCAGATTTCCTGAACTCCGATATATCCCATAACCTTTTCTGCTTTTGCACAGAGAAAATGAGAATCGGGATTGTGAAGCTCCTCTTCAATTCCATCAAAAGTCCACGGAGAAGAGAAGCATTCATTTTCAAGCAAAACAATGCCTTGAATATCCTCGGCAGTCATCGGCAGAATATCATAATTCATTCTTTCACCGCCGTTATTTCGTCAAACTGTGCAACAAGAGCCTCTCTGATTGCTCTTGCACAAAGCATATATTTTTCAAGGTCACCGCCGTAAGGGTCAAAAATTTCATCGTCGAGAACCATTATTTTTTCAGGCGGCACATAAAGAGAAAGGCTTGCGGCGTGCTGACCCGTCATGCAGACAAATTTATCTGTTTCGTCAAGCAGAAAAGCGGTTATTCTTCTTGCTCTGTGAGCGGAAATATCAACTCCGAAGCGTTCAACCGCCTTAACCGCATTCGGAGTGACTTCATCACCCGTCATCGCAAAAAGTCCTGCACTTGAGCATTCAATTCCTTCAATTTCTCTATCCTTGAGGAGCATTTTGAACAGACCCTCTGCCATAGGACTTCGGCAGGTGTTGCCTGTGCATACAAATAATATCTTCATTTTTTATCCTTTTGAGTCATACCATGTTTTGCCGACACCGACCTCTGCAAGCATTGCAACTCTCATTCTGACTGCATTTTCCATTTCATTTTTGACTATTGCCGAAACCTTTTTTGCTTCCTCTTCGGGAGCCTCAACAATCAGCTCATCGTGAACCTGCATAATAAGCTTTGCTTTGAAATGCTCGTCACGAAGCTTCTGCCACACTCTTATCATTGCGATTTTGATAATGTCTGCGGCAGTTCCCTGAATGGGAGCGTTGAGTGCAACTCTTTCGCCGAATGCACGGAGCATTCCGTTGGATGAGCTGAGCTCAGGAAGGTATCTTCTTCTTGCGAATTCGGTTGAAACATAGCCCTGTTCCTTGGCTTTCTCAACAACATCCTTCATATATTTTGCAACTCCGTTGAAGTTTGCAAGATAGCCCTTGATGTAGCTGTCTGCTTCGGCTCTTGAAACGCCTATATCTTTTGCAAGCGAAAAAGCACCGATTCCGTAAACGATGCCGAAGTTGACCGCCTTCGCTCTGCTTCTCATAAGGGGAGTGACCATCATGAGCGGCATATTGAAAACCTGCGAAGCGGTGATTGCGTGAATATCGTCACCGTTGTTGAATGCGGAAAGCATATTCCTATCGTTCGCCACATGGGCGAGCACTCGAAGCTCAATCTGCGAATAGTCGGCATCAATAAGAGTGTTGCCGTCTGCCGCAATGAAAAATCTGCGAAGCTCTCTGCCAAGCTCCGAACGCACGGGGATATTCTGAAGATTCGGTTCGGTTGAAGATATTCTGCCCGTTCTCGTTTCGGTCTGATTGAGGGTTGAACGAATTCTTCCGTCTTCGCCGATAACCTTGAGAAGTCCGTCACAGTAGGTTGATTTGAGCTTTGCAAGCTTTCTGTATTCAAGAATTTTCGCAACCGCAGGGTAGTCCTCGGCAAGCCCCTCAAGCACATCTGCACTTGTTGAATATCCGCTTTTGGTTTTCTTTTTTGCCGGAATACCCATCTTTTCGAAGAGTGCTTCGCCGAGCTGTTTCGGAGAATTCAGATTGAATTCACAGCCGACCTCTTCATAGATTTCTGCGGTAACCTCGTCAATTCTTACCGCAAGCTTTTTGCCGTATTCCTCAATTCCTTTCGCATCAACAAGGAAGCCCTCGCATTCCATTGACGAAAGAACTCTTGCAAGAGGAAGCTCGATTTCATTAAGAAGTCTTGTCTGATTACATTCCTCAATGAGCTTATTCATTGAAGCGAATGCCTTCGGAAGATTTGCTGTGAAGAAAGCATTTTCGTCTGCACCTTCGGGAAGCTCCGCATGAGCATATTCCGAAATAATTCGCTTGAGGTCATACGCACCCGATGACGGATTGATAACATATGCCGAAAGCATTGCATCGCCGCAGACGGAATTTATATCAATATCGTTTTTGTAATTATAGAAAAATGAATAGAGCTTTTTGCAATTATAGGTGTATTTTTCAATGCTCTTTTCAAAGAGAAAATCGGAGCAGAATTTTGCATAGCTGTCGTTTTCGGGATTTACCGAAGCAACGCCGTTTTCTCTTGCAAAATAAAAGATTCCGCTGTCAAAAATGAAATATGTCTTTTTTTCTTTTTTAAGAGTATTGAGAAGAAGCTTTAAATCCTGCTGTTCATATAGCTCAAAGGAAGTTTCTTCTTTATCTTCCGTTTTTGACGCAGACGGAACAGCTTTGAGATTAAGCCTTTCAATCATTTTGAACATTTCAAGCTCTGCAAGAAGAGAGGTGACTCTGAATGAATCCGCTTCCTCGGGAACATAGTCCGCATAAACCGAATCAATCGGAGCATCGGTACGGATAGTGCCGAGTGTGCGACTCAGATATGCGTTTTCTTTATCGTTCACAAGCTTATCGTGAACACCCTGCTTGATGTCAAGCTCATCAATTTTTTCATAGATTTCATCAATTGTGCCGTATCTGCTGACTAAATCCTGTGCAGTTTTCGGACCTATTCCGGCAACTCCGGGGATGCAGTCAGAGGTATCGCCCTGCAAGGCTTTAACATCAATGAGAAGCTCGGGACGGTCAACAAGATAATTTTCTTTGACCTTTTCGATTGTGTATCTTTCCGACTGCGGTCTGCCCATTTTGGTTGAAGCAAGAATAACATTGACATTTTCTCTCACAAGCTGGAGAGAATCCCTGTCGCCCGTGGCAATGAAGCAGAAATCGTCTTTTCCGCAGGCGGCGGCAAGAGTGCCGAGAATGTCGTCAGCTTCCCATCCGGGAGCTTCAAGAAGCTTGTAGCCGAGAGCGACAAGAATATCCTTCAAAGGCTGCATCTGCGAAGCAAGCTCCGGAGGCATACCTTTTCTGTTCGATTTATAGCCCGAATACATTTCGTGGCGGAATGTGGGAGCTTTAACATCGAACGCTATTGCAACGGCATCGGGAGAAACCTCTTCTTTAAGCTTAAGAAGAATATTGAGAAATCCCTGAATTCCGTTAGTGAATTTTGAACCGTCTTTGGTGGTGAGCAGTTTTATTCCGTAAAATGCTCTGTTCAGTATGCTGTTGCCGTCAAGTGCAAGAAGCTTCACTGTTGAATCACCTCAAAAATAAGAAATCAATATATTATAACATATTTTTTGCGGATTGCATCATTATTTTAAAAAAATATTGAATTCCTTATTCCTATTTGTTAAAATTATGTCATTACATTCAGGAGAGAATCAATGAAGATAGGAAACACCGAGCTTATAGGTTGCTGTGCACTTGCTCCGATGGCGGGAGTGACGGATAGAGCATTCCGTGAAATCTGCATAGAATTCGGAGCATCATATGTTGTTACCGAAATGGTCAGCTCAAAGGGACTGGCTATGGGTGACAGAAAGTCGGATAAGCTGATGCTTTTGGGCGAAACCGAAAGACCTGCGGCAGTTCAGATTTTCGGCTGTGAACCCGAAATAATGGCAGAAGCGGCGAGAATGGCGGAGCAGACTGGGTGCACAGTCATTGATATAAATATGGGATGCCCTGCACCGAAGGTTGCGGGCAACGGCGGCGGAAGTGCACTGATGAAGGACCCCGACCTTGCGGCAAGAATAACCGAAAAATGCGTCAATGCCGTTTCCCTGCCGATAACCTGCAAAATCCGAACGGGTTGGGATGAAGAAAATATCAATGCTGTTGAAATGGCGTTGAAGCTTGAAAATGCGGGAGCTTCGGCAATAACCGTTCACGGCAGAACAAGAAAACAGATGTATGCACCACCAGTCAACAGGGATGTTATCCGTCAGGTTAAGGAAGCAATTAAGATACCTGTTATTGCCAACGGCGATGTGACGGATGTTGATTCCGCAAGAAGAATGCTTGAAAAAACAGAATGTGATTTTCTGATGATGGGCAGGGGAGCACTCGGTGCACCATGGAAATTCGCAATGATTAATTCTGCTCTCTGCGGCGGAGAAATCATTCCCGAACCAACCATCGAAGAAAAAATGCAGATAATGATAAGGCATATCACCCGTATGTGCGAATATAAAGGCGAATTTATCGGAATGAGAGAAGCACGAAAGCACGCAGGCTGGTATATCAAGGGGATGAGAGGTGCAGCGGCGATGCGTCAATCAATAGGTTCTCTCGAAACCATCGACCAGCTCAAAGAGCTTGCAGAAAAAGTAATTTATATCAGCAGTGGTGTTTAATGATGAAAGAATTAATAGCACTTGAGTACAAAATATTTGAAGATATTAAGCAAATCCGAAATGACGGGACAGAATATTGGAGTGCTCGAAAACTTGCACTGTCACTTGACTATAATAAATGGGAAAATTTCCATAATGTAATTAAAAGAGCAATGATAGCGTGCAAAAACAGCGGTCACAATATAAATGACGATTTTCCTGAGGTCAGGAAAATCGTTGGTGCCGGAGCAACTTCAAAGCCTGTTTTGGATTATGAATTATCACGATATGCTTGCTATCTTATTGTTCAGAATGGAGATCCGAGAAAAGACGTTATTGCATTAGGACAAACATATTTTGCGATTTGGGAAGCACAGTATTGATTGCCAACTTATTCAGAATATCACAAATTGAAGAAAAATTGAGAAATAAGGCTCAAAACGGGACTTTGATGTTAGACGAATGATTAAAATGATTGTTTGAATAAACTAAAAGAATAATAATTTCAGCGGTGAGTTTTCTCGCCGCTTTTTGTATATCTATTTGACCAAAGGTCAATAATTTCTTCAAAGGTCAAAAATAAGAAATTCAAAAATTTAAGAAAATCGAAGAAAAAACGAGATATTCAGAGATAATTGCAGGAACTGACATAGCAATAATCAAATTTGACCTTTTCTGACCTTTGACCTTTTCTGACTTTCGCTCTATAATACGGACAAAGGTCAAAGAAAGTCAAAGTCAAACTGAAAGAGATGGTCGAATGAGCTTAAGTAATCAGATAGCAAGAATGCTTATGGAAATGCTTTCGGAGGACGGCACAACCGAAATCCAGCGAAATGAATTGGCACAGACCCTCGGATGCGTTCCGAGTCAGATAAATTATGTTATATCTTCAAGGTTTACACCCGAGCAGGGATATATCGTTGAGAGCAGGAGAGGCGGCGGAGGCTATATAAAAATCACCCGTCTGAAGCTTGACAGACCGTCGGTAATCATGCACACGGTGAATCATATCGGCGATTCGGTAGACTATTCAACTGCCCGTGCGCATATACTTAATTTGCTTGATAACTCGGTTATCGCTCCGGATGGTGCAAGGCTTATGCTCTCGGCAGTCAGCGACAGTTCATTGAGATTACTTCCGCCGCAGATAAGAGATGCGGTGAGAGCATCAATATTCAAACAGATGCTCCTTGAATGGAACAGAATAAAAGATTCACAAACGGATTGACAGAAAGGATGAATGATTATGTTATGTCAGAATTGCGGAAAAAATGAAGCAACAACTCATATCAAACAGATTATCAACGGCGATATGGCAGAAAGCCATCTTTGCTCGGAATGTGCATCCCACCTTGGCTACGGTGATGTTTTCTCGGATTTCAGTCTCGGGCTTTCGCAGTTTTTCGGAGGCTTCCTCGGCGATGTGATGCCAGCTCTCGGTCAGAGTAATGCAGTTAAGAGATGTGAAAAATGCGGAGCATCATTTGAGGATATTGCAAGAGAGGGCAAGGTCGGCTGTGCGGACTGCTACAGAACCTTCTATGACAGACTTCTTCCCTCGATTCAGAGAATTCACGGCAAGATAAAGCATAACGGCAAAACAAGCACAGCAACGCCGGAAAAGGAAAAGGTTGAAACCGTTGAAGAAAAAATCGAAAAGCTTCAGAAACAGATGAACGAATGCGTTGCGAAGCAGGAATTTGAAGAAGCCGCAAAAATCAGAGACGAAATCAAAGCACTTCAGGGAGGGGAAAACAAATGAGCAAATGGTATATTGAAAAAGGTGACCAGGGCGATATAGTTCTTTCAACGAGAATACGCCTTGCGAGAAATCTCAACGAGTTCCCGTTCCCGTGCAGACTTGATTCAGAAGGAAAATCAAAGGTGAATGAGCTTGTAAAATCCGCAGTTTTTGAAAATGACTGCAAGGATTTCAGCTATATCGAAATGAAGAATCTTTCGAGAATTCAGGCTGTTTCGCTTGCTGAAAGGCATCTTATCAGCCCTGAATTTGCTTCGAAAAAGGATGGCTCTGCACTGATTCTTTCGGAGGATGAAAGCGTCAGCATTATGCTCTGCGAGGAAGACCATATCAGGCTTCAGGTTATGAAGGCGGGTCTTGCTCTTGAAGAAGCGTATGATACCGCCGATAAGCTTGATTCAATGCTTGACGGCAGACTTGAATATGCCTTTGACGAAAGAATCGGTTATCTCACTCAATGCCCGACAAATCTCGGCACGGCGATGAGAGCTTCGGTTATGCTCCATCTGCCTGCTTTAACAAGATGCGGTCAGATTTCAAGACTTGCCAACACCGTTTCGAAGCTCGGTCTGACTATCAGAGGTGCTTACGGTGAAGGCTCAAGAGCCAACGGCGACATATATCAGATAAGCAATCAGGTAACTCTCGGAATAACCGAGGAAACTGCAATTGCAAATCTTAAATCAATTGTTTTACAGCTTGTTGCTCAGGAAAGAGCGGCGGCGGCAGAAATTATCAAGAACCCTGCACAGGAGGATAAAATCTTCCGTGCACTCGGCGTTCTTAAAAATGCAAGACTTCTCTCAACCGATGAATTCATGGAGCTTATTTCCGTAGTCCGTCTCGGAGCTGCAAGAGGACTTATTGATGTTGAGCTTGAAAAGATAAATGAGCTTATAGTAAGTATGCAGCCGGCAACAATAAGTGCGGCGGATGAAACGGTCAGCGGACCTGCCGCAAGGGATGCGGCAAGAGCGAAAGCGGTCAGAGAAGCCATCAATTAAGGGGTGACTTTAAATGTATAGATTCACAGGCTTTACGCAGAAAGCAAATGAGGCACTCAACGGAGCTATCAGTGCGGCGGAAAATCTCGGACACGCCTATGTGGGCAGTGAGCATATTCTGCTCGGTCTTCTCTCCGAAAGCGGCGGAATGGCATATGCCGCTCTTTCGGCAAGAAATGTAACATTTGATGAGGTTGAGTCAGTGATAAAGAGCAGCATAGGAATCGGCTCTCCGACTGTGCTGACACCGAATGATTTTACTCCGAGAGCCAAGAATATTATAGATACTGCAATTCTGCAGGGCAGAGGAATGGGACATTCCTATATCGGCACGGAGCATCTTCTCATGGGATTAATCAGAGAGGGCAATTCCGCCGCCTCCGAAATTCTGACACAGCTCGGGGTTCAGCCGCAGGAGCTTCTCAATGACCTGAATAACGCCATCGGAAGCAATCCTGCACAGAACGGCAAAAAGCAGAATCAGAGCAAGCAGAAAAGTGACACTCCCGTTCTTTCACAATATGGCAGAGACCTCACGGCTCTTGCAAATCAGGGCAGAATAGACCCTGTTATCGGCAGACAGAATGAGATAGACAGAGTTATTCAGATTTTAAGCAGAAGAACAAAAAACAATCCCTGCCTTATCGGAGAACCCGGTGTCGGCAAAACTGCAATCGCAGAGGGACTTGCTCTGAAAATCGCAACGGGCGAAGTGCCGGAGCTTCTGCACAATAAAAGAATAATCGCTCTTGACCTTACGGGCATGGTTGCCGGCACAAAGTACAGAGGCGATTTTGAAGAAAGAATACGCAATGCTATTGATGAGGTTCAGAAATCCGGAGATGTTATTCTTTTCATAGATGAGGTTCATACACTTATCGGAGCAGGTTCGGCGGAGGGAGCGGTTGACGCCGCAAACATTCTTAAGCCTTCGCTTGCAAGGGGAGAATTGCAGGTTATAGGTGCTACAACGCTTGAAGAATACAGAAAGCATATCGAAAAGGATTCGGCTCTTGAAAGAAGATTTCAGCCGGTAACGGTCGGCGAGCCTTCCGAGGATGAAGCGGTTGAAATTCTCAAGGGTCTGCGTGATAAATATGAGGCACACCACAAGGTCAGAATAACGGATAACGCTATCTTTGCGGCTGTCAAGCTTTCGTCAAGATATATCGGCGACAGATACCTTCCCGACAAGGCGATTGACCTTGTTGACGAAGCCGCTTCAAAGGTCAGACTGCGTTCCTTCACAACTCCTCCCGAGCTGAAAGAGCTTGAAGACAGGATAAAGAGCATGGGCGAGGAGATGGCGAGTGCCGTCAATTCGCAGGAGTTTGAACGGGCGGCGGAAATCCGTGACGAAAAGAATAAGCTTGCTTCTCAGCTTGAAGAGCAACGCCGTGCATGGAAAGATAAAAACAGCCGTGTAACGGGTGAAGTGACTGAGCAGGAGATAGCTCAGATTGTTTCGCAGTGGACGGGAATTCCTGTTGTTCAGATAACGCAGGAGGAAGGTCAGCGATTGCTCCATATGGAAGAGGAGCTTCATGCGAGAATTGTCGGTCAGAATGAAGCAGTCAGTGCAATTGCAAAGGCAATAAGGCGTGGCAGAGCAGGTCTTAAAGACCCGAAGAGACCGACAGGTTCATTTATCTTCCTCGGTCCGACCGGTGTCGGCAAAACGGAGCTTTGCAAGACTCTTGCCGCAACGATGTTCGGCGATGAAAATGCGATGATTCGTCTTGATATGTCCGAATATATGGAAAAGCACACCATTTCGAGACTTGTCGGCTCACCTCCGGGGTATGTCGGCTATGACGAGGGCGGTCAGCTGACGGAAAAGGTTCGCAGAAGACCGTATTCTGTTGTTCTCTTTGATGAAATCGAAAAGGCTCATCCCGATGTTTTCAATATGCTTCTGCAAATTCTTGAAGACGGAATTCTCACCGATTCGCAGGGCAGGAGAGTGGATTTCAAGAACTGCATTATCATCATGACCTCGAATGTCGGTGCAAAGCAGATAGCTCAGACGGGCGGCGGAACCCTCGGATTTGCTCCTTCGGCAGGTGAAACGATGGATGAGAGAAAAATCAAGGATGCTGTTATGGGCGAGCTGAAAAATATGTTCAGACCCGAATTTCTTAACAGAGTTGATGATATAATCGTTTTCCATCAGCTCACGAAAGAAAACATTGATGAAATTGCGAGAAGAATGCTTATCGGTCTTTCAAAAAGAGTCAAGGAGCTTGAAATAAACCTCACCTTCAGCAGTGAAGCGGTTGAAGCAATCGGCAAGGCAGGCTTTGACCCCGTTTACGGAGCAAGACCGCTGAGAAGAGCAATTCAACAGCAGATTGAAGATAAGCTTTCGGAGAAAATGCTTGAAGGGAAAATAAAAGTAGGGGAAAACTATATCTGCAATTACGAGAACGGAGAATTTTTATTCAATGTTGCAGAAAATTGTTGACAAAGCACACATAAAGGTTATATAATAAGCTGTCAATAGAATATGTCCTTATTGAGAGCGGCTGAGGGACAGGCCCTTTGAAGCCCGGCAACCTGTGTTAAACAAGGTGCTAATTCCTGCGGCATTTTGCCGAAAGATAAGGTTTTTCGCCCGCCGAACAGCCTTCGGCGGGTTTTTGAATTCCTGCGGACAAAATCGTTGATAATAAAATTTGATGAGGTTTAAAAAATGGCACATTATTTCTTCACTTCGGAATCCGTAACAGGCGGACATCCCGACAAAATCTGCGATCAGATTTCCGACGCAGTTCTTGATGCTCTTCTTGAGCAGGACCCGATGAGCCGTGTTGCCTGCGAATGCTGCACAACTACGGGCATGGTTCTTATCATGGGCGAGATTACAACGAACGCAAAGGTTGATATTCCGAAAATTGCAAGAGAGGTTATCTGCGACATCGGCTATGACAGCTCCGAAAAGGGCTTTGACGGCAACACCTGTGCAGTTCTCACAACCATTGACCGTCAGTCCGGCGATATTGCGATGGGTGTTGACAAGCTCGGAGCAGGCGACCAGGGCATGATGTTCGGCTTTGCCTGCGATGAAACTCCGGAGCTTATGCCGCTTCCCATTTCGCTTGCTCATAAGCTCTGTGCAAAGCTCACCGAGGTTCGCAAAAACTGTGTTCTCGGCTATCTTCGCCCTGACGGAAAGAGCCAGGTTACAGTTGAATATGATGAAAATAACAAGCCCGTCAGAATTGACACGGTTGTTATCTCTTCTCAGCATTCTCCCGATGTTTCCCTTGAGCAGATAAGGGAGGACATTATTGAAAAGGTTATCAAAACAACTCTCCCTGCTGATATGCTTGACGAAAAAACGGTTTATCATATCAATCCCACAGGCAGATTTGTTATCGGCGGTCCCAACGGCGACAGCGGACTTACCGGCAGAAAGATTATTGTTGATACATACGGCGGCTATGCCCGTCACGGCGGCGGAGCATTCAGCGGCAAGGACCCCACAAAGGTTGACCGCTCTGCGGCGTATGTTGCGAGATATGTTGCAAAGAATATTGTTGCGGCGGGAGTTGCTTCTAAGTGTGAGGTTCAGCTTGCTTATGCGATAGGCGTTGAACAGCCGGTTTCCGTTCTTGTTGACACATTCGGAACGGGAAAAATTGCCGACACGGAGATTTCGGAAATCGCCAGAAAGCTCTTTGATTTAAGCCCGGCAGGCATTATCTCAACTCTCGGCTTGAGAAGACCGATTTACAGACAGATTGCCGCTCTCGGTCATATCGGCAGAACCGATGTTGACCTTCCGTGGGAAAAGACCGACAGAGCGGAAGAAATCAGAAAAGCCGCAAAAATCTGACAGAAGGAAGAAAAGAATTTGAAGCTTTCACTTGTTGTTCCCTGCTATAACGAAGAAAAGAATATTCCGCTTTTTTACGAAGCAGTGAAGAGGGATTTCAAAAAAGCAGATTACGATTATGAGCTTGTTTTTGTGAATGACGGAAGCACAGACGGCACTTTTAAGGCTCTGAAAAAGCTGTGCGTCGGGGATATTCCCGTTAAAATTGTTAATTTTTCAAGAAATTTCGGCAAGGAAGCGGCGATGTATGCAGGTCTGAAGGAATCCGAGGGAGACTATGTGACCGTAATTGATGCGGACCTTCAGCAGAAGCCGTCAATCGCTTTTGATATGGTGAGGACTCTTGAGGTTCAGCCGGAATTTGACTGCGTAGCTGCTTATCAGGCAGAGAGAAGCGAAAGAAAGGTTCTTTCATTTTTTAAAAACACATTCTATAGGCTTATAAATAAGTTTTCGGATACGGAATTCGTAAAGGGTGCAAGCGATTTCAGAACCTTCCGCAGACCGATGGTTGAAGCAATTCTTCAGATGGATGAATATTTCCGCTTTTCGAAGGGATTGTTTTCGTGGGTCGGCTTCAACACAAAATTCATTCCGTATATTGCCGAAGAAAGAGCGAACGGCACTTCGAAATGGTCGTTTATTAAGCTTTTCAGATATGCGGTTGAGGGCATCGTTTCCTTCACCACCGCTCCGCTCAAGATTGCAACCTATACGGGTCTGCTGACCTCGGTGCTTTCAGTTATTTATCTTCTTGTTGTTGTCATTCAGAAGCTTTTCTGCGGAATAGATGTTGAGGGCTATGCAACGATTGTTGTGCTGATTCTGCTTCTCGGTGGAATTCAGCTCATGTGCATCGGCATAATCGGTGAATATATTGCCCGTACCTATGTTCAGACAAAGGGCAGACCGATTTATATCGCTAAGGAAGTCATTAAAAACGATAAATATAAGCAGTAAAGACAGCTCTGTACTTCGGGTGAGGTACAGAGCTGTCTTTAACGTTCCTTCTGTTTTCTGAAATATTCTACGCCGAGCGATGCAATGCTTGAAATAACGAACACGGGTCTTGAAGCGGAAAGAAGAGCGTTGCACAGAGCCATTGAGGGATAGTAATCAAATATTTTGCCTGCTCCGAAAAATACAACGGCAGAGGAAATCAGAAGAATAATTGATAAAGACCATCCCGAAATGATGATCCGTTTCGATTTTTTGCCGAGGTTTAAAAATATGTTTTTCATGCGGTCATCCCTTTCGACAAAATTATAGTGCATGAGGCGTTTACTTTTCAATGCAAAAATATTGCCTTAAACAACAATATTTTCAAATACATCTTGAAAACTGTGCAATATATGGTATACTATAACTATATACTTTTAAGGAGTGCATAACGATGAAATGTCCTTTTTGCGGATTTGAAGAAAGCAAGGTAATAGATTCACGACCTACCGATGAGGGGGAGCGTATCAGACGCCGCAGAGAATGCCTGGGCTGCGAAAAAAGATTCACAACCTATGAAATCATCGAAAGCGTTCCTGTTATCGTGGTTAAGAAGGATCGCTCAAGAGAGGTCTTTGACCGCAATAAGCTTTTCAACGGAATGCTTCGTGCCTGCGAGAAACGCCCCGTTTCTCTTGAAGCTCTTGAAAAAGCGGTTGATTCAATTGAAAATGCTCTTCAGAATTCTCTCGACAGGGAGGTAACCTCCGTTCGCATAGGTGAAATGGCTATGGATAAGCTCAAGGAGCTTGACGAGGTTGCATATGTCCGTTTCGCTTCGGTTTACAGGCAGTTCAAGGATATTAATACCTTTATGGAAGAGCTGGCAAAGCTGTTGGACAAAAGGGCTTGATTTCAAGGGCAGTATTTCATCACGGAATACTGCCTGTGTTTTTGGATGTGAGTTATGAAAAAAATATTTTCGGTTGCTCTGGCAGCTGTGATAATCATTCTGTCGTTCTGCTCATGCAACGATAATCCCAATTCCGCAATAAAGACTTCTGCGGATATGCTCTGCATTGTGAATACAGAAAAGAACTTTCTCGGTTGCTCTGAAAGATTTGATTGCGTTGTTGCACCCGTTTGTGCAATAGTTCAGATTCTCGAAACGCAGAATAATGAGGTTATCAGAAAGCAGGACGAAACCGATTATTTCAAGAACGAAAGATATATTCTGACTTCGTTTGAGCCTTTCAAATTCAATCATTATTCCCTCACCTCAAGATTTGACGGAGCTCTTGATAAAAACACGGCAAAGAGCGTTTACAGCACCGAAAGCGAAGGAATGGATATTCTGTATGAGAATAAAGGTGAAAAATATTCGCTTTCGTTCGTTTCGGAGGAGCTGACAAAAAAATGCACTGCCGAGTATGATAAATCAAATGATTCGCTGTTTTATTCCTACACCGTTGAAAGCGACGGAACCGAAACAATCGAGGAATTCCTCGAATTCACCAGAACCGAAGACGGTATTTATCTTATTCAGACACATAAGGTCAGAGCCTTCATTATCTTTGACGAAAAAAATATTGTTTCATCCTTTGCCTGCTCGGAGCTTAATGCAGGTGATTATACGGATGAAATAGGAATTTATCCGAAGACGAAGGAAATCAATGCAGAGAATGTTGAAAGCTGGGTGCTTGGGCTTGACAAGAATGAATATCTGAATATTCATACATATTCAGATAATATTCTTACACATGAGGATTGCAGCAGCGGTCCATGGAAAAAGACGGAAATAAATGCTCTCGGCTATTCAACAGCCTTCAATATGTGATATGGGAAAAATTGAGACAGTAACCGCATTTCTCGATTCAATCGGCATAGAATATGAAATTTTCAGGCATGAGCAGGCGGCAACTATTGAGCAGTGCGAAGAAATCGAAAAGATTATCAACGGAAAAATCTGCAAGAATCTTCTTTTGAAAACGACCTCGGGAGATAAGATTTTTCTTCTGATGATGGACGGAAGCAAACGCTTCGTTACAAAGGATGTTTCGAAAAAGCTTGGTTCATCAAGGCTTTCGTTTGCAGACGGTGCAATGATGGAAGGCCTGCTGAATACGAAACCGGGTTCGCTCAGCATAATGAGCCTTATATTTGACGGGGAGAAAAAGGTTGTTCTTGCCGCCGACAGAGAAGTTTTTGAAGAGGAATTTATCTGTTGCCATCCCTGTGACAACACCGCAACCTTGAAAATCAGAACGGAAGATATTCTCGGAAAGCTTCTTCCTGCATTGAACAGAAAAATAATTCTTATTGAGCAAGAAAAGAGCACAGTGCCGGATTGAAGCACTGTGCTCTTTTAGAGCCTTATTTATGAATATTTATTTGATTTCAATTTTGAAAACGGCTTTGCGTATTTTATCGCTTGTTGTTCTGATGCAGGGCTTATGTGCATCCTGCGGAGCAAGAAAAGCAAAGGTTCCCTCGTCAAGAGCAACTCTCGAAACGCCGCAGGTCTTATCCTTGAAGAATTCAATGTCGGGCTTATAGCCTGTTGAATTCTTTGCATCCGAAGTTGGGATAACATCAATTGCCTCGTTGCCCGTGATAGCATACTGAAGGTCATTGAAGGCTCTGTGAGCTTCATAGTCTCCGCCGAGAGCAGGTTCATATTCGGAAATGCCGACCTTAACGCCTTCGCAGACCTCGTAGCCGCCTGTGGGAATTGTTTTGAGGTCATTCTCTTCAATGAAATCGGCAATTGCATTGAAACGCTCATCAATGCCTGAATACTGTCTTAAATTTTCAATTTTATCAAAAATCATCTGAATCATTCCTTTCGCATATATTTTAATACTTTTTTCGGAATTGTCAACAGAAATCTGTTGATTGACAGAACTTTAAAGTTGTGTTAAACTATCTTAAAAATCGGGTAAAGAAGTTTTACTTTAAGAGGTTATCGTATGAAACAGTTTGAAATGTTTTCAGGAGCAAAATTCATCAAATCCGCTGAAGGCTCAATGTCTCCGAGATTCAGAGGAAAATTCACTGCCGAAAAGGGCGAAAAGGCAGAAATAACCGTTTGCGGACTCGGCTTTTTCAGACTTTATATCAACGGAAAAAGAACGGATGATTCCGTTTTTGCTCCCGTAACAAGCTTTTATCATCATTATGAAGGATGCTTATGTGAGGAAAAGTTCGGCGAGGAGCTTTCCTGCCGTGTTTACTGTCTGAAATATGACATTTCGGATTTGCTCATTGACGGCGAAAATGTTGTCTGTGCCGAGGTCGGTCCGGGTTGGTATTTCGACTACAAGGGTGAATGCACTCTTTGCTATAAGATTGAAATTGCAGACAGAATTGTTCTTTCAGATGAATCAGTTAAGGTCAATGACGGTCCTCTTACTTTCTTCCGTTTCACAAAGGGCGAAAAGCAGGATTTCACAAAAACCTGCCTTGATGATAACTGGATTAATCCCGATTTCGATGACAATAATTGGCAGAATGCTGTTGAATATGAAATCCCCGAAACAGAATATTATATTCAGGATTGCCCGAATGACAGAGTAATAAGAACAGTTAAGCCGCTCCTTATCGGTGAAACCGAGAACACATTGATTTATGATGTTGGTGAGAACGTTTCGGGCAGTTATGTTTTCACCTGCGACAAGGAAAATAAAAAGATTTCCGTTATTGTTTCGGAGGAGCTTGATTCCGAGGGCAAGCCTCATGAGGACTGGAATCAGGATCAGGTTGCCGAATTTATAACAGACGGTAAAGACAGAGAATACAGACTTCTTTTCACATGGCACGCCTTCAGATATTTTGAAATCAGCAAGGGTGCAAAGGTTACGGGCGTTGATGTTATTCATTGTGATGCACCTGTTACATCATCCTTCAAATGTGAAAATGAAGTGCTCAACTGGATGTATAACGCATTCATCAGAACTCAGCTTTGCAATATGCACGCAGGAATTCCCTCTGACTGCCCGCATCTTGAGCGTAGAGGATATACCGGCGACGGTCAGCTCACCTGCGAAGCAGTTATGATGATGATTGAAACGGAAAAATTCTATCGCAAGTGGATGGAGGATATTGCCGATTGCCAGGACAGAAAATCCGGTAATGTTCAGTATACCGCTCCATATACTCATAGCGGAGGCGGTCCCGGAGGATGGGGAAGTGCAATTTCGGAGGTTCCGTATGTTTTCTATAAGCATTTCGGAGATATAAAGCCTGCGGAAAAATATTTTGACGGAATGCTCCGCTATCTTGATTATCTTGAAAATCACAGCGAAAACGACCTCGTAACAAGCGGTCAGCCGACCTTGTGGTGCCTCGGAGAATGGTGTGCTCCGCAGATAGTTCACGGCTCAAGACCCGAAATTCCGGAGCCGTTTGTCAACACTTATTTCTATATCAGAATGATTGATAAAATTTGCGAAATTGCAGATGTTCTCGGCAAAGCAGAAATCAGAACTGAGCTTGTGTTCCTGAGAAAGAGAAAGGTCAAGGCTCTTTACGAAAACTATTTTGACGAAGCAACGGGCGACTTTGCTCAGAATCTCAACAGTGCAAATGCCTTTGCTCTTGAAATCGGAATAGGTGACGAAAGAACTCTTCTCAATCTTGTTGAAAAGGTCAGAACACAGCCTCTTGACACGGGAATATTCGGAACGGAGCTTGTTGCGAAGAACCTTTTCGTGAACGGTTATTTTGACGAAGCAATTGAATTCCTTTCAAGAACGGAATATCCGTCATACGGTTTCATGATGAAATCGGGTGCAACAACTCTTTGGGAGGAATGGAAGAATCCCCGTTCAATGTCGCATCCTATGTTCGGAAGTGCGGTCAAATTCTTCTTTGCCTATGTTCTCGGCATCCGTCAGCAGAAGGATTCGGCAGGATATAAAAAGCTTATCATTGAACCGAAAACCAATGATGTTACGGGCAACGCAGAGGGATATTTTGAAATTCCCGCAGGCAGAGTTTCGGTTAAGATTGACCGTGAAAAGAATGAATGCTTTGTCAGCGTTCCCGAAGGCGTTGAATATGAAGTTATCTTTGACGGCAAGGTGAATATCGAATAAACCATGCCGAGAAAAATTGATTATAAAGTGCCGGAGGAATATGACGGAAAAAAGTTGATAGCGTTCCTGCGTGGCTTCTGCGGACTTTCAACAAGGCTTGTGCGTTCGCTCAAATTCAGCGAAAACGGCATGATGCTCAACGGCGTTCATGTGAGAACGATTGACAGAATAAAAAGCGGAGATGTTATCAGCATCTGTATTCCCGATGACGGGAGCAGAGTTGAACCGCTGAAAGCAGAGCTTGATATTGTCTACGAAGATGACGATATTGTTGTAATTAATAAAAGTCCGTTCATGGCGATGCACCCTACTCATAACCATCAGGGTGACACTCTCGCAAACGCATTGACCGCCTATATGCTCGAAAAGGGGAAAAATCCCACCTTCAGAGCTGTCGGAAGGCTGGATAAAGGCACTTCGGGATTGGTTGTTTGTGCCTTGAATCAGTTTTCTGCATCAAGACTTTCGGGCAAGGTTAAAAAAGAATATGTTGCTCTCGTTGAGGGGAATATTGAAGAATCGGGAACGGCTGATGTGCCGATTTACAGACCCGACCCGACGAAAACTCTTCGTGCCTGCTCATATGAGCTTGGCAATGAATCTGCCGTTACGCATTGGGAAAGAGAAAAACAGTATAAAAATTCATCACTTATACGGCTGAAGCTTGGAACGGGAAGAACTCATCAGATAAGAGTGCATATGTCGTATATCGGCCATCCTCTTGCAGGTGACAATATGTACGGCAATTTCATGCCGGAAATAGGTCATCAGCTTCTTCATTGTGAAAAATGCACATTTATTCATCCTGTTTCGAATAAAGAAATGACTTTTGAAGGCGGCTTATGCCGTGACTTTGTGCAAATTTTGTGTGAATTGGATGAAGAATGATAAATATTCATTATTTCTCAATAATATTACATACAATTTATCAAAGGTGTATTTTTATTCCTGACAAGCCCGAGAAGGGTGTTATAATAAGAATATAAAAGTTTACGGAGGTAATACAAATGAAAAAAATTGCAAAAATTCTTGCAATTGTAATGGTTATTGCAGTTGCAGCATCAATGTTCGCTTCATGCGGCAAGAAAGCAGAGGATGAACCCGTTCCTGCCGGAACAAAGAAGCTCGTTATGGGTACAAGTGCAGATTTTGCTCCCTATGAATTTATCGGCGATGACGGTGACTTTGCAGGTATTGATATTGAAATAATCAGAGGTTTTTCGGCGGCTTATAATTATGAGCTTGAAATTCAGGATATGGACTTCAAATCAATCATTGCTGCTGTTAATTCAAAGGCTGTTGACTTCGGTATGTCAGGCTTCACAATCACCGACGAAAGAAAGCTCAGTGTTAACTTCTCCGACCCTTATGAAGAAACAGTTCAGTCAATTCTTGTTATGGAAGGTTCGGATATAAAAACCAAGGACGACCTCGCAGGTAAGATTATCGGTGTTCAAGCAGGAACAACAGGTGACGATTTTGTTACCCGTGATTACGGTCAGGATGCTGTTAATCAGTACGATAAGTATTCTCTTTCTATTCAGGCTCTTCTTAATGGACAGGTTGATTGCGTTGTTCTCGATGACCAGACCGCTAACGAATTCCTCAAGGCAAACGAAGGCATCGTTAAGCTTGATTCAGCTTATGCAAAGGAAGAATACGCAGTTGCATTCAACTTTGATGATACAGAGCTTCTCGGTCAGTTCAATGAATATCTTGCAAAGATTAAGGCAGATGGCACTCTCGATAACATTTTTGCAAAATATAAGGACCAGTAATCAATAACAAATAATATTTGATTTGAGGCATCGGATCATAACCCGGTGTCTCAAATTCGGTTTACTCCCGTTTTGAAAGAAGGTATGGATATGGGCGTATTAAGCTTTAAAGGCTGGATAGCGGATGCTCCTTCATGGATTCGGTCCTTGCCCGAGGGATTGCAGGAGCTGTTTTTTCAGCTTTATCAGACTTTTATTTATAATGACAGATGGCAGTTTTTTGCATCGGGACTTAAAATAACATTCATTGTAACAATCGGTGCTCTCTTTATTGGCATTATCATCGGTCTTGTGCTTGCAATTATCAGAACGATGAAGGAAAGCTATACGGCAAAAAAAGCACCGCTTGTGTTGAGAATATTAAACTCTATCACCGAGCTTTATCTGACTGTTATCAGAGGAACACCAATGATGGTTCAGCTTCTTATCATGGGATTTGTTATCTTTATTCCCAAGTCGGAAGAAAGCAGAGTCCTTTGCGGTATCATTACTCTCGGAATAAATTCAGGTGCATATGTTGCCGAAATTGTCCGTTCGGGACTTATGTCGGTTGATAAAGGTCAGGCGGAGGCAGGTAGAAGTCTCGGCTTCAGCTATGCAAAAACAATGTGGTATATCGTTATTCCGCAGGCAATCAAGAATATTCTTCCCGCTCTCGGCAACGAAATGATAACTTTGCTCAAGGACACTTCTCTTGTTTCGGTTATCGCTCTTCGTGATGTTACGAAGCAGACGCAGAATATCATCGCCAAAACATATACGGCTATGGTTCCCTATATTTCGCTCGCAGTTATTTATCTTGTAATCGTTATTGCAATGACTAAGCTGCTCGGAGCTTTTGAAAAGAGGTTGAGAAAGAGTGACCACTGAGAATAATACAGTTGTCAAGGTTGAAAATCTTCAGAAATCCTTCGGAGCAAAAAGTGTTCTCAAAGGCATTTCACTCGAAATAAAAAAAGGCGAGGTTATTGTTATTATCGGTGCTTCCGGTTCGGGAAAATCAACATTTCTTCGTTGTCTCAACTGCCTTGAAGACCCTACCGGCGGTAACATATTTTTTGATGGCGTTGATATTGCCGACCCGTCCGTCGACATCAATGTTCATCGTCAGAAGATGGGAATGGTTTTTCAACAGTTCAATCTTTTTCCGCATCTGACGATTCTCCGCAATATGACAATTGCTCCTATGAAGCTTCTCAAAATGAGCAAGGAGGACGCCGAAGCAAAAGCTCTCGAGCTTCTTGACAGAGTAGGACTTAAAGACAGAGCAAATGATTATCCGAATAAGCTTTCCGGTGGTCAGAAGCAGAGAGTTGCAATCGTTCGTGCACTTGCAATGAATCCTCAGGTTATGCTTTTTGATGAACCTACCTCGGCACTTGACCCCGAAATGGTCGGCGAGGTTCTTGATGTTATGAAAAAGCTTGCCGAAGCAGGTATGACGATGGTTGTCGTTACCCACGAAATGGGCTTTGCAAAGGAAGTTGCTTCAAGAGTTCTCTTCGTTGATAAGGGCGTTGTCGCAGAGGAGAACACTCCCGATGAATTCTTCACAAATCCGCAGAATCCGAGACTTAAGGAATTCCTTTCAAAGGTTCTTGCATAATATTTATCATTGAAAAAGAGATGGATTATCAATCGGTAATCCATCTCTTTTATCAAGTGTGCTGAATTCGTCAGCTCACTTCTTTTTCATTTTTTCGCAGATTTCTCTGTCGGGGGTAACCCACATGGTATTGTATGTGTGATAAATAACCTTGCCGGGTTTTGCACCGTTAGGCTTTTTAAGCTCACGAACCTCTGTGTAGTCAACAGCAACCTGTGCCGATTCTCTCGCACTGCTGTGATAAGCGGCAAGAACAGCGGCCTGTCGGCAGGTGCTTTCGGGAATTATTTCTCCGTTGCCGATAACAACAACATGGGAACCGGGCATTTTCTGAACATGAAACCACGAATCATCTTTTCTTGCCGTTTTGAAGGTCAGAAGCTCATTCTGAATGTTGTTTCTGCCGACAAGAATTGTGTAGCCGTCATCCGAAACATATTCTAACGGCGGCATCGGCTTGAGCTTTTTGGATTTGTCGTTTTTCGCCCGCTTAAGATAACCCTGCTCATAAAGCTCCGAACGGATTTCGGCAAGCTCCGTGTAACCGTCTGCACGGTTAACCGCATCAATAACGCTTTCAAGGTAATTCAGCTCCTGCTCGCTCTGCTCTATCAGTTCTCCGAGCATTGATTCTGCGGTTTTGGATTTGCGGTAATCCTTGAAATATTTCTGTGCATTTGCCGAGGGCGAAAGTGCGGGGTCAGCAGGAATGCGGATGATATTGTTGTTGTCATAGAAGTTCGGAAGGTCATAATAAAATGAACCCTTCTGAAGCTGATATTGATTAGCAAGAATCAGCTCTGCATTGATTCGGAGCTTATCCTTGTCAGCACAGGCTTCAAGCTCAGCTTTTCGGCTCTGGAGTTTTCTTGAAGCTCTTGCAGATGCACTTGTTATCGTTTTCAGAAGCGATTGGCTTCTCTGCTTTGTGCGTTCAAAACGGTCTTTTTCGTAATAAAAGTTATCAAGAAGCTCCGAAAAGCTTCCGTAGTTTTTGGCCGAAACAGTGAATCCGTATTGCGTTATATCCATGAATGTAAAGTCAAACGGCTTTACATTCTCCCGAATGAGCATGGTCGGTTCCGCATTTTCGTTTTCAAGCATTTTCTTGATTGCCTCAAGCTCTTTTTCAAGCTTTTCGATATGAACAGGCAGAAGCTCCTCAACTGCAATGTCATTGCCTGTGCTCTTTTCGGCAATTTCACGGCATATCAAGGGGGAAAAGCCCTGCAAGGTGTCAAGAATTGCAGACGAAAGATGCTTTCCACTTCGACTTTTTATTGCAGAAACGAGGTTACAAACTTCGACTTCGGAAATATTAAGTTTATCCTGTTGAGGTGGCAATTCATATCTGAATCCGGGCAGAATCTGCCTTACAGACGACTGTGTAAAGTCAATTCGCTTTACAGAGTCAACGATTATTCCATCTGAATTGACGAGAATAATGTTGCTGTGCTTTGCCATGATTTCAACGCAGAGAGTAAATGTTACCGCATCGCCGATTTCGTTTGTGCCCGCAATGTCAAAAAACAGGATTCTGTCAAGCCCGAGCTGGCGTATTCCTGTTATTGTTGCAGAAGAAAGATGCTTACGTAGAAGCATACAGAGCATCGGCGGAGTTGCGGGATTTTCGGGTGCGGAAGCAGTCAGATGTGCTCGTGGACTGTTTGCCGATGCGGAAATCAGCAGACGATAAGCACCTTCTCTTGTTCGCAGATGAAACACCAGCTCGTCTTTGGCAGGCTGGTGTATTTTTTCTATTCTGCTTCCGATAATTTTTTCTGAAAGCTCCTGCCTGAGCAGGCAGAGAGTAAGTCCGTCAAGGGGCATAAGTTTTTCCTCTTATTTTATGTATTTTACGGGTGAGTATTGCGGAATGAGAACTGCTTCAATATTGAAATTCTTTCCGATTTCTTCCATAAGCTTGCTCATAACGGGGTTTTCGGTTTCAAAATGACCTGCGGTGATAAGAGCTATTCCCGATGCAAGTGCATCAAGGAAATTATGGTGAGAAGCATCGCCCGTGATATAGGCATCACATCCGGCTTCAATGGCTTTTTGAATGAAATCGCAACCCGAACCTCCGCACATTGCAACCTTTCTGATTGCTTTTCCACTGTCTGCAAGTCGCACTCCTGCATCAAGTTTTCGGGATATATATTCAGCAAGCATTTCACCGTTTGTTTCATCAATTTCCGCAACTCTGACCATTGATTCATCGCCTGAATCGGTCAGCGGATACGCTTTGAATTCAAGCTTTTCGGCGAGAGCATCATTAACTCCGCCGAGTGCTTTGTCAAGGCAGGTATGAACGCAGATTGCGGAAATTCTGTTGCTTATCATCGTGTAAACCGCATTGCCCTTTGTGACTGAACGCAGGGGGTTGAAAATAACGGGATGGTGACTGATAATCAGGTCAATCCCGTTTTCAGCGGCATATGCGGCGGCTTCGTTCGTTATGTCGAGAGCAAAACCGATTTTTTTAACCTCCTGCGAAGCATCGCCTACAAGAAGACCGCAGTTATCCCATTCGCATTTCGTGTTGAACGGGCAGTATGTATTCATGAAGTCAACGATATTCCGAACTGTGATTTTATCAGCCATTGATAACCTCCTCTAGCTTCTGAATTATGTTATTCAGCTTCTGAAAATCTTCATCCGTGCCGTGATTTTTTGCGGCATCAAGCTTGATTTTCAGCCTTTCGAGATTTTTTTTAAGAATCTGTTTTGCTTCTTCTTTTTCGCATTCAATCAGCTTTCCGTAGTAATAATACGCTTCGTCAACATTCTGATTTTTACCTGTATATTGTGCCGATAAAGAAGAATAAAGCTTTCCGTCATCAATGCAGGCATCCTCGCAGAGAATTTCAAAACCGCTTTCGATGAGAAATTTTCTGATGTCCTCGGAATGAGACTGGGGCTGAAGAATAAGCTTTTTTGACTTATCCTTTAGCCAATATGCACGGCTCACAAGCTCTGCCATAAGGGTTCCTCCCATGCCGCACATAATGAAATCATCTGCTTCGAATGGCTCTATTTCGTCAAAGCCATCCGAAAGGCGAAGCGTAATTCTATCCTGAACGCCGTATAATTCAACGGTTTTTTCCGCATTCGAAAGAGGACCCTTGCGTATATCACACGCAAGAGCCTTCGAAGCAATTCCGTTTTGTATCAGATAAACGGGGAGATAAGCATGGTCGGTGCCGATGTCCGCAATTCTGCTGCCCTGCCGAACCATTCTTGCCGCCATCATCATTCTTTCGGAAAGCTTAATCATTTTGCAAGAAATTCGTTTATTTTTGCAACAAGCTCGTCAGCGTTTACGCCGTGAACCATGCAGGCCTGAGCAACTGTTTCGTTTCTTGCAGAGGGGCAACCGAGGCAGTGCATTCCCATTTCAAGAAAGAAGGGAGCAACCTCACGGTTTGCATCAAGAATTTCGCCGATTTTCATATCCTTTGTGATTTCAGTCATTTTTAAAACTTCCTTTCGATTTATGCAGTTATTATATCACCCTTTTAAAATAATATCAATGGATTGACAAAATTTAAACTGCAATATATAATAGATTATAATGGAGAATTTTCGGCAATGAATGGATGTGAACGGATGAAGAATTTTGATTTGCTTGTTATCGGCGGTTGCTCCGCAGGTCTTGCGGCGGCTGTCAACGCAAAAAGATTTCAAAAAGGTCTGAATGTTGCAGTCCTTGAAAGGCTTCCGAGAATCGGCAAAAAGATTCTTGCAACGGGCAACGGCAGATGCAATCTCACAAACGCAAATGCACTCAATCATCCTTATCATAATTCCGAATTCGCTTCATATGCGTTAAAGAAATACCCTCCCGAATCGGTCATAAGCTTTTTTGAAAGCATGGGAATGCTTACAAGAGCGGATAACGAGGGCAGGGTTTATCCGAGAAGCAATGTTGCTTCGTCTGTGCTTGACGCATTGAGATTTGAAATTGAAAAGCTCGGAATATCCGTTTTTTGTGATACGGCAGTTTCTGAAATAAAAAAGACAAAAGACGGGTTTGTTGTAAATAATGAATTCTCGGCAAGAAAAATTATCATTGCCTGTGGTGGAAAAGCTTCTCCTGCTCAAGGCTCTGACGGCAGTGCTTTTAATGCTGTCAAATCGCTCGGACATTCCTTTACACCGCTTTATCCGTCTCTTGTGCCGTTGGTTTCTTCCTCAGTGGAAACAAAACCGCTCAAGGGTATCAGAGCTTCGGGCGTGAAGCTTGTTGCTGAGATTAACGGCAGAACCATTGCCGAATCAAGCGGAGAAATTCTCTTTACAGACAGCGGACTTTCGGGAATTGCCGCAATGGAATTGGCGGCTGAAATCAATGAAAATGTAAAGAGCAAAACCTTTACACATATTGATTTTATGCCCGAAATGTCGATTGATGAGCTTGCAGTTTATATAAAAAATCATAGAGAAATAAGGGGAAACCTTGCAATTGATGAGTTGCTGACGGGGATTCTTCCGAAAATGATTGGAATTCAAGTTTGTAAAGCAAATAAACTTTACAGTTCTGAAAAAAAGATAAGTTCTTTGTCTTATTCAGATTGCATGAATCTTGCGAAAAAGATAAAGGATTATTCTCTCCGCATAACGGGAACGAAAGATTTCAAGGATTCCCAGGTGACCCGTGGAGGAATAAAGGTGAACGAAATCAATCCCGAAACGATGGAATCGAGGATTTGCAGGGGATTATATTTTGCAGGCGAAATAATTGATGTTGACGGCGGTTGCGGAGGCTTCAATCTTCAGTGGGCGTGGTCATCGGGTCTGCTTGCAGGTGAATTGAAACAAGGAGCGAATTATGCTTAAAATCAGCGAAATAAAACTCGGTCTTGACAGTGCAGAGGAGGAGCTTCGTGCCGCCGCCGCAAGGGCATTGAGATGCAGAGAAGAAAACATAAAATCGGTTAAGGTTCTCAAAAAGGCGGTTGACTGCCGCAAAAAGGAAAATATTTTTTTCGTGTATAATGTTGCGGTTGAGATGAATTCGGATGAAAAATCGGTTCTTGCTCATTCGAGAAATCCGAAGGCAGAGGAATACACGGAATATGTTTATGAAATGCCCGAAAACAGAAGAACGAGCGATCTGAGACCGATTATAGCCGGCTTCGGACCGGCAGGATTCTTTGCGGCTCTTATCCTTGCAAGAGCAGGATTAAAGCCTATAGTCATTGAGCGTGGCAACGATGTTGAAACGAGGACTGCGGATGTCAAAGGCTTCTGGAGGAGCGGAAACCTCAATACGGAGAGCAATGTTCAGTTCGGCGAGGGCGGAGCAGGAACATTTTCCGATGGCAAGCTGACAACCGGAATTAAAGACCCTCTTTGCTCAAAGGTTGTTGAGGAGCTTGTGAAGCACGGTGCACCCGAGGAGATTGCATATTCATCCCATCCTCATATCGGAACCGACCGTCTCGGAGGAGTTGTTAAAAAATTCCGTGAAGAAATTATTTCTCTCGGCGGCGAAGTCCGCTTCGGTTGCCGAATGACTGATATTATCATCGCAAACGGCTACGTTCAGGGAATCAGCTGCGTTGACATAAACGGCAGAAGCGAGGATATCGAAACCGATACTCTGCTTCTCTGCATCGGTCATTCTGCGAGAGATACCCTCGAAATGCTCTACAGAAAGGGAGTAAACATGATTCAGAAGCCTTTCTCGGTAGGCGTTCGTATTGAGCATCCGAGAGAGATGATTGATAAAGCACAGTACGGCTCATTTGCAGGTCATCCCGCTCTCGGAGCGGCAAATTACAAAATGGCTTGCCATCCCGAACACGGCAGGGGAGCTTATACCTTCTGTATGTGCCCCGGGGGAACGGTTGTTGCGGCGGCTTCGGAAGAAAAAAGAGTTGTTGTTAACGGCATGAGCGAATATGCCCGTGATGCGGAAAACTCCAATACGGCTTTGCTTGTGGGCATTGAACCGGCGGATTTCGGAAGCGAGCATCCGCTTGCAGGAATGCAGATGCAAAGAGAAATCGAAAGCAAAGCATTTGAGCTTGGCGGCGGAGATTATACCGCTCCCGGGCAGACGGTCAAGGATTTTCTCAATGAAACGCCGTCAACAAAATTCGGAAGTGTCAGACCTTCCTGTCCTACGGGTGTAACTCCCTCGGACATCAGAAGAGTTCTTCCGAAAAAGGTTACGGATACACTTGCTTCGGCGATAGTTAAAATGGACAGAAGTCTCAACGGCTTTGCTCTGCCAGATGCAATGCTGACCGCTCCCGAAACGAGAAGCTCGTCACCCGTTAGAATTCTGCGTGATGATTTGCTTCAATCAAATATCAGAGGACTTTATCCCTGCGGAGAGGGTGCAGGCTATGCAGGTGGAATTGTTTCTGCCGCTGTTGACGGAATTCGCTGTGCACACGCCGTTCTTGAGGATGAAAATGACGAATGGTAATAAACCGGAAGGAGGAAAAACGGTGAAAAAATTCATCAGTCTTGTCATATGTGTTTTAATGATTATTTCAACAGTCTGCATTGATGCTTATGCGGCTAAACAGCCCGACCCCGTTATCCTCATTTCCGGATTTATGTGTTCTCAGCTCTTTACGGATTACGGAACAGATTTGCAGAAAAAGGTCTGGGGACCCGATGCTTCGGCAATTATTTCGCAGACGAAGGATGATTTTGCCGAATTGCTTTCTGACTTGTTCAAGGGAAATGCGGAGAATTTCGGTGAGAAAATTGCCGCTGATGCAGGAGGAGTGTTGGAGGCTCTGGTTTGCAATCCCGACGGAGCTTCGAAATATGATGTTCAGCATTATCCTAATCACCCTGAAATTTCGAATTACGAATATCTTTCAAAAAAAGACAACGGTCAATATCTCTACGAAAAGAATTTCTGCAAATTCATGGCTGAAAGAGTCGGCGGAAAAAGAATGTTTTGCTTCCAGTATGATTCAAGGCTTGATGCCAAGGAGCTTGCAGATGAGCTTCATCAGTTCATAAAGGAAGTCAGGGAATATACGAAAAGCGATAAGGTCAGCCTTGTTGCACTCAGCTACGGTGGGTTGATAACCTCAACTTATCTAACATTTTACGGCAATGAAAATGATGTCGGCAGGGTTGTTATGAGCGTTCCTGCACTCGGCGGAACGAATATTCCTGCAAAGATTCTTCGAGGGGATATTGAGGTTTCGGCGGATTCAATATCAACCTTCGTTGAAACGGCTCTCGGCGGAAGCTCGAATATGGCAAGAGTTTTTGAATCAAAAAATATAAAATGGCTTGATAACTTTGCAAAAGGTTTTGCGGATAAGCTGAGCATTCTTGCAAAAAACTGGGGAAGCTTCTGGTGCCTTTGCTCGCAGGAAGAATATGAAAGTCTCAAAGCGGATTTCCTTGACCCCGTTAAGAATGCGGAGCTTATCAGAAAGATTGACCTGATTCATAATGAGGTTATGCCGAAGCTTTCGGAAACCTATAACTCACTTATGAAAAACGGAATGCAGATTTCGATTATCTGCGGAACCGGAAGCAGGCTCTGCCTCGGCGGTGACCTGAACGGAGATGTTATTCTGCCTGCAAGCGGAGTAAGCGGAGCAACAACCGCACCTCTCGGAAGCAGATTTGCAGATGGCTATACCGGAGCTTGCACTACCTGCAAGAATAAATCCCATAATCATATTTCTCCCTCAATGGAGATTGATGCTTCAAGTGCATACCTGCCCGAAAACACATGGTTTGTTGAGAAGCATTATCACGGGCAGTATTATTACGAGAAATACACAAGAACCCTTGTTGAAAAGCTTCTCACAACCGATGAAATTAAGGATATATATTCTTCCCCTGATTATCCGCAGTTTGCGAATTCAAATAACAGCTATCGCTCTGTTGACATCAGCTTTCAGTCAAGCGGAATGTCGGTTCTTTCTTCTGAGGATAATGTGCTGACGGTCAGAAATATCACCGACAGGGATTATATCAAGATTATTTCCGTTGTTTCAGACGGAGTGAAGCTTGATTTTGATGCTCTCGGTTCGGCGGTTATTTCGCCGGGAAAAACTGTTGAAATTCCGTTCAGCGGAGAAATTCCGAGGGTGGGTGCATCAACCGCCGCAATAACGGTCAATTTTATCCGAATAGGAACTCTCAATCCGTTCAGGTCGCTTGAATTCGATATTAAAATCGAAAACGGAAAAGCACCTGAATTTTCGGAAACAATCGTTCCGGCGGAAAGCAATTCATGGTTGAAAAGCAGAATGCCCGATAAGCTCTTCAAAAAGCTCCGTGAATCATCGTTCAGACAGAGCTTTGAATGCATTTACGAAACCTTTAAATCTCTGAAATTAACTTGACTTTCCGATAGAGAATTGATATAATGAAATTAGTTCAGAAAAAGGGGTTGACAAGGGTGCTTGGATTTGCGATAATCTGTGAGCAAGCAAGCAAGCAAGCAAGCAAGCAAGCAAGCAAGCAAGCAAGCAAGCAAGCAAGCAAGCACTAACTGTAACCAATTGATATAAACTAACAAGGCACATTGTGTCCGTTTAACAGCGGATACGGTGTGCCTTTTCATG
>DCII01000038.1 GCA_002315935.1 Ruminococcaceae bacterium UBA1730
AATGTGCGTGCCGAGCACACAAAAACAAGGCAGCCGAGTCGGGAACACCATCCGACAAGGTTGCCTTGTATCGTTTAACAGCCGAAATGCTTATATATCAACGGGTTTTGCATAAAAAAAGAGCGGTTACTTTTTATCAAAATAACCGTTCTCTTATGGTGCGGATAACAGGACTTGAACCTGCACAGTCTTGCAACCATTAGAACCTGAATCTAACGCGTCTGCCAATTCCGCCATATCCGCAGATTAAATTATGTCATCAATTTTTACACGGCGATGACTGCCGAGTCGGAGCTTTTCAGTTAAAAACTTACTTGTCGCTTATTCCGCATTAAAGGAAAAGAGGATTCCGTTCGGAATCCTCTCCTGGTGCGAGAGACGGGACTTGAACCCGTACGTGATTAACACACGCCCCTCAAACGTGCGCGTCTGCCGATTCCGCCACTCTCGCATTGCTTTTGTTCTGTTCGGAACGTGCACTATTATAGCAAATGAATTTTCAAATGTCAAGCATTTTTTTAAACTTTTTTAAAACTTTTTCAAAAAATTGTGATTGGCTCTTCACAGAAGGCTGTGGATAGCAACAATATCCGTGTTAAGGAAACGCTGATTATATCTGCAAGCAAGATTTTCAGCGTTTCCTTATAATCATCAGTAATATTTATGCAGCTGATATGTGCCTTTTGAGCAAAGCCATAATACCCTGCCTTTGCTGTTTTGGATTAGCAGCTTAACTATACAGTAGGTTTTCTCTATTCGCTACTCTTTTTTAATTTTTGAAACACCCGATTATTCATCAATATGTTGCAACATACACCGGCTTAATAACGGTATCACTTGTGTTAGATGAATCTGAAGAATCCGTATTAAGAGCCACTTCCTTATATTCGTCATATGGACGATAAATAGTGATTTTTAACGGAACGGTATTATCAGTTGCACTAACCGGTACCGTAATTTCAACACTTCCTTCTTTATAGTCACATTTTGCAGAATATAAATCATCCGAAAAAGTCACCCATCCCGTTTTTATCGAACCGGATTCAGCCATAAATTTGTAACAATATTCATCATATTTTCCGGAATAAATATTATATCTGACCGTTATTTTATGTTTGACAGTAGTTGATGTTCTTGATAATTGATGAATTGTCATCGTTTGATTTCCTGTTGGTTTTCCTCCGGGTATTATAAATTCTACAACCGCAACAGTATCGCTTACCGACATCGGTTCATATATAAACGTGATTGTTTTTTTCGAAGTGGAATCCCACGCAACGCTCTGTGAAGCGGGAGTTGTATATCCCGTTTTTGTCGGTGCAGTCAGTTCTTTCGTTGTTCCGAACAGTTCTGTAACTGTTGTACTTCCGAGCGAGGTTCCGTTGCTTGACTTATAAATAATATCATAAGTATACTGATTTTCAGTTGCTGTTGCATAGATTTCATCTGAGGTAACATTATCCGTAACGGTTATTGACTCTACGCCTTTCGATGAAATCGAATAGCCTTCTGACGGAGTATAAGTTACCTCCAATACATCGCCGTAATATATTTTCGCTCCTGAAGTCAGGCTACCTATTACTGCGTCGGCATTAGGCGAGCTTGTTCTGCTGACTGCAATGGTATATCCCGTTCCGTCTGACCACGATACAGTATATGACTTGACAGTTGCTGTTGCATAAATCTGACTTGAGGTTACATTACCCGAAACGGTTATTGACTCTACGCCTTTTGATGAAATCGAATAGCCTTCTGACGGAGTATAAGTTACCTCCAATACATCGCCGTAATATATTTTCGCTCCTGAAGTCAGACTACCTATTACTGCGTCGGCATTAGGCGAGCTTGTTCTGCTGACTGCAATGGAATATTCCGTTCCGCCTGACCACGATACAGTATATGACTTGACAGTTGCTGTCGCATAAATTCGACTTGAGGTTACATTACCCGAAACGGTTATTGACTCTACGCCTTTCGATGAAATCGTATATACTTCTAATGGAGTATAAGTTACCTCCAACACATCGCCGTAATATATCTTCGCTCCTGATGACAGGTTACCTATTACTGCATCGGCATTCGGCGAGCTTGTTCTGCTGACTGCAATGGTATATCCCGTTCCGTCTGACCACGATACAGTATACGGCACACAGGTCCAATGAGCATAAACTGTTCTGTCTGATGTTCCGGCAAAGGTGCTGTCTGCAGTCACCTCTGTTCCGCCCGATGATGCAGTATACCATCCGTCGAATGTGAAATGTTCTCTCTCCGGAACAGGAAGCGTTCCGAGTTTAATATCGCTGAGTGCGGAAATTGAAGAAGGTGAAACAGTTCCTCCGCAGGCATCAAGGTTAATTCCATAAGAAAGTGCAGTCCATTTGGCATAAAGAGTAATATTTCTTGAAGGCATTTTTGCGGAAGCACAATCAGGTGAATAAAGCTTACTGAACGATGAATCCTCATACCAACCACCAAAAGAATATCCCGGTCTGCTGAGCGAAAGTCCCTCGAACAGCAGTTTGTCTTCTTCCTTGGTGATGGAATTAACCTCAGAATTATAGGAATCAACAAGAATTCCTCCGTTTAAATTCAGAGTTGCGGTATAGACCGTACTTTCAACGGAAACACTCTTTGCGGCAACAGAGAAATCCTCAATGTTTACACCCTTCTTATTTTTATGCGTAATTATTACTGCTATTGTTAAAACAGAATTCAGCGGTGCATTGCTGTTGATTGAAAAATTCTTTTCCGCATCAACTGAAGCTATCTTTGAATAATCAATCGTTTCTCCATCAATTGATTTTGCAGAATAGGCATAAGTGATGTTATCCTCCACCGGTCTGACGGGATTTGAAAATCCCTCTGTGGGAGCCGATTTCAGATCGACCCTATATGTGAATTTTGCTCCTCTCGGAAGAGCTTTTGAATAACCCGAGCTTTCAATCGAGAGATAATCCAAAGTCGCTCTGAGAATCTTTACACTGACGGTAAACGATCTTGTTACAACATTCTGATTGACATTGATGCTTGCCGTAACAATAAGGTCCTCATCCTCTATCCTGTTATAATCTTTAACAGCAATCCTGTTATCAACAATCTGATAGTTTTCGGAATTGCTTAAAGTCCATGTAATATTATAGCCCTGAATTTCGCTCGGAAGAACCGGATTGTTATCGCTGATTTCATTATCAGCGGCAACTGTAATCGTGCATGAAAAATCATCGAGAAGATGCAGAACATCTTCATCCTCCTTATATACTACCAGACCCAACTGCCTTGTTATGATAACTATTATTTTTTTGATAATTTCAACTAAATCAAATAAACTTCTTTTGACAAATCGTCTGACCTGTATGTTGATTAATTCATTCAGTGAAATATCTTCAGGCTCTGCCGAACGGACAATAATTTTGACTGAATCCCGTGCCGTAACCTTATTGCCGAAAGCATCTTCACCCGCAACAATAACCGAAACGAAACATTCGCCTTCGCTGACGGCAGTTATGTATCCATAAGAATCAACCATTGCAATATCTTCGTTATCGGAATACCATATTTCGGATTGAATGTGAAAATTACATATTTTTGAAGGAATAAAGATTTCATCCTCGATAAGCGTTTTCTGTGCCTGAACATAAACCGCCGGATAATCATACACAGCATAAACCGTCTTATCTGAATCAATTTCGTATTCCTGCCATCTTCCGAACATTCCGGCTTTGGCGGGCACTTCGGGTTCCTCAACGCCGTCTGAAGGAGTGCAATAAACGGTGTCAATCAGTATATTATCTGCCACGAAGGAGATTCTGTATAAATCTCTGAGTATCGCAACATCTGTATTTTCAACATCAAGTGCCACATCCTGCCAGTTTTCATCATATATGTCACGGCTGTTATATGTTATGGCAATGTCTGCAATTGTGTTTTCGTCAACATCACCGGCAATGAAATTGAGAAGCATAACCGTTCCATTTTGTGAAACATTCTCTGCACCGTTCCAAACAACTTTTGCATATCCGTTTTTTGAAGTGTCGCTGACAGCAAAATTGCCTTTATTAATTATTTCTCCCCTTTCAACGCTCTGAAGCGTTAGCCTTTCACAATCATATGAAATTTCAAAAGCAAATCCCATCAGTCCCGTGTTGTTTCTGATGAAAACAGGCATAACAAATTCCGAACCGCTCCTAACTCGCTTCAAATCGGTGCCGACAGTAGGAACGGATTCATAATTATCTGAAAAAGCTACAGAAGCAGAGGACACCAACTCATCGGAATAGAAAATATCTACCACGCTTTCGCCGATGAAGTCTGAATTCCGGCAAAAAGAAATATAAATCGTTGCTTTTTCTTCGGCTTTATCGCCTGCATTAATCTGAACTCTCACCCTTCCGGAACTTATTTCCGAGGTTGAAATATCCAGCAAGGCACTGTCTGAACGGATTGAAACCGGAACAATTTCTTCGCTGTTATATGAATAATCGAAGCTGAGGCCTGAACCTATATCCGAAACAGCAACATTCAGCTCGGCTGTTTCGTCAACCTTTGCACTGACTGATTTTGCTTCAAGATGCGGTGTTGATTCCGTGCCTTCAACAAGCACCGAAATATCCTCACAGGAAAAATTTATGTCACAATAATCTTCATTAAAGGTATCCTTCTGAACATAAGAGAGTGTTATGCTTTCTTCATTGGTTTCAGCGTTGGCATCAACGGAAAAAGTTACATAAAACAGAGTTCCGTTATCGGAATAATTCTTTGTGTCATTCCATAGAACTCTGAATGTTCCCTCGGCAGATGAGCCGATTGAATCCAGAATAGTTCCCGGAATTTCGGAAGCAAGCGTAACCGCTTGCGGAGTAAATATATTCTTGTTATATTTCATAACAAGCGTAAAGCCTGCAACACCCGGATTATTTCTGATTTTCACCGGAACCGAAACGGTCGCTCCTGCATTGGCGGTAACCTTCTCGGAATATATTTCGCATCTCTCTTTGACCTCAACATCAAATGAATCCGAAAAAGCCATTCCTCCGCTTGTGTAAGTTACTGTTGCAGTCTTTTTTCCCGCGGAATCAAGATTACATTCAACATCAAAGCCGGTTGTTATTCTTTTAGTTACTCCTCCGGAAAAATAAACGAGCAATGACATTCCACTGCAATCAATGCTTTCGCCAACCTGATAAGTCAACTTTTCGGGCAGATTTTCTATCTCAATTCTTTCCGGCTTTTCGCTTATGGTAATCTTGATATTGGCGGAAAACCCCTCATAAGAAATTGTAACTCTCTGCTTGCCTGCTCTTGAAAAAACAGCAGGAATGCTTGTATAACCTTCGGTGATTACCCTTGTTGTGCCATCGGAATAGCTTGCAGTAACGATTACTCCGTTTCTGTCAAGAGAATCTCCGACAGAATATAAATCAGCTCCGTCACAGCATACAGCAGTAATTCCCGTAACGAATGCAGCTCCCGAATTTTCCGTAGCGTGCGAAACAACAGAAAACAATATGCCGTTCCCTGTTGAAGCTGCCGAAAAAATCAACACCAGTGAAAGCAGAAGCGATACGAATTTTTTTAACCTTTTTTTCATAGCGATTCCTCATTAACCGCCGCCCCGAAGGACGGCGGATTTCAGATTATTCAGATTGCTTCTTTGCCGACAAGGTATCTTGAAATAACAGATGCATCACGGTTATTGACATAACCGTCGCCGTTGACATCCATAGCTGTCAGCTGTGCATTGTCTGCGGTTTCCATTTTTACGAGGTATCTTGTGAGCCACGCGGCATCACGGTTGCTGACAAAGCCATCCCCGTCAAGATCACCTGCAACAACTACCGTGATTTCATCGGTAACCTCGCCATTGCTGTAAAGCCTGATAACAGCACCTGTGCTTACAGGGTCGGTTTCCTCAAGGAGTTCACCATTCTTTGAATAAATCTTAACATTTGATGCGGAATTGCTGAACTGAGCTTTGATTACTTCCACAGTTTCTGCTGAATGTGTTCCTGCTTCTTCATCGGTAATAAGCCTAATGTTTCTAAGGTATCCGTTTGCATCAATGCTGACCGAAGCACTGTCCTTAAGCATTATTTCCTTTGCGGGATTTCCGCAGACGGTAACAATGCATTCCGCTCTTTCGCCGTTTTCAGCACATTCTGCATAAATCGTTGCCGTACCGGATTCAAGAGCATATACCGTTCCGTTTTCATCAACGCCGGCAACGCTGTCATCTGATGAGAGCCACAAAATGCTTCCCTCTTCGCCGTTCTTGTTTGATGCAGTTGCAGAAAGCGTAAATGTTGACCCTACCATAGTTGTGTAATCAATATCGCTGATTGAAACGGCATAATATTCATTTTCATCAACATACATTGCCGTAACCTCGAGGTCTTCTCTGACACTCAGATATTCATTGCTGTCCCATCCGATAAACACATAGCCATCTCTTGAGGGTTCTTCGGGTTCTGATGCACTTTCGGAATAAGCAACAACCTGTGAATCAAGATAGAATCCGTCATAATCAAGGAAATCAACGGTATATTCCTTTGCAATATAGTTCAGATAGAGCGTGGTATCTGCGGTGACTGTGCCTGAAGCTATATTCCATTTGTTTTTCATTTCTTTGTCAGAATAAACGCCTTCAAATGTATATCCTTCTTCGTCAACGAGAACATCCGCAGGAATCTTTGAACCGTTTGCAACAATTGCTGTATAAGAAATTGTTTCGCCGATTGCGTAATTCAGAATATGGTCGCTTCCGATTGCGTAATATGCAACTGTTTCAGCACTTGAATTCATGCTCATAGCCGATGCATAGCACCTGAGCTTGCATGATTTGCTGATGGAAACAGGAGCAGTATATTCCTTTGCGGTTTTGCTTGTTGCAGGATCAGAGCCGTCTGTTGTGTAATAGATAACAGCCTTATCGGTTGCCGATTCCATTGAAACAGTCTGAGCCGATGCATAGCTTCCTGTTGCAACGCTTACCGTGGGTGCTTCTGCAGTTTTCGAATATTCAAATACAGGAAGAATTCTGCAATCATTATAAACCTCATATGCTTCGAGAGCAATGAACTCATCATCGGATTCCGAAACTGCACCGGCAGATTCTGTTCCTTCATCTGAGCTTGCTTTCTGAAGCTCTTCACCGCCTTCTGTTACTTCTTCTTCAATGCTTGTGAATCCGAAAATAAAATGATTATCATCAAGATATTTTGAAATGTCGGGATATTCGGGAATTGCTCCGTAACGGACAGTCTGGCTTTCGATAACATTCATATCATAATCAAGGAAATCAACCGTAAATGTTCTGTAAAGATATTTTGCGGTGATAACCATAGACTGTGTTACCGGGATAACAATATCATTCGTGTATCCGTCCCATCCATCGGGAATCATTTCGCTTGTTTCAAGAAGTCCGAACGGAGGTTCAAGGCTCTGACCGTGTTCATACGTCTTTATTTCATATCTGTTCTGAACATAGTCAATCCAAACAACCGTATATGTGTTGATACTGTATTCAGCACGGATTTCAAGATTGTTCTGAATATTTGTTGAACAATTGTTCCAATGTGAGAAGGAATATCCGTTGTGAGCAGGTGAGTTTGGAACAACGGCATCACTGCCTTCTTCAACCTCCTGCTTAGAAATGATTTCGCCTGTTATATCATCAACAAATGTTACTGAATATTTCGGCTTGGGAGCTTCAATCTTTCCGAGGAAGATAACATCCTCTGCACCTTCAACGCCGAGAACAGCGGTCATATCACCCGTGATTTCCGAAGGCTCTTCACGGAGCTTATAAGAATCAAAATGATAAGAGCCGTCTGCCGATACTGTTGTCTGAGCAATGTGCTCAGTTGTCCAGTCGGATGCCTCATTGATCTTATAGATAATTAAGGCAACCTGCTTTCCTGCGTATTCCGCACCGATATTTCCGCTTGCAAAATCTGAGCGTACAACGCCGGAATTATCTTCAACACGGACGAGATCACTCTTCTTATATCTGTAAATTGTTCTCGATTCAACATCAATATTGTCTGTTTCGGTAAGCACAGCTGTTGTCCAATCAGAGAATTCTTCAGGCCACTTGTTGAGATAATATGTATAAACATCGTTGAATACTCTGTATTCGGTATGGGTTACAGCAGCAGTTGTGACCTTGGGATTTGTCTTGTCTCCGCTGTTCGAGAACCATGTTTTATCATAAATATTCCATCCATCGGCACTGCCGGTTTTGCTGAGCGGAGAGGTTGTGGTCTTGTATTCCCATGTTCCGGAATATCCGTGATTGGTTGCCCAGCCTGAACCATAGCTGAACCAATAGTTTCCATCTGAGCTGTTATAATATTTGTATCTCTTATACTTATAGGTTGTGGAAGCCGCCTTATCGGTAACCGTCTTTGTTGCATAGTCAACACCCGCAGTTCCTGTTGAAGGCTTCGTCTTGCTCCATGTACCGCTGTTTGTGTCCTTTGAAACAACCGTGTTATAAAGAGTCCAGCCTTCTTCAATAAGACGGTTCTTTTCGGATTCATTTGTTGTGGTTGTTTTCTGAAGCTCACGGCTGTGATACTGAACGAGAGTATCTGTATTTTCTGCTGAATAGCTGTCATCCTTTATAAGAGTCCAGCTTGTCCACGGGTCACGGTCAACAACATTAACAGAAATATTTGATGAAATGGGAACTGTTGTCTGATAATCTTTGATTGCATAAACCTCTGCAACGGTTGCGGTAACCGTTTCAACCTCTGAACCATCTGTGCTCTTTTTATTGATAACAGGAATAACTATCTTCACATTTTCGCTGTTTGTGACAAGCTCTCCGCTGATGTCATTATAATTCTTATCAAGGAAGAATGCGGCGGATTCGTTTGTTGTTACGAGTTTTCCTTCTTCGGTTTTGAGAGCGGTAATAATTCTGCCGTTTTCAATATCGGCACGGGTGAGATTATTGACCGTGCAGGTAACAACATAGTTTTTCTCATATCTTACTGCACTGACATTGGTAATCTCAACCGGAATATCCTGATTCTGTGCATCTGTTACGGCAGTAACCGTCATTGCACTTGTTACATTTGAGAAATCCTTATTCCATCCGATAAACCGTCTTCCGCTTTCGATTGAAGAAGCAAATTCGCTTTCTGCGGGAGCGGTTGCAGCTGTGCCGAAATTAACTTTTTCTGATTTAATCAATGTTCCTTTGGGATCAACAAACTTTACAACATAGGATGAAGGAACAAATTTTGCATAAATGTTGAAATCCTGTTTAATGTTATTGAAGCTTGCGAATGTGGTCATATCCTCAAGATACCAGCCTGCAAAAGCATTGCCCTTCTGAGCCGGAATTTCCGGCATTGATGTGAAATCGTGATTCCATGTTATGCACTGCTGCTGATAAATATTTTCGCCCTTATGGAAGATAACATTAACATTGGGATGGACGGTAACGGTAACCGGTTCGCTCCAGTCACTGCTTCCGACCGAATTATGGGCACGGACTCTGATTTCCTTTGCTCCTGCACCATCAAAATTCATTATTTTGCTTGTGCCTGTAATCTTTCCGCCTTGTTCTTTGCCGTTTACGCTGATTGTGTACCATTCTGCATAATCGGCAGCTTTCCATTTGATTGAAACATTGTCACCAATGCCGACCTCAGATGAATTAAGCTCCGCCTTGTTGCGGTAATCAATAGTCTTTGCACTGCTTATGCTCGTCTTTGAAGGCTTGACTTTAGGGGTTTTGAACGAGAAGGTATCTGAACAGAATGTACCATAAGATGAGTTCGCAAAAACTGTTGCATAATATGTTGTGTTCGGCTTTAATCCGCTTGCAGTTTCCTTGAATGAAATACTTGAAGATGAACTGCCGGATTTCTTGATTCTTGAAACACAATTTCCCGATGAGTTATAAACTTCCATACCATAAGATGAAAGATATAGCTTGCTTTTATTTTTCATGGATGCAGAAACAGAAATAGCGTATCCGGTTATTTCGTTGATCTTTATTTCCTTAAATGAAACATTGTTGATTTTTTCTATTTCGCTTGCTGAAAACTCCTTGTAATTACCGCAGCTTTCAGGCTCATACTTGTTACAATAAGTTGTATCTTTTCCATTCTGCTGAACATCTGAAATGTTTTTACCTGATTTGTCAGTAATATATGCACCTGTTAAAAAAAGAGTGATATGTTCAAATGATGTTCCATCCGGATTCCGAGGAGTTATATAAAATTCGTATATAGTGTTCTTTGTGAGTGTAAGACAATTTCTCTTAGATGACGAGCCATACAGCTTCTTGGTTTTTGAATTTATCAACCAACCATATGTGCTATCTTCATAATCCCCAGCATTTTTCGAGAATTCTTTATAGGCATTGGAGCCACTAACAGCATAGCAATTAACATTAAAGCTTTGTTCAGGATCAACATCACTGTCATCTATTCTTATCTCAACCTTATAATCAGTAGCTTTATCTTGCGTTCGAATATACAAATGTTCATACGTACTTAAATTGTACTTTATATTAGTTTGTGTATTTTGTTTCACCTGTTGCTTCCTCAAATCAACACAACTGAGGTGCACACCTGAAGCTACCAAAGTAGCTCCGACAACAAACATCGCAGCAAGAACTGTAAACGCATTGCATTCTACCGCAATTGAAGTAAGCAATGAAAATGCAAGAACAAGTGCAACAACCATGCGAATAATCTTTTTCGTTTTTGGTTTCATATTATCTCTCCTCTTTTATATTTTGATTTTGTTCTGATTTTTATAAAAACGTATATCAATACGGAAAGTGAAATAACGGCAATGAAAATTATAATTGCCGGTTTAATGCCCGTATTTTTTATCTCAACCTTATTTTCCGGGCTGTTTTCCTTAAGCACATTTTCATATAATTGCTTAACCGTTTCAAGCTTTTCATCTTCTGAAAGGTTTTCCGGGAAAGCATCGGCTTCTCCGCTTTCGTTCAGTTTTCCGTTAAATGCAGTAACGAACGCCTCTGCTTTTCCCGAATCGACTTCATCCACGCTGCCTACTCCGACATTTTTCAAAGCATATTCAACCGCCGAAATAATGTCTTCACCGTCTCTCTCAAGAAGCGTTTTTTCTATATAGCCTCTTTCGGATGAATCCCGATAAACCTTTTTCAGTTCATCCTTACCCATTGATTCAACTCCGCCATCAAAGCCGTAAGCTTTAAGCGAACTGTCTATATCTGATTTTAATTTTTTGAATTGTTCCTCATCAAGGCTGTCAATATTGTCTGTGCCTTGATTATCCAAAGCTTTTCCGATTGCCGAGCTTAAATAACCGCTGTCAACCGATTCAATGTCGGAACCATCTGATTTTTCACCGTCAGTAACCGTTTCGTTTACCGTGTTAAGAATAATTCTTTGGCAGTTCAGTTCAACATCTTCCCATTTGCTGTTGAATGTATCCTGCTTCAAGCAGGAAAGCTCAATTGCTTCTCCATTGAGTGTCTTTCCTTCGGAAAGCTCAAGCTCAATCACAAACAAAGTGCCGTCTTCCGTCACATCATCAGAATTGCTCCAGATAACATCAAAACTGCCGTTCGTTTTTTCGTTTATGCTGTCATTGAGCATTCCTGCACAAGTCAGCTTTCCTTTGGAAACAATCGGATTTTTCAGAATTTCCGCCGGATACTTTACCTTTAAGCCAAAGCCCATTATTCCGCTGTTTTCCGAAATTGAAACGGAAACCGTAACCTTTCTTCCGTTCACATTACATTTTCCGCTTACCGTGTTTTTATCAGCGGCAAACGCCGCAAACGAACCGATTGCGATAAAATTAAGAACGAAAAGAATAATAACTCCGATTTTTATTTTTCTTCTCATAATCATTCAAATAACGAAATAACAAACACAACGGGAGCAACAATTATTTCCATTATCGTATTGAACGGTGAAGCGAGTCCCTGTGCCCATTCTCTGATTTTCTCGGATAATTTCTTTTCGGCAGGCTGAGGTTCAGGTTCAGGTTCAGGTTCGGGTGTTTCGGAATATCCGTTAAGCAAAACATCAATATCCTCGCAGTCAAGAATAACATTCTCCCAACTTTCGTTGAATGTATCTGCCTGAGAATAAGAAACAGAAATTGTTGTTTTTTCAACAGCAGATGAATTCACCTTAAATGTTACCGTGAATAATTCTCCGTTTGCGGAAATATTTTTTGAATCGCTCCACAGCACGTCAAAGCTTCCGTTTGTTTCTTCATCTATGCTGTCGTTGAAATTTCCGCTTACGCAAACTGTTCCTCTTGTAACCTCCGGCTGAGAAAAAGCATCTGCGGAATACCGAATGCTAATCCGATAACCCATTATTCCGGCATTTCCCGAAATACTTATCGGAATGGAAATTGTTTCCCCGTCAGATGCGGTAACCGTTTCCGAAACAATCTGCGTGTTTGCGGCATAGGCTGTTGTGAAAATTGACATCACCGCAAAAACAACGGAAACTGACAAAGCAATCACTTTTTTTAACATTGCAAAGCCCTCTTTCAATTAAGTTTTCCTCATTTTACCTTAGCAAAAATTAAAAGTCAATTAAGATTTCCTTACTTTAGCTTAATAAAGCAAAATCAACCGGTTTCGGGCAAAAAATGCACCCCCTTTCGGGAGTGCAAATTGATATTAAACTGTTTATTTTTCTAAGGAAGCACTGATTAAATCAGCATTTTCCTAAACAGTCCTTCAAAGAATAAGATTGGCTTTGCAAAGAAGCTTGTTTCAGCCTATAATGTTTCGACTTCGCTTGATACGATATTGCCGAAAGTTTTTTATGCAAGCTCATGCATAACTCTGAACAGGTCTTTCACATCAATAGGCTTTGCAACATGAGCGTTCATGCCCATTGAAATTGATTTTTGTTTATCCTCTTCAAAGGCGTTAGCGGAAAGAGCAATGATTGTAATATCCTTTCCGTTCGGAAGACTTCTTATCGCTCCCGTTGCACCGTATCCGTCGAGAACCGGCATCTGAATATCCATAAGAATAAAATCATAATAATTTATTCCCTTATCGGTGACCATATCAACGGCAATTTTTCCGTTTTCAGCAGCCTCAACAATAAGACCTGCCTCGGTGAGAATTTCATCGGCGATTTCACGGTTCATCTCGTTATCCTCAACCAGAAGAACCCTCTTACCGTCAAGAACGACATCCTCTTTGATTTCGTTGTTCTGCTTGTGCTCGGGAACAAGCTTGTCAATAGCCTCCTGCTCCATAACACGGAACGGCAGCTCAACAACAAAGCTTGAGCCTTCGCCGAGCTTGCTCTTTACGCTTATATTACCGCCCGCAAGCATAACAATGCGTTTAACAATCGAAAGACCGAGACCTGCACCCTCCTGTTTGGAGACAGTTGAAGTTTTTTCTCTTGAAAACGCTTCAAAAAGATGTTTCTGAAATTCCTCAGACATACCGATTCCGTTATCCAAAACCTCAAAGCGGAACATAACCTTTCCGTCTGTAACATCGCCAAGCTGATCTATGAAATATCGGACTTTTCCGTCTTCATTTGTATATTTGATTGCGTTTGAAATCAGATTAACAATAATCTCGTTAACATGAAGCTCATCAGCATAGATATAAGGATTCTTTATTTCTCCGCTGATAACCTGATAATCTATGCTCTTTGGGGTGGCGAGAGCTCTTGTCATATGCTCAACCGATTTGATTGCCTCACGAATATCAATCGGGCTTTCTTCAAGCTCAAATTTTCCCGATTCGATTCGGCTCATTTCAAGAATATCATTAATGAGGTGAAGCAGATGCTTACTTGATGACTTGATTTTCAGCAGGCTGTCCATTGCTCTTTCTTTATCATTAAAATGTCTCATTGCTATATCTGTAAACCCGAGAATTGCGTTCATCGGGGTGCGTATATCATGTGACATATTGAAAAGAAATTCTGTTTTTGCCTTGTCGGCGGATTTAGCCATGTCAAGAGCTTCCTGAAGCTGCCTGCGGTGTTCTCTCTGCCTTTCGGTAATTTCGGTTACATCACGGCAGGAAATAACCAACTGTTTTCCGTCATCGGAAACACGGATAAAATCAAATATGAGATTTGTTTCCTTGCCTCCAAGATTAGCAGTTACCTCAAAAGAATACTGGTCTGTAGTCCGGAACTGATTGATAACATATTCAGGGGATGTAAGCTCAAACAATTGCTCTTTTTCCGATTCAGCCGCAAATGTTCCGATATACATATCAATCACTTTTGAATAACTGCCGTCATCAAGATAGACAGCGTTCTTTTCTTCGGATAATTTCCACGCTCGGATATAGTCGGAATCAAGATTTGCATAATAAACCGAAACGAATGAATCCGAAAGCTTTCCGAGAGTGATATGCTCTTCATCGTTTTCCTTACGCCTCATAATTTCCGAATTGATAACTGCCGATGCAACCTTGCCTATACCGGCATCGTGAATTGATTTCTTCGGATTGCTGACGCCGACAAGACCTATGATGACATTATTTTGCTTAAGAGGAACAAGAATGGAGGATGTTACATTATTGCTCTTGAAATAATTACGGAGCTTTTCATACCCTGTGTCAGAGGTTTCAACTAAAATATAGCCGTTGGCATTGAATTCATTAATCCATTCAGCAAGCTCTTCCTGCGGAATTTCATAACGAGAATTTTTCATTGTGTCAATTTCGTCAATATTCCACGAATATGTGCAGAGAAGATTCTTGCCCTTGTTATAAAATTCCATAACATAGGTTTTATCAGCCTGATAGTAATCTGCCATAGAATATAGAATATTATTGATAGAAGCTTCGGGATTATGTCCCTGCTCAAGAACATCTGTGAATTTGTGAATTGCTTCGTCTCTGCGAACCTCGTTATCACATTCAATGAAGCCGAGAACAGCGTGATGGGGTTCTTCACCGATTGACTCGCACTTAACAAGCAAAGCTTTTGTCCAAAGATATTCATCTGCGTATCTGCATTTAAAAATCAAGGAGGCTGTTTTTTTATATCGGATTTTATCTTTTTCATTGCTGAAGAAATTGACAAAATCATCCATCGAATCAGGATGAACCCAATTGTTCGATGAAGCAAAATCAAGCAGGTCACGGGATGAGAAAACATTATTGATTTCTGAGGATGAATCGGAGTTTCCGTAGTTAACATATAAACCCGTGTCAAGATTGACGAGAAACAGAGTTCTGTATTGGGAAGCAAGTCCGCTGATTATTTCCATATCGTGGAGAAGCTTGCGTTGCTCTTCCACCTGCTCGGCGGCAACAACCTCGGTAAAATAAGCAAGTCTTGCAACAAGCGATTTGTCTGTCTCATTAAATATAACCGTGGCTTTTGAATTGGATGATTTGCTTTCGCTGATGCTTGTAATTGCAAGAGTCTGGTTGAGCACTCTGAGCTGATTTTCAATTCTGACAATTTCTCCGCCTGTGTAGAATCCGCTGACGGGAGCAATTTTTTGGAGCGGGATTGTTTCCTTGCTGATTTCATTATCGCCCCAGAAAAGCCTTCGTCCGCCGCAGGAAAACGCCTTGATTACCTGAGGATTAAGCTGTGCAATATTCTTTGCTTTATCCGATATGGAAGAAAGAATGGTGTTTTTATTGCCGTAAGCGAGACTACAGGTTGTTCCGACAGGAATATTAGCAAACATAACCAGTGACTTATCGGGATTTATTATTCTCGGCGTTCTGATGAAATCATATTGTCCTTCCGTAACCATAAGAGGAAAAACAAAAGAATCACTGTCATCTACGCTCAGACCGAGATAATGCTCATATATATGAAAGGCCGGAGTGTTGTTTATTTCAATGATGCAGTCGTTTTCCGATGCCGTAACCTTCATCTTCTGACCGAGAGATTTCCAGCCGAGAACGGTTGTTGTCACAAAAGAAATATCATGACCACTGTAAAGTATTACCGCCATACCCGATGTTGTTCTCGGATGACCCGTTGCCAGAATTCCGGAAAACATTTCAGGGTTGAAATAATTGCAGGAAACGCCGCCGAAAACCTGTATATTTTCATCAAGGTCGGGAACATTTCTGTCAATCTTAAGAACATCGAGATAAGCAAGCGATGAAATCATTTCAACTGCACATAAGTTTTCTTTTGTGCGGCAGTATGCCCACAGGTCATCGAGAGACTGAATATCCGTTCCCTCCTGAACCCACACAAGCTCTGCTTTTGAGCTTTCTTTTTCAAAAAGATAACAGGTAACATTAACTCCATAAGCAATGGAACCGACATGGATATTGCCCGAGGATTCATTGCCGTAACAGATTACATTGGGAAAAATCCTTCCGACGATTTCAAAGGCAAGGTCAGCATCTTCCTTTGCATCATTCATCCATGTGATATAGAAAGTCATATCACCATGAGCAAAGGAATCAAATTCCTTTTTCATGTTGTTCAGTTTTTCGGAAAAAGACTTTTCGTTATCAAACAACATCTGATATTGTTTCATTCCCGTTTCCTCCTAAGCAAAGACTCTTTCTGTAATTTTCAAAGAAGCTCCGTATAATTTTTGAATTCATGCCGAAAAGCATAATTATTTGCAAAGTGTTATTAATGCGAAAGATTTTTATCAAGCTAATTATAGCAGATTACTTTATATTTTACATATCAGATTTCGTCAAAAGTCATACTGATTTTGTCATTTTGTAATGAAAAGCATTTAAAAAGCGGTTACATTGAAAAAACGATGTAACCGCTGAATTTATGGAATTGTGTTAATCAAGATGCAATTATACTTTCTTTTCGGCAATATTTGCTTTGTGACATCAGGCAAAACGGATTATAACAATGCTTATCTGACTGCTTTATTGAGTATTACAGCAACATAACTCGCAAAGCCATGGTCACAGCTTGCACAGTCTGACATATTCTCCCACAATGTGCCGGTTCTTTCTGCCATAGGCAAAAAGAAATCTTCTATTTCTTTAACGACATTATCTGCATAGCCGTTGTTATAGAGAATGTCAAGTCTTAAGTAGTTACCGATAAAAGCATTGCTCTCATATATTTCAGGATAAGCATTTGTTGTTTTTCTGATTGGCCCGAATTCGTTTACCAATTTATTAAACAGCTCCGGATGTGTTTCCTTCGTTGCGGTCCTTGTGAAAAAGGCATAATACTGACAGGTTTCGGTTATGTTGTTTGTTAATACGGCTTTTCCGCTTTCGTCATATTCGGAGTTATCGTGGAAAAACTCACCATCAAACGCAACATCATTTATTTTTCGCCTTAATGTATCGGCTTTGATTATCAGTTTTTCATCATCATAAAGCGTGCCTATTGTTTCAAGGAACTTCGCATAAAGCATATTTGTAGGATAATTTATATCCTGAACAAACTCATTTGCTTTTGACCACTCGATAAACACCCAGCTTTTAAGCTTTGAAAGAAATCCGTCTTCGTTTTCAAATGACATTGTAAAATCAAGCAGCTTATATACTCTGTTTTTCGCTTTTTCTATAAGCTCCGTGTCGCCGGTTCTGGTTAAATATTCCTTCAATTCAAGCACATACCACATTGCCCAGTTATGAATATATGTGCCGTCTGTATGGTCTGACGGATAACACATCGGCAGCATTCCGTCGGGAATACAAGAAAAACTGTCGGGAAGCAAAAAGTTTTCAAGGAAATTTCGTTCAACAAGACTTTTGCCGGTCAATTCAAACTCTGTTCTCGATGTGAAAAAGCTGTCGCAAAGCCAGCCTGCACGCTCTCTTGAGGGGCAATCCATAAAAATATCCGTGGCATTCTGCTTGAAGGTTTCAACAGCCGCATCATAAATCCTCTGAAGGTTTTCATTTGGCATTTTCTTAAGATTTGTAACAGCACTTTCTTTATATGTTTCACGCAATTGAGAAACATTTGTTATAATAACAGGTGCATTCAATGACACTATCTGAATAAAACGGTATGTATAAGGTTCTATCGAAACAACATCATAGCTTCTTCCGCCTTTAAAACACCATTTCACAATATTTGCCGTGCCGTTTCTGCCGCCGTCGGGAACACCGCCGTCAATATATTCATCAAAAATTGCATAAACCTCGCAATCCTGCTCCGCCTTCAGCGAAAGACGAATATATCCGGTAGTGTTTATGCCCATATCGAAAACAGCGGAACCATTTGACGGAAGCGTTGTTGTTTCATACTTTTCTTCGGCTTCGGATGTGATTTCGGTAGAGTATGTGTACCACTCGTTTACAATACCGCCGTTTACTTCGTCCTCTTTGAACCCTTTCAGTTTATCACTTATTTCCGTAATATGACGATCGTTACATCTTCTCGGATTAAGTGCTTTTGAAACAATACCTCTGTTAATTATTTTGATAGGCTCAATGGCGTTGTATTCACAATAAGGAACTCCACGCTCAATAAAAATCTTGTTTTCCTGTATTTTCAAATCAACATTTTGAAAATTATCAATGGGGTTTACAAAGAATGAATCATATTTTTCGCCAAATGAATATTGCTCTGCAAACGGGCGTTGAAAGCTGTATCTTTGAACCTTCTGAATTTTATCGGAAAACTGAATACATTGAAAGTCCTTCTCACCGCCTGTGGCAAAAAAAACATCCTTGCCCTTTAAAAGCTCGGCACACAAAAACGGCGAAGCATCGGCATATTCAAATGAATTGACATTATATCCGCACACAATAATACTTATTATATTTTCACCATCAACAAGACTGTTCTCGGCTATGGAATATTCACTGACACGATAAAATCCGTGTGCCGTTCTTGCAGGACCGGAAGCAAAGAAATTACCATTAATGAGAATTCTGTATACATTGTGACCTGCAATCTTCAAGGTATATTCTTTGCTTTTGTCAACAACACATCTGAATGCAAGTGTGTGGTTTTTTTCTTTTTCTTTTCCACTTTCCCAAACGGGAAGTGCTTTTGCAAATGCAATCTTTCCCGAAACAGCCATTCTATAATCTCCTTTGGTGGTTTGAATATTATTGCTTATTCAGCGGCTTTGATATAACTGCGAAGATTTGCACAGCCGATTTCAATAGCCTCGGGGCAACGCTCCATGCCTTCGAATTCGCAGGTTATGTAGCCGTTATATCCGGATTTTTTCAGAATACGAATATCCTGTGCAACAGGCACAACACCGTGACCGATAATTGTACCTCTGAGATAATCGCCGCCACGAGTGCAGAACCAGCCTTCACCGGGATTGACACACTCGCCTTTTTTCAGCAGGAAGTCTTTTGCATGAACATGGATAGCGGCAGGTGCTACCTCGGCAACAGAAACTATGCTCTCGGCATCACCGCAAAGGAAATTGCCCATATCACACAACAGACCGTAGTTGCTGTTGTCCACAGCTTCTATCAGGGCAATCAGTCTTTCGGGACGCTGGAAGAAGGTGCCGTGATTTTCAGAGCAGGTGCGAATGCCTTTTTTTGCGGCGTATTCAGTAATTCTGCGACAACCCTCTGCCAAACGAGGCAATATGGAATTATAAGTTTTGATGCCGGTGTACCATTTGGGGAAACCGTCTGTAATATCGTGACGCATTACCGGGCAACCCAATGCTTCGGCAATATCCACTTCCCTGCAAACACGGGCAACCTCGGCATCCAAATCTTCTGCCATCATATTGGCACAAATAGAGTAGCATACAATGGGCAGACCGATTTTATCAGCATATGCCTTCAATTCCTTGGCATATTTCAAAGGCTCCTTGCCCTCGGGACAATCCAGGTTCGCAAATTCGAAGCCGTCGGCATATTTTTTAGCATGATCCATACATTCAAAAATGGTTTTACCGTCTCTGTGTCTCCACTGGCTATAGCTGTAATTACTAACTGAAATTTTCATTATGTATTATCCTTTCAATAATTATTTTTGCTCTTCACGGAAATTTGGGGCTGATAAATCAGGAAATGATATGTCATTCCGAGCCGATCCGCAGAGTTATTTCGTCACCCAATCCTCCGAGAACTGCCGGAGCGTTGCCCATATTGCAGATTACTCCCATACCTTGCTTCTTCAATCCAAAGAAATTTCTTTCTCCACTTCAGCAGAACGATATAAGGTATCAAGTAAAAGCATACTATTAAGAATATTATCAATGTGACTGCGGTTTTTAATTCCTGTTTCTATTGATTCAATAAACGCACTGTCTTCCTTGACATACATATCGGGAATTTCATAATCGGGGCGAACGGTTTCCAAGGTTGAGCCGTCAGTAAAGGAAAAGTGACCGCAATAATCAAGACGGGCACCGCCCTTATCGCCTAAAAAGTCAATGAAGGAATCCTGCTTTTCAATATTCTGTGCCCAAGCACCGTTGAAAGAGATACTTGCTTTATCGGTACGGATAAAACCGGTTACACAGTCATCAACATCGTTTGTGCCGTTTTCGATATCAGCGGTATCCTCCGCCCACATCCCTGTGTACTTGTAGGATTTCATATCCTTCGCCATTTCGTTGTAACAGTTGCAGGTGAGAGTTTTAAGCTCTGGTGAGCCGAGAATATATAAAATTAAATCGAAGTAATGAATACCCCAGTCAATCAGAACGCCGCCGCCGGATTGTGATTTTGTGGTGAAAGCACCGCCGAGGCCGGGAATGGAACGGAAGCAACGGAATGAACAGTAAACATGATAAATGTTACCGAATTTTCCTTCCTTGTTCATTTCAGCCAGCATTTCAACTGACTTATGGAAACGGTTGCAAACGCCGATATTGAGCATTTTTCCCTGCTTGTTTGCCTCGTCTGCCATCTCTTTTGAGAGGGCATAGTTAATAGTTACGGGCTTTTCACAGAAAACGTGCTTGCCTGCACGGAGGGCATCCATAGCTACGGTGTAGTGTGCATAGTTTGGAGTGAGAACATAAACAATTTCAACCTCAGGGTCTTTGAGGGCAATCTGATAATCCTCGATTGTCTGCTCAATAATGGGAAAATCTGCCTTGAGGGCATCCGCTTTACCGGGGATTATGTCGCAGGCATATTTTATGCGAACATTGTTCATCTGAGTGAAAGCAGGAAGGTGAGAAAGTCGTGCAATACGACCGCAACCTACAACAGCAATTACTTTTTTATCCATGATTATAAACTCCTGTTCTTTATTATTATTATTTCAGAATTATTATTCCGTTATGGGGAATATCGTATGAATTTAATACCGATGAAACAGTGCCGTCGGCAATAATTTCACCCATACAGTTATATATTTCATATTTCCTGCCGACAAAATCATTTTCGGCAAAATCAATATATATTTTTTCTTTGCCCGATGCATTTACAACGCTCAAACTGTCTGTGCTATCGGGAACGGTAAACATATTTGAGGAATAAAGTCCTGCGATAGTTTTTCCGTCCTTTTGTGCATACACAACCGGATAAAACGCTTCGGGATTAAGCGGAACAAACTTTCCGTGTTGCAAAACATCATTATTATCATCAATGAAATCAAGATAGAATTTCAGAACCTTTTTATGTTCTTCGGGCAGCCTATCAAACCGAACGGAAATCTGCGGAACAATAAACAGAAGGTTTGAAAGCTGGTCTGCACAGCCTTCGGCACTTGCATCATAATCCCACATAAGCATATCGGAATGAACAGCGCTGTTCGGAACGCTCAACCTTAAATCAATGCCGTTGATTCTGTTGAACATTGAACCATATGCACAGTCCTCAACACGGAACAGATTGCCTGTTTTCTGCATTGCAGGGCCGATATAGCTCTGTCTGTATTCGAGAAGCAGATTGGGATTGATTTTCCTCAGGGACTCAGAAACCTCGTTCATCATCACCGCAACCGCTTCGCCGATATTGGGATAGTCCATATTCTCGTAGTCGGTGCGGGATTCCTCGGTAGTCCAGAAGGCATCTAAAAAGTCGAGCTTGAAGCCGTCAAGATTCCATCTCTTCATTCTGTCAGTAAGGAAATCAACATACCATTCTCTGATATCTTTATATCTCGGATCGGCCATCCTTACTGTTCCGTCTTCAAATTTTTTATATAAGAACCTGCCATTAAAGAAATCAAAGTGTTTGCTGTCGCAGCCTATCATCGTTGTGCCAATCCAAAGAATAAGCTTCATTCCCATATTATGCAAGTCATCTGCAAGACCTTTCATATCGGGAAATTTCGGCAGGTATGGTTCCCAGTCTCCGGCTGTTTTATCACCGTTTTGGATAATATCATATATAGGAGTCTGCCATCCGTCATCTAATATTACAGTATCCATGCCATACTGCTTTGCATATTTACACTGTTCAAGCAACTTTTCCTGAGTAATATTCTTTTGCAAAGCATACCACGAAGAATAAGTTCTTCTGTATCCCGAATCGGGAACAGGTGCAGGTGTATGACCGAGCGAAAGCAAATATTTTTGATAATCAGCAATTGCATCATAATAAGGAATGTTTCTGTTGTCACAATATGCTATTGCTTCATAATCATCAAAATATGACGGTCTGCAATCCTTTACAGTAACAGTAACAGAAAGCTTACTGCTGGCCTCGTTCACACCGCCTTTCAGTTGAAGTTCAGAAGTGAAATCAACCAACGCAAAAAAACAGATATTGTTTCCTTTTTTATCAAGGAACTGCATAATGGGAAATCCAAAATTTGCTGCAGTACGAAAACTAAAATCCGATCGCCAATCGGGAAACAGAGCCCTTTTGTACTGATGCAATGGTGCCCATACTGAATACACATCACCATCATCCATACGAAAAACCATATCAGCATCGCCAGAATACTTTTCGGATTGATTTGTTGTTATTTTTACTGTGGCAATTCCGTTGCTTTCGTTGTAATCCGAAAACACAAAACGGGAATCGGTTAAATCCTTTTGAATATTAAGTATTTTCTCAAGCTTCATTTCATCATAACTGTTTGTCTGAAACAGCATTCCTCTTTTCTGATGTATTTGTAATGATACTTAATCGATCACTTTATAGCACACCTATTGCTTCAAGAAACCTTCTGAAAGACCTTTTGTGCCATTTTATTATTTCATATATTAAAAGAATAATCAATACTTATTTGAATAAATCCATTTGTTCCGCTTTTCAATTTCACAAAGAAAGCCGCCACATTGCTGTGACGACTTTAAAATATATGTTATTGCTTCAAATCCGGGAGTAATTTAAACAGACCCTTGAAGAATGCAACAAGCATTGCAAAGAAGCCTGTTTTAACCTTTACCGTTTCGATTTCGCTCGTTACGGTGTTTCCGTCAAGGTCTTTGGCGGTGAAGTAAACGCTGAAATCAGTTGTTGCCTGATTGATTGTGATGCTACCGTCAGCGTTGGTTGTATACTTCGCACCTGTTACAAACCACTTGACATCCGTGCAGTTCTGAACATCGGCATAAATGGTAAGCGATGATTTGAGTTCAATTGTCTGACCGTTATACTTGCTCATGTTTCTGATTGCATAGACCGGTGAAGCCTTTGCAGAACCGACCTTTGTTCTTGTATCAATTG
>DCII01000016.1 GCA_002315935.1 Ruminococcaceae bacterium UBA1730
TTTCACGCCAAAACAGACCGAAAAGATGTGACGACGCATTTATTCAGCGTTTCCCAAGGTTTTGTAACGCATTTCACACCAAAACAGACCGAAAAGATGTGACGACGCATTTATTCAGCGTTTCCTTATATCAGACATAGCTCCTGTCTACATTGATAACGGTATTGTAAGTCGGCTCTGTTTCCTTGATTTTTTCGGAAACAGCTTTTCTGAATTCCTCCTCGGTCATGTGAAATTTATGAGGAAGAACCGCATCGAAAATGAGATTGGTATGGTCATATCCTTCAACAATCCTGAAATCGTGAATTGTAATCTCAGAATCAATCTGCGAAACCGCTTTGAGTGCAACATTCTTAAGCTTATCTGTCAATTCATCATCAACGGCAACGGGGTCCATGTGAATTGAAATTTCAATGCCGAGTTTTTCCTTGATGTCATTCTCTATATTATCAATTATATTGTGGCTCATAAGAATACCAACATTCGCAGGAACCTCCGCATGAAGAGAACCGATAACCTTTGCATTGCCGTAGCTGTGAAGAACGAGGTCATGAATGCCGATTACTCCATCATATGACATAACCAGCTTTTCAAGCTTACCGACAATCTCTTTTGACGGAGGTTCGCCGAGAAGAGGACCCATTGTGTCCTTGATGATACCAATGCCTGCATACATGACAACAAGAGCAACAAGAACGCCGACAACTGCATCAACGGGAAGAGAAGTGAACTTTGAGGCAATAAGAGCAATAAGAGTACCTGTTGTGGCGGCGATATCGCCGATGCTGTCCGTAACAACCGCATTGACGGCAACGGAATCAATCCTTTTGCCGACTGATGTGTTGAAATAAGCAAGCCAAATTTTTCCGAGAATCGAAAATACAAGCACTATCAGAGCAGGCCAACTGAAAATAACCTGCTCGGGATTTCTGAATTTTTCAACGGATGTTTTGACAAGCTCAAATCCCATAATAAGAATGAAGAAAGCAAGGGTAAGAGCAGAAACATATTCGATTCTTCCATGACCGAAGGGATGCTCCTTATCGGCAGGCTTGCCGGAAATCTTAAACCCTACAAGGCTGATGATTGACGAAAACGCATCAAAAAGATTGTTTACGCCGTCGGCAACAATTGAAATACTCTTTGTCAGTGCACCGAATATCATTTTAAACACGGACAGAATAATGTTGAGACATATTCCGACTATACCGCTCAGCACTCCGTATCTTGTTCTGACAACGGCACTTCCCGTATTTTCATAATCCTTGACGAATGTTTTGATAAGCAATTTTGTCATAGCAATCACTCCTTGACAATGTGAACATCAAGCTGACCGTAAGGGATAGAAATACCCTTTTCATCAAACGCCAGTTTGACATTTTCCTGCATATAATAGAATGTATCATAGTAATCGGTGCTCCTGCACCAGAATATTCCGACAAGCTCAACGGAGCTGGAGGCACACTCCTTGACGGCAACCTTAGGTTCGGGCTCGGAAAGGACAAGCTCCGTTTTATCCGCAACCTCGAGCACTGCCCTTCTCGCTTTTTCAATATCCGTATCATACGAAACCGAGAAAGTCATCATCATTCTGCGTTTCTTTTCGGCATTATAATTGATTATGTTGCTGTCGGTAATATGTGAATTCGGAACAATAACCTTTGTGTTGTCGAGGGTCAGAAGAACGGTATACATCATTCTGATTTCCTGAACCTTACCGCTAACCGAACCTATGTCAATGAAATCACCGCTTCGGAACGGATGATTTATGAGAATCTGAAGACCGCTTGCAAACTGACTTACACTTGACTGCAAGCCGAGACCTGCCGTTACAACTGCGGCGGACAAGGCGGCAATGAACGAATTGACATTGATATTCAAAGTTGAGAGAGCCGAAAGAATGAAAATGAATTTCATAATCAGCGTTACGGCTGTTCTGATAAAGCTGTGAATTGAAGGGTCAACTCCCTTGAGACGAAGTGCCTTTACCAACAGCCTACCGATAAGATTTGAAGCAACAAATCCGATAACAATTATGGCAATCGCTTCAATGATTATGGGTGCTTTTGAAATAATCAGTGCAATTATTCCGTCAAAATCCCTGTCCTTGATAAGCTGAGCAAAATCAAGCGTGACCGGTCTGAACATCATATCATCCCCTGAAAAAATATCTTTTGAATTATAAATCATTATTCTGATATTGTCAAACACACAATGAAACAAATATTAGATAATCCCTTAATAATTTGTGAATTTTTCTTGCTGAATATTGACTATTGGTCATTTTTGAATATAATGGCAATCAAACGATATTCGGAATGCTTTTATTGAAATGTATTTCTCGAAAATCTATTGATTTTTTTGAAACGAAAATATATAATGTTTAAAATATATAGGAAAGAAGGTTATGGCATGGCTTCAGAACTTATCAATGCAGTTCTTGATGCAGAGAAAAAAGCATCAGCTTCGGAAGCGGGAGCAATTGAAAAAAGCAATCAGCTGAAAGCAGAGGCATCAAAAAAAGCAAAGGCTCTTGAAGCGGAATTCAGAAGCAGGGCATACGAAAAAGCCGATGCGATGAAGAAAGATGCTGAAATAAAAGCCGAAAAAATTCGCTCGGATGCTCAAAAGGAATCCGAAGCAAAAGCGGAAGAATTAAAATGCTCCGCCGCTTCAAAAAGCAACGAAGCAGTTGAAATTCTTCTCAAAAAAATTATTTGAACAATTCTATTTTATCAATTTGAAAAGGAGGTGTTTTCTTGGCAAAGCTGAAAATGAAATATCTCGAAATAGTTGCTCCTATTGATGAAAGCAAAGCGATTTTTGATTTTCTTCAGCACCGTTCGGTTATCGAGCTAAAAAGTCACGATGAAACAGAGGGACTTATTCCGCTGAATTCAGGCAGAACTGCCTCACAGCTTGAAAAATATTATGATGTTGTGCAGGATGCTCTGAAAATTCTGGATAAATATGCACCGGAATCAACAGGACTTGTTTCCTCTCTTTTTTCAGAGCCGGTGGAGCTGACCGAAAAAGAATTTGAAGAACGCAGTGCAAAAGCCGATTCAATTCTTGCAACCTGCTATAGCATCTGCGAGCTTGAAAGAAAATCCGCAGAAGCTCTTGCGGCGGCCGCAAAATTCAATGCTCTCAAGGACGGACTTGAACCATGGCTGAAGCTTGACCTTCCGCTCAATTTCAGAGGAACCGAGTTATCGTCTGCTTTTATCGGCACTCTTCCTTCGGATTATTCTGAAGAAATGCTCAGAACCGCTCTTGCGGAAAGGCTCGGAGAAGAAATTTCCGCTGTTGAAGTGATTTCCCACAGCAAGGAAAGAAGCTGTATTTTTGCTGTGTGCCATATATCCGAAAAAGAAAAGGTGTTCGGTGCATTGCGTGAGCTTGGTTTTGCATATGCAACCGAATCAGAAAACGGAATTCCTGCTGAAAAAATCAAACAGCTTGAAGCAAAGGCACTCAACTGCAAGGACGAAGCCAAGGAAAGCATAAATAAAATTATTTCTCTTGCGGATATGAGAGATGAAATCAGGTTCGCCTGCGATTATTTCATGATTCGAAAAGAAAAATACGAAGCCCTCAATCTTGTTTCTTCAACTCAGAATGTTATCCTGATTGAAGGCTATGTTGCGGAAAACAAGGTTGATAAGCTCGTTAAAACGCTTGAAGAAAAATTCAATGTTGCCGTTTCGATAAGCTCAACCGATGAAGACGAGGATGCTCCGACAGCATTTGAAAACAAGCCGTTCGCCGCCGCCGTTGAAGGCATCACTGCGATGTATTCGATGCCGGGCAAAAACGATGTTGACCCGAATCCGATAATGTCGGTATTCTATTATATGCTTTTCGGCATCATGCTTTCCGATGCAGGCTACGGATTGCTTATGGCTCTCGGATGCGGATTTGCCAAATTCAAGCTCAAGCCAAAGGGTAAAATGAAGAAAACTGTTGATATGTATTTCTGGTGCGGACTTGCAACTGTTTTCTGGGGCACACTCTTCGGAAGCTGGTTCGGCGATTTGCCGAATGTTATTTCATCGCAGTTTCTCGGCAAAGGACCGTTAAGTGTTGCACTCTGGTTTGAACCTGTCAATGACCCGATGAAGCTTCTGCTTTTCTCGTTCCTTTTCGGAATAATTCATCTTTTTGCCGGCGTTGCAATAAGCTTTTATCAGATGTGGAAGCAGGGAAATAAGCTCGGAGCGATATGCGACTGCATTCCGGTTTATATGCTTATAACTGGCATATGTCCCCTTGCGGTCGGAATAATGAAGCCGGATGCGGCTATTCCGCCGATAATAAAAACAATCGGCACTTATCTTTTGATTGCAGGAGCGGCACTTATTGTGTTGACGGCAGGAAGAAGCTCAAAAAACATTGTCGGAAAGCTCGGTCTCGGTCTTTACGGTCTGTATAATGCCGCTTCGGGATGGCTCGGCGATATTCTTTCATATTCAAGACTTCTCGCTCTCGGACTTTGCACCGGCGTTATCGCAACGGTTATCAATACGCTCGGAACAATCCCCGAAAATCCGACAGTCAAGCTTATTCTCTTTATTCCCGTGTTCATATTCGGGCACATTGTCAACATGGCAATAAACCTCATAGGCACTTATGTTCACACAAACAGATTGCAGTATGTTGAATTCTTCGGCAAATTTTATGAGGGCGGAGGCAGATGCTTCACTCCCCTCGCAACAAATACAAAATTCTTCAAATTCAAGGAGGACTAAATTATGTCAACATTTTTAGGAGCAGCACTCGCTATTCTCGGCGGTGCTTGTGCAGCAGCATTCGGCGGAGTTGGCTCCGCAATCGCAGTAGGCAGAGTAGGCCGTGCGGCGGCAGGAATCGTTACCGAAGACCCTTCAAAGTTCGGTAAGGTTCTTATTCTTCAGATTCTCCCCGGCACTCAGGGACTTTACGGTTTCCTTATCGCCTTCCTTCTTTTCAACCAGATAGGTCTTATCAGCGGCGACATTGCGGCTCTTCAGGCGATTGAACCTCTTAAGGGCCTTATGTATTTCTGTGCCTGCCTTCCTATGGCAATCGGCGGCTTCGTTTCGGCTATTCATCAGGGAAATGCGGCTATCGCAGGTGTCGGAATTGTTGCAAAGAGACCTGAAGAAAGCGGCAAGGCAATCATCTTCGCGGCTATGGTTGAAACATATGCTGTTCTTGCTCTTCTTATCTCAATCCTTGCAATCTTCGGCATTAAATAAGTCACTCCGAAAGGTGATATAAATGAACGGTATTGATAAAATTATTTCAAAAATAAATGATGACAGTGCCGCAAGATGTGCCTTCATCATTGATAAAGCTCAGAAGGAGTGCGATGAGATAATTGCCAAAGCAAAAGCCGACGGAGAAAAGCTTGAAGCCCAGCTGCTTGAGAATGCCGAAAAAGAATCCGCTTCCGTTATCGCAATGGCAAAGTCGGGAGCTTCTCAGATTTCAAGGCAGAATCTTCTTGCCGCAAGAGTTGACCTCATTTCGGATACCCTTGCAAAGCTTCTTGAAAGGATGAAAAGCCTTCCCGAAGAGGAATATTTCTCTGCTCTCATTAAGCTTGCCTGTGAAAACGCAATGAAAGGCAAGTGCATTGCAAAGCTTTCTTCAGAAGACAATAATAGAATTCCCAAAGGCTTCGGCAATAAGCTCGCAGATGCTCTCAGAGAAAAGGGAACGGAATGCGTTCTTTCGGCTGAACCTGCCGATATTTCAAGCGGTATTCTTCTCGTTTACGGCGATATAGAGGTTAACTGCTCGTTCGATGCGGTTATTGAAGAAAAATCCGATTATCTCAAAGCGGAAATCAGCGAGATATTATTTCAGGCGGTGACATAAATGAATGAAACCGAATACACTTATGCCGTTGCAAGAATCAGAGCAAACGAGCTGAAGCTTCTCTCTGCCGATGATATTTCGCAGATGATTAACGCTCCCGATAAGGATTCCGCAGAAAGAATTCTCATTGACAAGGGATGGGAGATTTCGGAATCGGATTCCGACCCCTGCGAAAAAGAAATGAACAGAGCGTGGAAGCTGATTAAAGAAAGCGTTCCCTCTGCGGAGCTTCTTGAAGCTCTTGTTATCGGCAATGATTTTTCAAATCTCAAGGCCGCAATCAAATGCGTTTTTTCGTCTGTTGCTCCGCAGGCTTACTATGTAATCCCCTGCGTAACGGACACGGATATTATCACAAAGGCAATTAAAGAAGCTGATTTCGGAATTCTTCCGGAGCATCTTCAAAAATGTGCAAGGGAAGCATATTCGGCAGTTTCAAAGCATCAGAGCGGTCAGCTTTCGGAGAGCATAATTGACAGAGCTTCGCTTGAAGCAAAGCTTGCATATGCAAAGAAATCCGAAAGCTCCCTTCTCGAAAAAATTGCTGAAATGAACGCCGTTGCGGCAAACATCAAAACCGCTCTTCGTTGCGTTTCAATGGGCAAAACAAAGGAATTTGCTCTTGGGTCAATGTGCAGCTGTGCTCTTGATAATGAAAAAATGCTTGAGAATGCAGAAAACGGCGAAAAAATGGCAGAATATCTCGGAACAACTGAATTCGACTTTCTTGCCGAAAGCATAAAAGAGAGCTTCACGGCATTCGAAAAATTCTGCGACAACAGAATTTCTTCGCTTATCAGAGAAACAAAATACGATATTTACGGTGTAGATCCGGTTGTTGCATATTATTATGCCAAAACCGCAGAAGCAAAAAACGCAAGAATAATCCTTTCGGCAAAGGCAAGCGGAGTGCCTGCCGATGCCATATCGGAGAGAGTGAGGGATATGTATGTATAAGATAGCCGCTATGGGCGATAAAGACAGCATATACGGCTTCGCTTCCTTGGGAGTGAGCATATTCCCCGTCACCGACCCTGTTGAAGGCTCTCATGTTCTTCGCCGACTTGCCGAAAACGGCTACGGAGTTATTTATATCACCGAACAGCTTGCGGCAGGGATGCAGGATGAAATTGAGCGTTATGCATCAAGACCTCTTCCGTCAATTGTTCCCGTTCCGGGGGTAAGAGGAAACACGGGATTAGGACTTGAAAGCGTAAGCAGATTCGTTGAAAAAGCAGTCGGCTCCGATATATTGTCATAATTTTTTGAAAGGTATGGAACACTTATATGAGCAAAGGTGTTATAACTAAAATCTCCGGTCCTCTTGTTGTTGCATCAGGCATGAGAGACGCCAATATGTTTGACGTTGTGCGTGTCAGCAACAGCAGACTTATCGGAGAAATCATAGAAATGCACGGTGACAGAGCCTCTGTTCAGGTTTATGAAGAAACCTCTGGCATACGCACCGGCGAACCCGTTGAATCAACCAACGAGCCTCTGAGCGTTGAGCTTGGTCCGGGTCTTATCAAGGGTATATTTGACGGCATTCAGCGTCCTCTTAATGTTATCAGAGAAATGGCAGGTAACAACCTCACGAGAGGTATCGAGGTTCCATCACTCAGCAGAGAAGCGGTATGGCATTTTGATTGCGTTGCAGGGGTCGGCGACAGAGTTTCGGCAGGTGACATTCTCGGAACAGTCAACGAAACAGATATTGTTGTTCATAAGATTATGGTTCCTCCGCAGGTAAGCGGTGTTATCAAGGAAATCGCCGACGGCGACTATAAAATCACGGATAAGGTCGGCATAATTGAGAAGGATAACGGCGAAGAATTTGAAATAAAGCTCATGCAGAAGTGGCCTGTCAGAAAGGGCAGACCCTATGCAAAGAAGCTTTCTCCCGATGTTCCCCTTGTTACGGGTCAAAGAGTTGTTGATGCTCTTTTCCCGATTGCAAAGGGAGGAGTTGCGGCTATCCCCGGTCCTTTCGGAAGCGGCAAGACCGTTACTCAGCATCAGCTTGCAAAGTGGGCTGAAGCGGATATAGTTGTTTATATCGGTTGCGGCGAGCGTGGCAACGAAATGACCGATGTTCTTAATGAATTCCCCGAGCTTATCGACCCTCACACAGGCAAATCACTTATGGAACGCACTGTGCTTATCGCCAACACCTCCGATATGCCCGTTGCCGCCCGTGAAGCATCTATCTACACAGGAATCACCATTGCGGAATACTTCCGTGACATGGGCTATTCCGTTGCTCTTATGGCAGACTCAACATCCCGTTGGGCAGAGGCTCTTCGTGAAATGTCCGGCAGACTTGAAGAAATGCCCGGCGAAGAGGGCTACCCTGCATATCTCGGAAGCCGTCTTGCACAGTTCTATGAAAGAGCAGGAAGAGTTATTTCTCTCGGCAAGGATGCAAGAGAAGGTGCTCTTTCGGTTATCGGTGCGGTTTCGCCTCCCGGCGGTGACATTTCAGAACCTGTTTCACAGGCAACGCTCCGAATCGTCAAGGTATTCTGGGGACTTGATTCCGCTCTTGCGTACAAAAGGCATTTCCCCGCTATCAACTGGCTCACCAGTTATTCGCTCTATGCCGATTCTCTCGGCGAATGGTTCAACAGAAATGTCAGCGATGAATGGACAACTCTGCGTGGCAATCTTATGTCACTTCTTTCTGACGAAGCCGCTCTTGATGAAATAGTCAAGCTTGTCGGCATGGATGCTCTTTCGGCACCAGACAGGCTCAAGATGGAGGCCGCCCGTTCAATCCGTGAAGACTTCCTTCATCAGCTCGCATTCCATGAGGTTGACACCTATTCATCACTCAAAAAGCAGTATTGCATGATGAAGCTTGTTAACGAATATTATGACGAATCTCTTGATGCTCTCAAAGAGGGTGCATCAATTGAGGATATAGTTAAGCTCGCCGTCAGAGAATCAATCGGCAGATTCAAGTATATCCTCGAAGAGAATGTTGACGCCGAATATGAAAGAATTTCAATGCAGCTCAGGAAAGAGCTCAAAGAAGCAATTGACAGGAAGGAGGATTTCTGATGCCTAAGGAATACAGAACAATTCAGGAGGTTGCAGGTCCTCTTATGCTCGTCAAAGAGGTTGAGGGCGTTGCATATAATGAGCTTGGCGAAATCGAGCTTGCAAACGGTGAAAAACGTCGTTGCAGAGTGCTCGAGGTCAACGGCTCGGATGCTCTCGTTCAGCTCTTTGAAAATTCAACGGGTATCAACCTTTCAGACAGCAAGGTCAGATTTCTCGGCAAGCAGATGGAGCTTGGACTTTCTCTCGATATGCTCGGCAGAGTTTTTGACGGTCTTGGCAGACCCATTGACGGCGGTCCCGAAATAATTCCCGAAAAGAAAGCCGATGTCAACGGTGTTCCGATGAATCCCGCCGCAAGAAGCTATCCGCAGGAATTCATTCAGACAGGCGTTTCCGCAATTGACGGACTCAACACCCTCGTCAGAGGTCAGAAGCTTCCGATTTTCTCCATGTCCGGTCTTCCCCATGCAAGCCTTGCCGCCCAGATTGCAAAACAGGCAAAGGTAAGAGGAACTGACGAACAGTTCGCCGTTGTTTTTGCCGCTATGGGTATCACTTTTGAAGAATCGGATTACTTTGTTCAGAGCTTCCGCAATACGGGTGCTCTTGACAGAACGGTTATGTTTTCAAACCTTGCCAACGACCCTGCAATTGAAAGAATTGCAACTCCGAAAATGGCTCTTACCGCCGCTGAATATCTTGCATTCGACAAGGGTATGCACGTTCTTGTTATTCTTACGGATATAACGAACTATGCCGATGCTCTGCGTGAGGTTTCAGCCGCAAGAAAAGAGGTTCCCGGCAGAAGAGGTTATCCCGGATATATGTATACCGACCTTGCAAGCATATACGAAAGAGCAGGCAGACAGCGTGGCAAGGAAGGCAGTATCACTATGATACCTATTCTCACCATGCCCGAGGATGATAAAACCCATCCCATTCCCGACCTTACGGGCTACATCACAGAGGGTCAGATTATCTTAAGCCGTGAGCTTTACAGAAAGGGAATCAATCCCCCGATTGATGTTCTCCCCTCTCTTTCCCGTCTTAAGGATAAAGGTATCGGCGAAGGAAAAACGAGAAAAGACCATTCCAACACGATGAATCAGCTTTTCTCCGCCTATGCAAGAGGCAAGGATGCCAAAGAGCTTATGGTTATTCTCGGCGAAGCCGCTCTGACCGACATTGATAAGCTCTATGCAAAATTTGCCGATGAATTCGAAAAGGTTTATGTTTCGCAGGGCTTCAACGCCAACAGAAGCATTGAAGAAACTCTTGACATCGGCTGGAAGCTTCTCAGAATTCTTCCCAGGAGCGAGCTCAAGAGAATCAGCGAAGAGCTTCTTGACCAATATTACGGAAAGGTTTAAGGATTATGGCAATTCTTAATGTTAATCCAACCCGTATGGAGCTGACCAACCTCAAGCGAAAGCTTGTTACGGCACGCAGAGGTCATAAGCTCCTTAAGGATAAGCGTGATGAGCTTATGCGACGTTTTCTTGACCTTGTGCGTGAAAACAAGGCTCTTCGAATTGAGGTTGAGGAAGGCATCAGACAGGCAAATGTTGCTATGAGCGTCGCAAGATGTGTTATGAGCGACAAGGCTCTTGATGTTGCTCTCATGCTTCCGACACAGGAAATGAATCTTGAGGTCAGCGAAAAAAATGTTATGAGCGTTATGATACCCGTTTTTGATGTTAAATTCAAAACGGCGAACGAAAATGACATTCATTCCTATGGCTTTGCCGAAACATCGGGCGACCTTGATACCGCTGTCAAAGCACTTTCGGACATTATGCCGAAGATGATAAAGCTTGCGGAAATTGAGAAATCCTGCCGCCTTATGGCAGACGAAATCGAGAAAACACGCCGCAGAGTCAATGCTCTTGAGCACGTTATGATTCCGCAGTATGAGGACACAATCAAGTTCATCACCATGAAGCTTGATGAAAACGAAAGAAGCACCACAACCCGACTGATGAAGGTCAAGGATATGATGCTTGCACAGACTCACAATTATTAAGGAAACGCTGATTAAATCGGCAAGCAAGATTTTCGAGTATGTTTTCGGCGTGAAAAAGGCACAAAACCGCAGATATACTTTGTGAATTTCAAGGTTTTGTAACGCATTTCACACCAAAACAGACCGAAAAGATGCGA
>DCII01000052.1:0-29226 GCA_002315935.1 Ruminococcaceae bacterium UBA1730
ATACTTTGTGTATTTCAAGGTTTTGTAACACATTTCACGCCAAAACAGAGTGAAAAGATGCGACGACGCATTTATTCAGCGTTTCCTTAAACCTTTCATACTAACAAGAATAGTGATAAGCTCATCATTCATGACACAAAGTGAAGTCTTTTCGTTCGATGTGTAGGTTTGTTCCGAAGGCAATTCTGCACCATCTGTGTCGCCTTTGAGAATTTCCGTAAACCACTTTATCTCTTTTGGACCACATACGCTCTGTCAAAAAACACTCGTCATTATTTTAAAAAATCATTTCCTCTTCACCTCAAAAATGACCGACGAAAAAGGTTCTATATACTGAAGCGTCACCTTGTTACCGCTTGAATTTGCCTTAGCCTTGCCATCGGGGCTGAACGCTCTGATGAATTCAACATTCCATGCAAATTCGACCTCTGGCGAATAAATTTTATCCGCCGAAAGGTTCCATAAACCGACGCTGATTTTATCGTCTTTCTTCTTTGCAAGAATATACAAATCGGGGTTACCCTTGCAGGAAACGGGTATGCCCTCTGTATTAAGAAATTTTATGCAATCGAGCATCTGCTCCTGCCTTGCATAAGTTCTGAAAAGCTCATTATCGGCATTATAGCCGTCAAAGGTGAAAACTGCAAATCTGTTTCCGTTTTTATTCTCGTATGTGTAGCATACGGGAATATTTTTTTCTTCGTGTGTCCAACTCATCAGCTTTGCGTTCTTATTTATTTTAAGCTGATGGACCTTATAGTGAGAATATCCGGCAATTCTTCTTCCGTTTTCGAAATATTCCTTTCCGTCCATGGAAATAATTCCGTTTTCGCTCTCAATTCCAACATCTATTCCCTTTTCTTTCAGAATTCTTGCCGCTGTGTAGTCAAGAATAACACCGTTTCCGATTTCTTCATCGGTAAGTGTCCTTGCATCCTCGCCGAACGCAATTGTTGCACATCCCTTTGCACCGTAAACAGTCGGAATTGAAGCTGATGCGGCAAGCCTTGCCGCTCTGTTGAAAGCGGTTTCCTGAATGAAATCATGATTTGATTCAATCGGCGATATTTCAGCTGTTGAAAATCTCGTCATATTGTCAGCAGCCTTCAGTCCGATTGGTTCTTTTCCGTCAAAAAGCTCCGAAATTCTTTCATAGTAAGCTGTATTTCTCATATGAGAATCATAATAGCCTTTTTCATAGTCGAGGTCGGAGGTATAATCAAAGGCGTATTTCAGTATTCCGTCTGATGAACCGTCTGCACGCAGAGCCGTATCAAAGCATTCAAGATATGAGGCAGGAGTTCTGAATCTCGGTCTCGGGTAAGTGTCTCCCTCGCTGAAAATTTCAATTTCCTTGTTTTTTCTTCTCTGCATCAACGCTCTTTCGTGCTCAATGACATAGCCTAATCTGTTGCCCCATGCGTACATTGCCGCCCAGTAGGGTGCACCGATAAGGCGATAGAACGGTTTCGTTTTGCCCGCAAGAATTCCTGCCAGTCTGTCAGGCGTTGTTCCGTCAATGTCCCACGAGGTTATGCAGGTACAAAATCCCATTCTCTTTGTCGGGTCAACCGAATCAACCGCTTTTCTGCATCCTCTTGAAAATTCTTCAAGAAAATATCCGTTTGCACTGATAAACGCATCACGGTATTTATTCTTTCCGCCGTTCATTATCGCATGGGCAACCGTCTTTCTGTCCGGAGCTTCGCCGAGAATATCGCAGATTTTCTTATAATGGTTTTTGCAGAGACATCCGAAGCCAATGTCAATGAAGCCATATCTGAAATCATCGTCAAACATAATAATATCAATGGGTTCGGCGGCAATCTCCTTCAGAAATGAATACATCAGTCTGCAATATTTTTTATCTGACGGGCAGATATTTGTTTTGCTGACCCTGCCGTCTGCCGATTTCATTCTTAAAAAGCCTTTTTCCTTTTTCGTTGTAAAAGTCCAGAACCATACTCCGATTTCAAAGCCTTTATCCTTAAGGAATTCAAGATTATTTCTGAGTGCCTTAAGCTCTTTTTCTTTCCTTTCGCCTTCAAGAGAATCGGTTGCGAAGGCAAGAAAAATTCTTTCAGCCTTCATATTTTTAAACATTTCAACCGCCTTTTCACGGTCTGTATTTTCTGCGAAATTGATATTCATAACAGGAACAGACACCTTATACATAGCAATCCTCCTCGCTCGTTTTCTAAGGAAACGCTGAATAAATGCGTCGTCGCTTCTTTTGGTCTGTTTGGGCGTGTAATGCGTTACAAAGCCTTGAAACACGCAAAGTATTCCTGTGGCTTTGTGCCTTTTTCGTACCAAAACATACTCGAAAATCTTGTTTTCCGATTTAATCAACGTTTCCCTAAATTATAACATCTTCGATAATATTTTCAACACTTTTTCCCATATATATTGTAATCAGAGGAATATGAAGCTATAATAATCACAGAATTCAATTTTCGAGGTGACATATGGCTAAATATTTAATTATCAACGCCGACGATTACGGCCTTTGCAAAGCAGCAAACGATGCCGTTGAAGAGCTTTTCGGAAACGGCAGAATAAAATCCTCAACAATAATGATGCCCTGTGAAAAGGCAGAGGATGCGGTTAAATTCTCCATCGAAAATCCGCAGTATGCAATCGGCATTCATCTGACTATGACAAGCGAATGGGACACTCATAAATGGTCTCCCCTTTCGGGCGGCAAAACTCTGATTGACGAAAACGGCTATATGTGGCGAAACAGCAGGCTTGTGGGCAACAACGCAAGCTATGAAGACCTCGAAGCCGAAATAAAAGCTCAGGTTGACAAGGCTCACTCCCTCGGAATGAAGCCATCTCATCTTGATAATCATATGGGTTCGCTTTACGGTCATTTCACCATGCGTTTCGGTCTTCTGAAAATGACATTGAAGGTCTGCGGAGAATACGGCTATGCCTTCCGTATGTTCACAAAAACCGACAAACGCCTCTGCCCTGCCGATGTGCCTTACCCTGCGTTCAGCGTTCTGAAGCTCTTTTCAAAGCATTGGGGCAGAAAATATAATGTTATCATGCCCGATTATCTTCTCTTCCCCGATTGGAATGATGACCTTAAAAATAACGGATATGAGCATTACAGGGAGCAAATTCTGAAAATATGGACTGATATTCCCGAGGGAGTTACCGAAACCTTCATTCATCCCTGCAAGGAGGATGAAGAAATAAAAACCTTCATCAGAGGCTGGCAATACAGAGTTTGGGAATATAATGTTATCAACGACCCCGCAACTCACGAATATCTCAGGTCACACGGCGTTGAGCTTATCAGCTATCGTGACCTTATTGAAATGAAAAAATAAGCAGACAGCATAAAACACACTGTCTGCATCTATCATTATGCCATTGTTTCGAGCATTCCTGCGGTAACCTCATATTTTGTCGGTTTTCCGCTTTCAAAGGCAAGAAATTCGCTGAGCATATATTCGCCCATTCGCTGAATTTCATTGCCGATTGAGCCTGCAAGATGCGGAGAAAGAAAAACATTCTTCATCGAATAAAGCTCGCTTCCCTTTTCGGGAGGTTCGGGGAAGGTTACATCAAGCAACGCAACTCTTTCGGGGCATTCCTTCAGAGCGGCAATCATATCGCTCTCGTTGACCTGCTTTCCTCTGCCCGTGTTGATAAAAACCGCATTTCTGCCCATCTTTTCAAAACAGGCTTTATCAATCATATTTTCGGTCTGCGGATTATTCGCAAGGTGATTTGAAACGACACTGCATCTTTCAAAAAGCTCCGTCACCCTGCTCACCTTTTCAACGCCGAGACTTTTCGCCGTTTCATCAGGCAGAAACGGGTCAAAAACAAGCACATTCAGCTTATAATTTTTCAGCATTTCAATGACGAGCCTTCCTATCATTCCCGCTCCGATAATTCCGACATTTGTGTTGAAATTTCCTGAATACGGCTTGCCGGCATCATGCTGATACCAGCCGCCGCTTTCGCCTCTGTGAACGGTCTGAAAATATCCCTTATTCGCAAGAATGATCTGTGCAACAGTTGTTTCGGCAACGGGAACGGCATTTGCTCCCCACGCAGAAAAAATTTTTATACCCCTGTCAAGATATGGCTTTGCGAAATATTGAACCGTTCCTGCGGCATAGAAAACCGCACGCAAGGACGGAAAATATTCTTCTATTTTCTTTTCCGAAAGAACAGCCATATTCCATGTTGAGAAGATATATTCAACTCTGCGGAATTTTTCTTTCGGAGGCTCTTCATTTTCAAACTGCTTATTGCAGAAGCATTCATCAATCATCGAAAGATGTTTATTCAGCTCTGCCTTTGTTTCGGCTGAATAAGCGTTATCTATTCCCTGCTGTGTGCCGAGAAATAATCCGATTGGTTTTTTCATTAAATCACCTTCTGAATGGATTATATCACAATAAATCCGAATTGGCAATTAACTTATTTTAAAACGAGGTAATTATCATGCCGCATCCGTATCTTTATTTTTCCGAAAAGGACATTATTTCTTACAAAGAAAAAATCGAGCTCAATGAAAGTCTGAAAGCAAAATATCTTGAAGCAACCAAGAATGCCGATGAGCTTCTCAACGAGGAATTCGTCACCGAGGACTTCGCCAACGGAAGAAACTCGCTCCACGGTAACTTCTGGGATTTAGGCAGACAGACGAACAGAATGGCTCTTGCTCTCGGCACGAAATATCTTGTTGAGGGTGATAAAAATTGTGCTGAAAAGCTCAGAAAACTGATAAGGCATTTTATCAGCTTTGAGCGTTGGTATGCCGAAAGCTATATAAAACGCACTCCCGTTCCCTGGCACGCTGACCTCTGCTCAACAAGCATGACCCTTGCCGTTGCAACGGCATATGACATGATTTATGACTGCATTTCGGATGATGAAAGAAATGAATTTGCAAAGCGAATTTTTGAACTCGGAGTTAAACCCGCTCTTTCTGACTGGGTATTCCCCGAAACAAGAATTCATGCCGTTGATTCGATGGGACATAACTGGTGGGCAGTCTGCATTGCCGAGCCTGCAACCGCTCTTCTTGCTTTAAAGGATAACCTTCCGAATGAGGATGTTAACGGCATTTTAGACTGCGTAAACAATGCACTTGCTTCATATTTCGACTATGATGGCAACACCCTTTTCAACAAATACAGAAACTATGATGACAGTGGACTTTTCTATGAAAGCATCGGATATTTCGAATACGGAACCGCCACTCCCCTGCGTTACCTTTGGTGCTATGAAAGATATTTCGGCGAAAACGCCGTTCTGCGTTCAGCCTTGCCTAAGAACATGGCTGATGCACTCATGAGCTTTGCCTACCCCTATTCCGAAGACGGCAGAACCGAATTCGCTTTCATGGATTTCGGCGATTCGGATTTCATCGGCGACAGACCTCTGATAACTAAATTCCTTCGAAAGAATAATCTTTCAAGTCCTGCACTTGATGTGTTGTCGAATACTTACGAAACCGATGTATGGGATGACATTGAGGGATATGAAAGCTTTTCCGAAAATTCCGACATCAATGCACTGAAAAAAACAAATATATTTTCTTCGGGATATGTTGTCACAAGAGATTCATGGCTTCCCGACAGCACCATGCTCGCTGTCAAGAGCGGTTACTGCTGGAATCATTCCCACAACGACAGCGGCACATTCAATATCGTTTATAAGGGCAAACCATTCATTCTCGATTCGGGTCGCTGTGACTATGATGATAAGCTCTATCACGCATATTACTGCCAGGACGATGCTCATAATGTTATCCGTATCGGCGGCAACGGCAGACGCCATGAAGAGCTTTACCGTGGAACAAAATTCAACGGCAGAATAATTGATTTGAAGGAAAGCAACGATTTTCTTTTCATTCAGGCAGACTGCACAGGTCCGATGGCTCACCTCTGCTCAAGGCTTTACCGCAGTTATTTCTGGATTGATAATTCTTTGCTCGTGCTCTTTGATGAAGCTTATTGTCACGAAGATAACACAGCGGAATTCACTCTGCATTATGATGGCGAATGTAGAAAAGATGGCAACTGTTATTCAATCACTGACGGCGAAAGAAAAGCAACTCTGACCTCTGTTTTTCCCGAAGGAATGATTTATTCCGAAAAGGAAGGTCATCCCGACCACAGGCCCGATGAAATTATACCGTATCTTGAGCTGAAAACTCCGACAGCAGAAAGAACACATCTTCTCATTCATGCTCTCGAGCTTGGCGAAGAAAAATCGAAAATTTCGCATTTCAGCGGCAAGAATTATGACGGAATAAAAATCGTCAAGGGAAATAAAGAACGCAGAATCATATTCAACCATATGGCAGACGGTCATGTTATGCACGATAATTCAAACAACATCCTTGAAGGCTATGATACTGATGCTTACATATTGATGCTTGATGATGACAAAACCGCAGGCACAAGAAAAATTCTCATGGTCTGCGGAAGCTATCTGCGAAAGAACGGCAAATCAATTTACGCTTCATTCACGAAAAAAACCGTAATTACGGATAATTATTAATTCTTTATTCTGAAGCAGAAATCTCCCCACCTTTTTCGGATGGGGAGCATTTTTTGATATATACAACAAGGTTTTATTCCATATCAATCTGTTGTCTTTTAACAAGGTCTGCAAAGAAGCCGTTTTTCTCAATAAGTGCATCATATGTTCCGTCCTCTATGATTTTGCCCTTGTCAAGAACAATAATTCTGTCGCAATGGCGGATGGTCGAAAGTCTGTGAGCAATAACAATTCTTGTGCATTTCATTGAATCAAGAGACTCTGACACTATTTTCTGAGTGATATTGTCAAGAGCAGAGGTTGCTTCGTCAAACATCAGTATTTTCGGCTTCGGTGCAACTGCTCTTGCAATCATAAGCCTTTGCCTCTGACCGCCGGAAACGCCTCCACTGCCCTCCTGAAGCATGGTATTCATCTTCATGGGCATTGCACGAATATCATCAGCAATTCCCGCAGCTTCTGCCGCCTCCCACGCTCCCCGGAGCGTAAGTGTCGGAGCGGAAACGGCAATATTCTCAAAAATGCTTCCTCCGAAAACCTTGCAATCCTGCATAACGGTTCCTATCTGTCTTCTGACCGAACCCATATCAAGCCTTCTGGTGTCTCTCTTATCATAGTAAACAGAGCCTTTATTTGGCATTTCAAATCCCAGAAGCAAACGCATGAGCGTGGATTTGCCACAGCCGCTTTTTCCGACAATGGCAACATACTGCCTCGGAGAAATAGTCAGACTGACATCATTCAGGATATACGGGGAATCATCTTCATATCTGAATGAAACGTGCGAAAGCTCAATTCCGCCGGAAAGCGAAGAAACGGTTTCGAGATTATCCTTAAGCTCCGGTTCAGCTTCGAGCAAGGGCTTGACAAGCTGAACGCTCGGGAGAATTCCGGAAACTGTAATCGCAACCCCTGCAAGAGCCGTGAACGCACTCGAAAGATAAGCATATGAAGCGTTGAACGCATAATACTGCGAAACTGATACTCCGTTTTTTACTGCAATAAAATACATAACACCGACACCAATCAATGTGATGCTCGTTGTTATTATGTTGCTCATTTTGATGAAAACAGGGTTGTTATATGTATATTCCGATTCCTGCGAATACTGAGTTGCCCATTTTGCAAAAGCTCTGTTTTCGGCTCCTGAAAGTCGTATTTTCTGTATACCCGTAATAATGTTGTATACAAAGCCTCTTTCCTTTGCCGTAATTTCCATGAGCTTTCTGCTTCTTTTCTGCATTGCAAGTGCAGAAATAACGCTTATTGCAACTGTTGAAAGGCTGATTACCAAACTCGGCACAACAAGTGACGGTGCATATTTGAAAATCTGTGTAATATAGAGAAATGAGAAAATCGCCGTAACACTGCTTGAAAAAACCGAATTGACTATTGTATCACACAACGAAATAAGATAGCCGAGATATTCATTCAGCTCACCCGATGAATAATCCTTGAAGAAGGATGCAGGCAAGGAGAAAATTCTCATCATTGATGCGGCTCTGACACCGCTTTCAAATTTATCGCTTATCCGCTTTAATGAGCTGAATCGTATTGCCGTAAAAAGCAATCTGCTTAAGGTTGCAAAAACCATGAACATCGAAACGGCAAAAAGCAGTCTGTAGCTGCTGTTTTCAATTACCGGACCGATAAGAACCGAATTGAGCTTCGGAATAATGATTCCGACAAGTGTAACGCAGAGAGCCGCAATGCCGAAGGATAAATAATCCTTAACATTGAGCATCTCCGTCATATACATTATGACATCCTTGAAGGTAAGCTTTCTCTGCGGAAAAGGCTTATAGAATGACAGAACCTTTTTCTCAATATTTTTCTCTGTTCTTGCCGTAACCTTGATGCTCTTTCCCGTTCTGTGGTCAAAATATCTGTATGCCCCGAATTTATCGGGAATGAGTGCCACAACATCTCCGTTATCCTTGAGCGTTGCGATAAACACTCCGTAGGCATCGTTCCGAAAGCCCTTTTCAAGCTCCGCCTCACGGTAAAGAACGCCAGAGGAAGAAAGCAGGAAATCAAGCTTATCACGAAGCTTGGTATATTTTGCGGGAATTTCTTTTTCTTTTATGTTGAAATACTTCAGCACATCCGAAACTGCACCGCTGACATCCGCACCCTCTGAAAAATAATCGCTTATTTTATGACCGATTACCGATCTCGAAATATTCTCAAAGGAATCCGACAGAAGTTCCCGTTCTTTAGCCTTCCGTTCCTGAATCTGATTATCAAACCAACCCACAAATACACCCCCTTAATCACTTGTAACAAGCTTGAGATATTCGCCGTCTTTGTTTTTCATAAGCTCCTCGTGAGTTCCTCTTTCAACCACTCTGCCCCTGTTGAGAACAATTATTTCATCGCAGTCACGGATGGTGGAAAGACGGTGAGCAATGATAATGCAGGTTATTCCACGGTCGGTGATGGATTTGACAACCTCAAATTCGGTCTTTGCATCAAGTGCCGAGGTTGCTTCGTCAAGAATGCAGATAGTCGGATCCTGCGACAATGCACGGGCAATCTCAATTCTCTGCTTCTGACCGCCGGATAAATCTCTTCCGCCCTCGCTCAGCTTATGATGATAGCCGCCGTCACGAGTCATAATATCATCATGAATCTGAGCATCCTTTGCGGCCATGATAACCTCGAAATCTTCTATCGTGGAATCCCACATTTTGATATTCTCTGAAATGGTGTCGTCAAAAAGAGCAACATCCTGATCAATAACGGCAACAGAGCCGGTAAAAATGCTTCTGTCAATTTCTCTTATGGGAACGCCGTCAAATGTAATTGTTCCACTCTGAGGCGAATACAGACCGCTTATCAGCTTGGCAAGCGTGCTTTTTCCGCAGCCGCTCGGACCTACAAACGCAATTCTCTGACCGGGCTTGACCGACATAGAAAAATCAACAATCTGCGGAGCCTCGAGCTGAGAATAGCCGAAGGTAACATTTTTCAGTTCAACCGCGCCGCTGAGCTTAGAGTATTCATCGCTTTTAGCACCGTCTTCAAAGCATTTGTCTTCGGGATAGCTCATAACATCGTTGATTCTGTCCATCTGCGTAGTCATTTCCTGAGCGGACTGACCCGCCGAAATAAGCGACTCCGCAGGAGACATGAACGAAGTCAGGAAGCCCTGAAACGCCATAACCATACCGACGGTAAACTCTTTTTTCAGAACGAGCATTACGCCGAGGCAAAGAACTGCAAGGTTAGCAATTGAAGAAATCATTGACGGAATAATTCCGAAAACAATATTTATTTTCGTATATCTGACCTTCTGATTATTTGCCGAAGCCTGAAAGCCCGCCCATCTTTCGAAGAATCCTCTTTCAGAGCCTGATGATTTAATCGTTTCAATCATGCTGATTCCCGAAACGGTTGCACCTACAAGCTTTGAATTATCTCTTTGGGCAACTCTTGTAACATTGACCTTTTTTGCCGAAATAACAGTCGCAATTCCGATGTTAATCACGAACGCACCTATGCCGATGCACGACAAAAGAACGCTGTATCTGAACATAACGATAATATAAAAAATCATGATTATCGTGTTGATTGCAAGCGGTGCAAGGGTGTTGACAAGAGTGTTTGCAATTCCGGCGTTGGTAATCTGCCTTTGGGCAATATCTCCGGGAATTCTCTGAGAAAAGAACTGCATGGGAAGTCTCAGAACCTTCCAAAGATAGCTCGTGCTGCCGACTGCCGCCATCTTGCCCTGAATGCGAACTGAATAAAGTCTTCCAATCCACGAGATAACAATCGTCAGAATAATCAACGCCGAAAATCCGAACATAAACGGTTTCAACCATTCGGGGTTCTCCTTCGTCAGAAGTCTGTCGATGAAAACCCTGCTGAAAACAGGCTTGATAATTTCAAGAATACCCGTTATTGTGGTGGTAAGGATAACGAAAGCAACTGCACTTCCCGTTCCTTTAAGGCGTTCCTTGACATATTCCGCAACGGATTTTTTCTTTCCTTCCGGAGAATATGCTTCTGTCGGTTCAAAGGTCATGTAGACACCCGTGAACATCTCGTCAAATATTTCCCAGTCAACCGTAACCCTTCCACGGGCAGGGTCATTTATTATCGCTTTTTTGCCCTTGAAGCCGCAAAGCACAACGAAATGATTGAAGCCCCAATGAATAATGCAGGGATACGGACCGCCGTCTGTAAGCAAATCCTCCGCTTCTGCTCTCCATGCCTGTGCCTTCATGCCGTATTTTCTTGCGGCAATGAGAATATTTTTGGCATTGGAACCGTTTTTTGAAACTCCGCAGTCTGTTCTGACCTGCTCAAGCGGGAGGAACATCTTATAATGATGCATTATCATGCAGAGAGAAGCCGCTCCGCATTCAACCATTTCAAGCTGAATAACAACCGGAACCTTTGCGACTCCCTTTTTAATCGGTTTGGGAACCTGATTTATTTTTTTCACTGCTCTATCCCCTTATCAATCAAGAAGTAATGAAATCGGCTGAAGGCTGTCGGTTACAACAAAAGCCTCGTAAACGCCTTCCTTCAATGTATCCTTCATTTCAACAGAGCAAATCATATCTCCGCTTTTGAATTCACCTGCAAGGCTGAGATAAACATCGGTGTCATCCGAAACGGTTTTCGGTTCGGAAACATTTTTGGTGAAGGCATAATCTTTACCGTCAACGGTAACCTGACCGATTGGAAGCACCTGCTTTAGGTCGTCATATTTAACAACGCAGACACATTGACCGTTTTCGCTGACTACCGCAACCTTTGTTTTCGTTTCAATTCTGCCGAATATTCCCCAAATGATAACGCCTACAAGCAGAACTGCGACAGCCGCAAGAAAGAACCATACTCCCGGTGAAGTGACCTTCAGATAATTGTGAAGCTCCTCCGGAGACTCAATTGCCTCAACGCTTTTCTTTCTGAAAAGCTCATTGTTTTCTTCTGCCATAAATATCCTCCTTGAATTTTTTATCAAATCAGCATTTCGCCTGCCTGCGAAAAGCCACGCATCGCACTTGCATAACCGACTCCGGCAACGCCCTGCATGAGCGTGGGATTAAGCTCCGCAGTTTTAAACGCACGAACAAACCTTGCTGACTGTGCATTTATTGCACTGTTGAGATTATCCTTTACCTTCACTCCGAGATACGAAGCACAGACCGCAAAAGACGATTCTCCGCAGCAAAGGGTTGCTCTTTTATAATTCTGCTCTTTTTGCAGGAATTCTTTGACTCTTTCAATATCCTTGTTGCATATATCGGCTATTTTTCCGTTTTCGGTGTAGCTCAGCATTTTCTTTCTTGCCATACCGATTCCGGGAGCACCTGAGCAATATCCCTTCATGAAGCCGTAAACCTCGCTGTCTCTGAGGTCACGCCAGTTGCATTTTTCTTTATCGTAATATTGATTTTCTTCGTTAAGAAGCTTCAATATCTGATTATCGAATTCATCGGATTTCATAACATAGCCGAGGGCGGCAAGCGAAAGGGCAACTCCGCTTTTTCCGTGACCCGTTCCGCAAAGCATAACATCCGCATCTGCGTAGACAGGAGCAATAGCCCTCGCAATCGGGAGAGCGATTTTTTCGGGGAGCTTCGGAAGCTGAAGACAAAGCCCGCCCGCCCCTGAAAGAACATCATATCTGCCGATATTCACAGCAGAAGCATCAATCTTTTCCGCAATCTTCACCGCAAGCGAATACGCTTCTTCAATTCCCGTCAAATCGTGAATATGAACAAGCCCCGAAATAATTCCGCCTATTCCGTCCGAAAGACTGCATGAGCTGTCTGAAATGCTTATCCTTCTTGCCGAGCGGAAAACATTTTCCAATTCCGCAATATGATATTTTATAATCGGAATAAGTGCTTCATCCTTTGATTTGCGATATAATGCAGCGTAACAGCAGAGTATTCCGGTTATTCCGTTATATAGACCGTAGCCGACGCTCCGAAAGAAAAACAGTCCGTCATTCGTATGAGAAAGATAGATGAAGGAAGACGGATAGTCAGGCACAAAGCATCTGTCAAGCTCTTTCATGGTTTTCTTTATCAGGTCGGTGCATTCATCTTCCCTGATTTCGGATATTGGCATTTTCAGAGCATATGCAAGCTCAATTATTTTTGCCTGAGTGATTTTATCCTTTTCGCTTAAGCTTTTGAGCTTGTTCAGAGCAGTTTCAACGGGAGAGGTTTCGAAGAACTCTTCCATTGCAATTTCTTTTCCGGAATAAAGAGCCGTTCCGTTTCCTTTGACATGAAAAATCGGAATATCGTTTGCCAGCACAGCTTTTATTTCGCTGTTCAGAATTTTTCTTGCCTTGTTGATTCTATCCTTGTCAATATCCTTGAGATAAGCTCTTGAGAGCAGAGACGAAGCGGTTTCTTCTCTGCTTTCGCTTTTTTCGATTTTCGAAATGATATAATAATAAACATCGGTCGGTCTGATAAGAACTCTGAATGAGCATTCCGAAAAATACTTTATCAGCTCTCCGATTTCTTTTTTTCTCGGGAGCGAAAAATCATAAGCATAATTGAAGCCGTTCAATATTTCATCGGCAAACCGGAACATCTCGATTTTTTCGTTTTCAACAAAGGGATTGTTTCTGCAATTCTCCTTTTCGCCTGTGCCGCCGCTTTTATCAATTCCGTTATACAGGCTCGGCAGCAGGTGGCTTTTCAGAACTGTTGAAGAATATTCCGTCTGCTTTCTTTTTTCTTTTGCAGTGAGCAGGGTTTCGAGGTCAACAATAACGGGGTATTCTCCGTTTGCAACTATGTTTTCGCAATGCAAATCATTTGAGCCTAAAAGATAAGTGAAGAAAATCAAAATTCCCAAGCGGAAATAATATTTTTTTATTCCTTCCTTATCGGTCGGAGCATTCTCAACTATCTTCTCTTTGTGGTATTCTTCATTCTCTTCGAGAATTTCCGCAACCCTTGTAAATTCGCAGAAGCCCAAATCAATCAAGCCGTTAAGAAATAATGCCCAAACGCGTTCCGTAAGGGCATTCCGATATTTTATGATATATTTTTTCCCGTTCTCGTCAATCAATTCGGTGCATTTGCCGTTATGGCTGTCACCCAATTTAATTTTACCGTTCATATGATTTTTTCCATTTCGGGCAGAATATACCCGTTTTCATTGAAGAAATCTTCGATATATTTAGCTCTTTCGGGATAAAGCTTTTTATAGCAGAGCCTCGGCGAAGGCTTGCCGAATTCCTTTGTGTCATTATAATGAACCGCAATACAATGACGACATTTCATCTTATGAATGCAGTTGGTGCATTCGGTCAGAGTTTTAACCTCATCACATTTTGCAACAAGCTCACTCCAGCAATCGCTGATTTTTCTGCCGTCCGTTTCAATTTTTATTGCTTCAAAATTCACGCATGGCTGCATGATACCGTTATAAAGAAAATCACATGAAGTTCTTCCTGCACCACAAGGAACGCCCTTTTCAATTATCGGCAGATTAGTTTCGGGAACGATGCGTTCTCTTTTTATTCTCTCATCAAAACCTTCCTTGAAAAAGCTGAACTCAAACACTTCATCTGCCGAAGAAAGATATTTCTCTCTATCCACGGTATTTTCTTCAACAACCTCTGTATTGCAGCGGCGGAAATTGACCAAATCCATGGTATGCTGAAAATGAGCACCGATTTCTTTCGCATATTTGCCTATCGAAACCATATCGTCAATATTATCGGGGTTGGCGGTGAACTGAACTATAAGATTAATTCCTCTGTCCGCAATTCTCTTCAGATTTTTCCTGACAATTTCATAATATGCACCGTTTCCGCAGACCTTCTCATATGTTTCGGGACTTGCACCATACATCGTTGCAAAAATTCCGCTCGGCGGACATTCAACCAGCATATCAAATATTTCGTCCGTAAGCATGGAGCAATTCGTAAGCAGAGAAATACCGAATCTTTTTTCATAAGCATAACGGTAAACCTTTGAAAAATCAGGATAGAGCATACATTCTCCGCCCGTAAAGGTCAAAGATGAAGTGCCAATTTCGGAAAGCTCATCAATAATTCTCTTCCATTCCTCAAAGGAACGGATATGCTCTCCGCATTCCGCTATTTCTGCCTTAGTCTTTCTCGCATAGCAGAACGGGCAGGTAAAATTGCAGACGGGGCTAAGCTCTATCGTGGCGGAGCAAAGATCCCTTTTTTTCCTTGCGGCATTTGAAATAAAGCTCCTGTATACACTGATTTTATCATCGGAATTTTTCACCAAATCGTAAAGTGACATTTTTATTCCCCCACGACAGCGACTATTCCGTCGCCCAACATCTTATTGATGAACGCCTGAACATCGGTCAACGCCTGTAACTTATCCACTCCGTATTTTCCAGCCAGAACCTCTGCCAGCTCCTCGGGCGATTTTTCGCTCTGAAGCTCGTTAAAAAGAAGAATAGCGGTTTCATTCATTACAACGATTGCATTGAAATCAATGGCAGTCGTTCCGCTTGCCATGAGGACCTTTTCTCCGGCGATGTCCTTGAGATAAAAATTTTTATTCGCAATATATTTCATTTCATTTATTCCTTAAATAAATTTTCAAGACTCCATCTCAAAATTACGCAAAAAGCTTTTAATAAAAAATATGGCAGGAAGGTACAATGCACCCTTCAGTGATAAAAGGAGCAAACCTTTCCTGCATATTAATGTTTCTCTATTTAAGAATTAAAACACCTTATAATGTGGGCTTATCGCCGTTATAGCACTGATAAATAGTCTCCGGATACAATTCAGCAAAAGTTTCAGTTACATCCTTAAGGAATGTATCTTCACATTTGGTTCCTACTCCTCCAGCGGCATCAACATACCGAGACGTTGTAGTCGAACGCATATAGCAACCATAGGTTTTATACACATCTTCAACCTTGGTTGAGATTTTTTCATAGTCAGGTGCCTGATACATTTTTTTACCTCCAAAAACAATTTATCAGTCAAGCGGGCAAACTTCACCCATGAGTTTCTTAATGAGTGAATCATCCTGAGCCGCTTTCTTCTCTGCATCGGTCATGTTGTTCCATTCTTCCTCGGGAATTACTCCACCCGTTACATTGTCAAGAGCTTCGTCATCAATTGCATTGATTTTCTTTTCTTCTGCCATGGTAAAAACTCCTTTTCATAATTTGATACACCAATTATACCACTTTATTTTTTTTCTGTCAAGCATTTCAGAATAAATTATTGGGGTCTTTACGGAAGGTTGGGGCAAAAAAATATAGTGAAGCTTGTCATTCCGAACCGGTTCGCAGACTGAAAGTGAACGGATTGCCACGTCGCTACGCTCCTCGCAATGACGAAGGAGAGGGAGGATTACCACGCTCAGTTAGCAATGGCAGACTTTTATTTTTCAAATGTAGTGACAATTCTACATTATCGTGTTATAATATACATGATAATAGGTAAATTGTTCTTTCCGGGAGGCGGAAATGTGTTTGAGCAGATAATCAATGTTGACAGAATGGAGCAGGCGGTCAGCCTTTTCGGTTCGTTTGATGAAAACATCAAGCAGATTGAAAAGGAGTTTTCCGTTTCTGTTATCAGTCGTGGGTCTGAATTGAAGGTTACAGGAGAAGCGGAGAATGTTCAGAAGGGTGTCCGTGCAATCAACGGACTTCTGACACTCATTAACAGAGGTGAAGCTCTCAGCGACCAGAATGTGCGGTATGTGCTTTCACTTGTCAACGAAGGCAATGAAGATAAGCTTGACCATATGGCGGCAGATTGCATCTGCATAACCTCAAAGGGTAAACCGGTCAAGCCGAAGACTCTCGGTCAGAAAAAATATATCGAAACCATCAGAAGCAACACCATCACTCTCGGTGTCGGCCCTGCCGGAACAGGCAAAACCTACCTTGCAGTTGCAATGGCGGTCACAGCCTTCCGAGCAAAGGAAATCAACAGAATTGTGCTCACCCGTCCTGCGGTTGAGGCAGGCGAAAAGCTCGGATTTCTTCCCGGAGACCTTCAGCAGAAGGTTGACCCCTATTTAAGACCTCTTTATGATGCTCTCTTCGATATGCTCGGAGCGGAAAACTTTCAGAAGCATCAGGAGAGAGGAGATATAGAGGTCGCCCCTCTCGCATATATGAGAGGACGGACTCTTGATGACAGCTTCATTATTCTTGACGAAGCTCAGAACACCACCACGGAGCAGATGAAAATGTTTCTCACCCGTCTCGGCTTCAATTCGAAAATGGTTGTAACGGGCGATGTGACGCAGATTGATTTGCCAGATGGCAAGCGTTCGGGTCTCAAGGAAGCGATAAAAATATTAAAAAACATTGATGATATAGGCACGGTAAGATTCAACGAAAAGGATGTTGTGCGTCACAGACTTGTTCAGGATATTATCAAGGCCTACGAAAGAAACGATGAGGAGCGAAACAGAAATGACAGGAAAGGTTAAAGTTGTTATTTCAAACGACCAGAAAGAGATAAAAATTCCGACAGGTGTCCGTATGCTTGTCAGACGCTGCTGCACAGCCGTTCTCATTCATGAGGAATTTGAGGGCGATGCCGAGGTTAGCGTAACCTTTGTTGACGATGAAAGAATTCACGAGCTTAATAAGCAGTTCAGAAATATAGACAGAGCAACGGATGTGCTTTCATTCCCCCTCGGAGAAAACGGAGAATATGATGTCAACTACGAAACCGGAGCAAGGCTTCTCGGCGACATAGTTATTTCCGTTCCTCACGCCATCGCTCAGGCAGAGGAATACGGCCACACTCTGCAAAGGGAAATCGGATTTCTGACCGTTCATTCTATGCTCCATCTGCTCGGCTATGACCATGTTCAGGGCGGAATCGAGAGCGTAAGAATGAGAGAAAAGGAAGAAACCGTTCTAACAAAGCTCGGTCTTAAGAGAAATTCAAGCTACTATATGGACGAATGATATGAAGAGATTTTTTAAAAGCTTCGTTTATGCGTTCAGAGGAGTTGCCTTCTGCATTCTTAACGAACGCAATTTCAGAGTACATATGTGCTTCACAGCCTATATGTTCGGATTTTTGAAAATCTATGATTTCTTTGAGGTTAGCAGGGCTGAATTTGCAGTCCTCTTTGCTCTTTGCGGACTTGTTATGAGCCTTGAAGCGGTGAATACCGCAGTTGAAAGAGCGGTTGACCTTGCGGCAGACGGCAAAAAATCGGAGCTTGCTAAGGTTGCAAAGGATGCCGCCGCAGGAGCGGTGCTTATCAGTGCAATTGCTTCGGTTGCCGCCGGAATTTCAATTCTGCTCCGGCCGGAAGCATTCATAAGAATGTTTAATTATTATAAGGAAAATATACCGATATTCATTCTGCTGATAGCTTCTCTTGCGTTCAGCGTTGCATTTGTGCTTATCGGTCCAAAGAAAATATTCGGAAAGAGAGAAAATAAATGACAAAAACCGCATTTGTTGCCATAGTCGGATGCCCGAATGTCGGCAAATCCTCGCTCCTTAACCGTATGCTCGGTCAGAAGGTTGCGATTGTAACTCAGAAGCCGCAGACAACAAGAACAAAGATTATGGGTGTTCTCACAAGGGGCGAAACTCAGCTTGTTTTTACCGACACTCCCGGCTATCACAGACCTAAAACAAAGCTCGGCGAAAAAATGATTAAGGCAGTCGGCGAGGGTATAACGGGCATTGATGCCTGCCTTTTCGTAACCGAACCCGAGGGCGAAATAAGAGATACGGAGCTTGAGCTTCTCAAAAGACTTAAGAATGAAAAAGCTCCCGTAGTGCTTGCTCTCAATAAAATCGACACAATCAGGCAAAAAGAAAAGATGATGGAAAAGATTCTTGCGTTCACCTCTGTCTACGATTTTGAGGCTGTTGTGCCGGTCAGTGCACTTAAAAACGAGGGCGTTGACACGATAATTGAAGAGCTTGAAAAGCTCACCTATGAATCGGTTCATTTCTTCCCCGATGACACTCTCACAGACCAACCCGAAAGACTTCTTGCCGCAGAAATGATAAGAGAGAAAATTCTTCTGCTCTGCGATAAGGAAGTGCCTCACGGCGTTGCGGTCAGCATCGAAAAGATGAGAGAAAGACCGAGTGGAGATATTATGGATGTTGAAGCAACGATTTATTGCGAAAAAGACAGCCACAAAGGAATTATCATCGGCAAAAACGGCTCTATGCTCAAGAAGGTTTCAACCCGTGCGAGGGAGGATATGGAAAGCTTCTTCCAATGCAAAATAAACCTTCAATGCTGGGTCAAGGTTAAGGAAGGCTGGCGTAACAGAGAAGGTCTGATTCATAATTTCGGACTTGACTGATAATTTTTCATTTCCCGGTTAAATTATTATCGGGAGATGATTGAATGGATAAAATGACGGCGTGGCAGAAGTTTTCGGAAAGCGGTCAGATAACGGATTATCTTGCTTTTCTGAAGGTCTGCGCTTCGGACAGCCCTGCGGAGGCAGAATCAGATGAGAATGAACACAGACGCTCTGGTGCTGAAGGTAACGGACACAGGTGAAAGTGACCGACTGGTGACTATGCTCACCTCGGAATACGGAGTTATGAGAGCCTTTGCCAACAGAGCAAAAAAGATAAACAGCAAAACTCTCGGTGCAACGCAATCCCTGTGCTACGGTGATTTTTCAATCTACACGGGCAGGGATGCCTACATAATTGACGATGCAAGTGCAAAGGAAGTTTTCTTCGGCTTGCGTGAGGATATTGCAAAGCTTTCACTTGCACAGTATTTCTGCTCCATTGCTTCGGAGCTTGCTCCCGAAATGGAGCCTGCAAGGGATTTCCTTCGGGTAATCCTCAATTCAATGAAGCTTCTCGAAACAGGCAGAAGAACACCCGAATTTCTCAAAGCGGTCACGGAGCTTAAAATAATGGCTATTTCCGGATTCATGCCGGAGCTTGAGAATTGTCCGCATTGCTCGAAGGAGCCTTCGGGAGAAATGGTTTTCGGCATTTCTGACGGAGCTGTTTTCTGCAAATCAAGCGGAAAAAGCGGCGAAAAAATTAATTCAACCGTGCTTGATGCAATGCGTTTCGTCTGCATCAGCCCCGTTGACAGAATCTATTCCTTCACTCTTCCTGCCGCAGATGAGCTTGTTTTCGGCAGAATAAGTGAAAAGTTTTTGCTTGCACAGACGGGTCATTCGTTCAAGACCCTTGATTTTTATAAAACCGTTACAAGATAAGGAGATTCTTATGGAAAAATTCCTGCATAAAATTTTCGGAACAACTCCCGGAAAAGGCGTTCAGCCGAAGGAGGCTGTTGCATACAGCGTAACAGGCTTCGGTCAGAATCTTATTTGTAATATCATCGGTTCGTATCTTACCGTTTTTCTTACCGATGCACTGCTTTTCGGAAGCCTTGAAAAGGGTACTGTTTTCAAAACGATGTCCGGTGCAACTGCGGTTGCTCTTCTCATGCTCTTCACAAGAGTTTATGATGCTCTCAACGACCCGATTATGGGTTCAATCGTTGACAAAACAAGAACAAAATGGGGCAAATGCAGACCTTATCTTAAGTGGATGGCAATTCCGATTGCCGTTTCAACCGTTCTCTGTTTTCTGCCGTTTCTTCCAGAAAGGTCAAAAGCAACCTTCATCATTGTAACCGTTTTCTATGTTGCCTGGTCAATGATTTACACGGTTGCCGATGTTCCTTACTGGGGACTTTCAACCTGCCTGACCAATGACACTATTGTCAGAGGAAATATTCTTACGGTTGCCCGTCTTGTCTGCACTCTCGGTGCAGGTGTCGTAACGGTTTTGGTTCCCGTTATCACAAATGCCGTCAATAACAAAACAGGTAATGACCCTGCCGCATTGAGACTTACATATTTCCTTTGTGCGGTTGTTTGCGTTGTTGTTTCAATTCCGATGTTCTTTTACGGATTCAAAAACACAAGAGAACGCTTCACCGCAAACGATAATCCCCCGTCACTCGGCCACAACTTAAAGCTTCTCTTTAAAAATGACCAGCTTCTTCTTATCGTTCTTTCGGGCGTGTTCGGCGGAGCAAGAATGGTTTATACCTACACGGGCGGACTTTATTTTGCAAAATATGTTCTTCAGAATGAGGGACTTTTCGGAATAATCACCATGCTTGTTGTTCCCGGCGGACTTGTTGCATCGCTTCTTGTTCCCTGGATGACAAGGAAATTCACAAAGAAATGGGCGTATATCGGCGTTCACCTTTTCGGCGGAGTTGTTATGACCGCCATGTATTTCATCGGCTATGATGAAAAGTGGAAGCTTGTGGTTGCAGGCATCGGTCTTGTGCTTCTCGGCATTCCGCAGGGTGTCAACAATATCATAACCTACGCTATGATAGGCGATACAGTTGACTATCTTGAATGGAAGACAGGCGAAAGAGGAGAAGGAATTTGCTTTGCAATGCAGACACTTATCAATAAAATCGGTATGGCAGTCGGTGCATTTGTCGGAGTAATGTCTTACAGCTGGGCAGGGATTGACCCCTCGAAGCCGATTGAAATGGCGTTCGCTACCGCTGACGGACCGAATATTATGTGGTCTGTTCTCATTCTTACGGGTGCAGTAAGTATGTTCGGCAGTGCAATTCCTATGTTTTTCTATAAGGTAACAGAGAAGAAACAGGCGGAAATGATTGAAGAAATCGCCGCAAGAAAACAATAATATACTTAAAGCAAAAAGCCGAAGGTGCATCACTGGGAATCACTGAGCACCTTCGGCTGAATTAATTCAATTTTCAATAACCTTTTTTTCGGGCAATTCTTTTTTCTTTTTCAGGTCAATTGTGAATATTGCTATAATCAGCGAGGTAATAACAAACAGCTCGCTGCATACGCCCGCCATTGATTTTGCCGTGAAATCGTATACTATCCATGTGAGCGAAACGGGGAAGGTGAGCAAACGGATGGTAAACGGTTTTCTCATCCAGAGGGAAATATTCGAGAAGGTTGTGCCGATAACAGGCAGGAAGCTGATAAATCCCATACTGCTGTCACGGGTTGCAATGCCGATTATTAGAGTTAACAAAATAAAAATTGCAAGCCAACCGTTCCAGCGAGCCCACTTTCTTGTGTCCTTATTTATAAAAATAAGACTGCGTACAACCTGCAAGCTGTTTATTGCCGCACCTGTCGGAGTTCTCAGCAAAATAAAATGCAATGTCCACAGAAAGGTGACAACAATCTGCCATTTCATGATTCTTTTACGGTCCTTCTGCAAAAAACAGATTATCGCCGATGTCATGGCACAGAAGCCGACAATCTGAGCGGTTGCCATGAGCGGCGTTGAAAAGAGCGATTCAAAGTATTCCTTCATATTTTTTCTCCGTGTTTCAGATAATTCCCGACTTAACGGCGGAACGATAACGATTTTATCACATTATTACGCATTTTACAATTCATTTTACGAATCAAAATGATAAGTTGAGAAAAAAGAGCTTGAACTGCCGACCGTGCATTAAAAAGGCTGTAAATATTCAGACAATATTTCTGAGCCATTTTCCATTGTCTACTCCGAGCTTCTTCGGAAAGCTTGTTATTATTTCGTCTATTTTGCTCAGAATCAGAAGAACCATAGGAGCAAAAAAGCCTGTATTAATTGCAATCAATGAAATCGGCAAACTGATGCACAGAGCATATACCGCATCAACAATGGAGATAAAACGTGCTTCTCCGCCGACATACAGCATCCCGTTGTTGATATTGTTCATATAACCGAAAAATGCATTTATGGAGGTAATAATCGTCAGAGGCAGCAAATAAAGCTTCGATGCATCACTGAGCTTGAACGGAAGAATCTGAAGCAGAAAAACGAGAACAAAGAGTGCAAATATATTCAGCAAGCCAAGCTTTACTCCGAGCTTTTTCATAAGAGCTCCGTTATGCTTTGCTCCTTCAAAGTTGTTTTTGCCAAGCTCGATTCCCGTAAGAATTGTTGTAACCTGCCCACAGCCATCCTTAATGCTGAAAATATATGAGTTGATGGTATTTATGAATGAGTATGCTGCAATAATATCCGCATTCAATCTGCCGACTGCCGCTGTCATGAAGTTTAATCCCACAAGATATACAATGTGTTGAGCAAGCGTAGGAGCTGCATTTTTGAAATACGCCCTGCAAATATTCTTTTTATCCACCGCTTTATTATCCGTATCAAAGAAAAACAGTTTTCTGTTTCTAAAATAATATACCACGCTCAACACGAACTGAACCAGCGAAGCGGCAACGGTTGCAATGGCCGCACCCGTAACTCCGAGCGACGGAATACCTGACAATCCGAAAATAAGCAGGGCATTCAGGACCACATTGACCACACAGCCTGCAACAAGAAGCTTTGTAACAACAGAGCGCTTATCAATGACCCGAAGGAACGCATAAAACACAACATAAAAGGCTTCAAGCAGGAAACTGAAGGATACGATTTTCAGATAACGGCTTCCCTCCGAGATAAGCTCCGGTATATCCGTATATAAACCCATCAGCTTTTCCGGAAATAAAAAGCACGCAAAAAATTCAACGGTGTTGAACAGAAAAACAACAATAACGGCAAGCTTCAGAGCATAAAGCACCGAGCTTGATTTTCTCTGTCCGTACAGCTGAGAAAAGAGAGAAGATACTGCACCGGTGAGTGCCATGAAAATCAGCGTATGAATAAGAACCAGCTGAGATGCAAAGGACACACCCGACATTGCCGAAGAAGATTTGAAGCCAAGCATCAGAATGTCAATGTTTGATGCTATATTCTGCACAATGATCTGCAACGCAAAAGTGATAAGGAAGCTGATTGCTGTTCTGTTAAAAAGCGTATCCATAATGTTATGCTTCGGAAGACGCAGGACTATTTCGTTGACACCATGCCTATAGCGGAATTTAAGCTCAGTTCCAACGCCAATCAAAAGCTTGTCATACATGGTTCTGATTGGCTTATCATATTCCGCAACGGTCTCTCTGGAAAAAGGATTAAGCTTACGCTCCTTCACAGAGAAAACAAACACCGCATCCTCTTTGGTGTCTTCTCTTGTGAAGCACAATTCGCTTTCGGGATTCAGATCACTTTTCCATTTTGCCAGTGCCTCCTCAATAAGCAATACATACTGTGTTATCTTTTTCTTTGAATAGCCAAGATTAAGTAGCGACATATGTAACAAATTGCTGATGTCGTCGCTTTCGCAGTTTTGAATTTTCATAAATTTACCTCATTAAAATTCAAAAAATTTTCCTTTTTGCTTTCTTATTTCCAAATAATCTTTCTCAATGAAAATAATATACAAAAAATAAGAAAGCAAGTCAAGTATTTCAAATTTATTTTCTTTTTGAAGCTATACGAATTCAAATGAATGGTTTTATTTTACAATTCATAAAATTATAATTTCATCTTTTCTCGAAATCAACAAACACCGCTTGGAAGCAACTCCATGCGGTGTCCTAATAAACGCTTTATTCTTTCAAGAAAAATTCATTTTTCAGTCTCATTTCACAGAATTATTATCCTCGGATAATTCGCCATCCGTTATCCGAACAATTCTTCCTGCGTGAGTGGCGACCTTGAGGTCATGGGTAATCATAACAATTGTATGACCCATATCGTTAAGCTCTCTGAAAAGCTTAAGCACCTCTTCGCCGGTTTTCTGGTCAAGTGCACCCGTCGGCTCATCGGCAAGCAACAGCTTCGGCTCGCAGACAAGTGCTCGTGCTATTGCCGTTCTCTGCTGCTGACCGCCTGAAAGGTCATTCGGTTTATGATAAATTCTTTCTCCCATTTCAAGCATTTCAAGCTTCTGCTTTGCGATAACCTCCGCTTCTTTATATGACATTCCCCTTGCAAGAAGCGGCATCATAACATTCTGAATAACCGTATATGTTCCTATCAAATGATATTTCTGAAAAATGAAACCAATCATACGGTTTCTGACTGTTGTCAGCTGCTTATCCGTCAGGTTTCCGACAGGAATTGAGTTGAGAAGATATTCGCCGGAATCGTATGTATCCATACATCCGATAATATTCATCAATGTACTTTTGCCGCTTCCGGAGGGTCCGAGAACGCCGACATATTCGCCGGGCCAAACCTTAAAAGAAACGCCCTTAAGTGCATGAACGGTTGTATCACCCATAACGAATGACTTATGAATATCATTCATCTCAATTACCGGTGTATTTTCTGTTTCCATTGAAATTATCCTGCCTTCTGATTGATGATTGTTAATTCTGAAACTATTCCGCTTTCGTCAGCCTTAAGTCCGATAAGCATACCCTCTGAAAGTGATGTATAGTCTGAATTGCCGACCTTGACCTCTGCGGGAACGATATAGCTCTTCGTTTCGCCTGTGTAATTGACTTCAACATCCATATTGAAGCCACCCATACCGCCAAAGTCCGGAGCTTTTCCGTCGGGGAAGCTCATTCCTTCAGGCATGGTCATACCCTCCGGCATGGTCATTCCTTCCGACATTCCTTCGGGTCTTTCCTTTCCCTCAGGTCTGCTCATTCCCTCAGGCATAGACATATCTTCGGGCTTACCATCAGGCTTTGACATTCCTTCCGGCATTGACATACCCTCAGGCATTTCGGGAGGCTGACCGTTTTCGCCGTCAGGTCTTGAGAAGGATTCCATATCAATCTCGCCGATCGCAAGAGTAATCTGATTTCCCGAAATCTTTTCGATTTTTCCTACCGTCATATCGGAAAAATCAAAGCCTTTTTTGGAGGCTTCCGAATTGCCTTCACCCTCGGAAGAGACCTGTGTTGTTGCTTCTGCGGGGACATTTTCTTCTTCATCTGTTGTTTTGCCGCAGGATGCAAAGGACATGACAATTGCAAGAATAATTGCTGAAATCAATAATTTTTTCATGTAAGTTACTCCCTTAATTCAAATTCAGAGCTTCAATCGGTACAAGCTTTGATGCCTTCCACGCAGGATAAATTCCGAAAACCGTTCCCGTGAAAATTGCGAACAGTATTGCAAGAATATAGCCCCATATACTCGGTTCCATTCTTGTTCCCGTCAGCTCCAACAGCGGCACAAGTGCAAAGCTCAACGCCACTCCGATTATGCCTCCGATTATGCTTATTATATTCGCCTCCATAAGGAATTCAAGCATAATTGTTTTCTTGTGGCATCCGATAGCCTTGAGAATACCGATTTCCGCCGTTCTTTCTTTAACGGAAACGAAAAGCACATTCATAATTCCTATGCCGCCGACTATGAAAACGATTGAAGCGACGGCAAGAAGAAGAGTTGAAAGAGTGTCTGCGGAGCTTGTTGCGGCCTCCATTGCACTTCCCGAATCCTCAATATCAAAGCTGGCATTTGCATGGTTTTCCTGCAAAACCGTTTCAATATCAGCCATAATATTATCAATGTTGTCAAGCTCAGAAGCTATGGCGGTAATCATTATATCGCCGTTTGTTCTGAATATATATTTTTCTGCGGTGTCATAAGGAAGATAGATTGCCGTATCGGGACTGATTCCCGAGGAAACCGAACCCATCTCACTCAGCACGCCGACAATTTCATATTTTTTGCCGTTTATTTCAAGGTAATCTCCGTAAGCATATGCGGCATAGGTAAAAATTTCTTCCGCAACCGAATAGCCGAGAACGCAGACATAATCCTTGTTTTCACTGTCCGTATCCTCAATAAATCTGCCGTAAAGCACTTCAAGATTAGAAACTGTCTGATAGTTTTCCTGAACGCCTACAACGGTTTTGGTGTCTTCCTCTTCCATATCACCGCCGAAAACAGTTGTTTCATCGCTCTGAATAAGAGAAACCTCATCAAGACCGCTGACGAGAGATTTTATATCCTCAACATCCTTTGAATCAAGCACAGCCGCTTTGCCGAAGGATGATGAAGCTCCTCCTCCTCCGCCTCCGAATGAGGGCATTGAGCCGCCACCTCCGAATGAAGGCATTCCACCGCCACCCGAACGGGATTTGGAGCCTGATGAGCCTGACCTTGATGGCATTGAACCACCGCCGAATGAGGGCATTCCACCGCCGCCGAACGAAGGCATTGAGCCACCTCCGAAGGAAGGCATTCCGCCGCCGAAAATCGCATCCATATCAATGCCGTCACCAACTGAAATGTCAATTGCACCGGCATTGAGGTTTTTGAACTGGTCGGCAACATCCGCCTTGCCGCCCTGTCCTACGGCGATAACAAGAACAATGGTTGCAGAGCCGACAATAATTCCGAGAGTGGTGAGCATCATCTTTGCCTTGTTTGCAATGATATTCAGCCAAACAAGGCGAAGAATCTCAACGGTTTTCATCATTGCGGACCACCGCCCATTTTGCCGTCAAAGCCGTTTCCGTCAAAAGACGGCATACTCATTTTTTCAGGGTCAAAATCTCCGAAATTCATTTCCGAATTTCCTTTTGAATCGTTCTTTGCTCCTGCTCCGATTGCACTTTCGGCAAGAACGGTATCGCCTTCATTCACGCCTGAAAGAATCTGGGTATACTGTCCGTCTGTGAAGCCTGTTGAAATCTTCGTTTCAACCTTTTCATCGTTTTCTCCCTTGAGATAAACATATGAGCTTCCGTCTTTGGTTGTTATTGCCGATTTCGAAACATAAAGGCAATCCCTTGCGGAGCCTGAAATTATGTTGACATCCGCACTCATTCCGTCATAAAGCTCGTGACCTTCCTGAGTAAACTTAACGTTAACAGTATATGTTACCGTTGCCGCACCGATTGTTGAACCCGAAATTGAGATTGAATCAACCGTTCCGTCAAATGCTTCATCCGGGAATGCATCAAGAGTGATTACAGCTTCCTGGTCGAGGGAAACATCAAGAATTTCATCCTCGGATATTGAAACGCTGACATAGACCTCGCTCATATCGGTAATTGACATGATGCTTGTGGAGGATGACATTCCGAATGATGCACCTTCGCCCGAAGCAACGGTTATTTCATCGCCCTCTTCAACGCTGATATTCGAAACAATACCATCGCAGGGAGCTGATATAACGCCGTTGTTTCCGATGGTTTCTTTGATTTCATCAAGCTCTTCTTTAAGCTCGGAAAGCTTATCCTCTGCATCCCTGACTTTTTCATCAAGCTGAATTTTCTTGAGATTATATGTCAGCTGAGCGGTGCTGCTCGTTTCAATCGAGCTTTCCTTTGATTGCTCTGCATTGAGCATACTCTGCTCATACTGGCTTTTTTGCGTTTCAAGCGTGAGCTTTGCTTTTTCAAGATTTATCTTTGCTTCGCTGTATGATTTATTCATCTCATCCTGTGATGAGATATTTCCGTATTTTTCGGTAAAATCCTGCTTCTTTTCTTCGTATGCGGATTTTGCTTTCGTCAGACTCTTCTGAGCGGCTGTAAGTTTGGCTGAAATTGTGTCGGTATCATATTTTGCGGCTTTCGCCTCAAGCTCCGTTTTCTCCTTGAATAAAGTGCGGAGCTTCGTCATTGATGCCGAAAGAGTTTCAACCTTTTCCTTTAATTTAAGGTATTCGCTGTATTTGACCGAATCGGAATCATTCGAATATCTTTCGCTCATGCTTTCGAATTCTTCTTTATATTCGGAAAGAATTGCTTCCGCCTGCTCATAGCTTGTTGCTTCCGTTATTTCCTTGATTTTGCTCTCACAGGTTTTCAGATTGTTGGTTGCTTCGTCAGCGGCATCCTTCTTTTCCTGCCACGAATCAACATCCTCCTGGCATGAATCAACCTTATCCTCTGCCTTGTTCAGAGCAGAATAATCGCTTGAAAATGACGAATACATATCAAGTGCATCATCATATTTCTCTTGGGCATCGCTGACATTCTTTTCAGCCTCTTCAAGATCCAATTTCGCTTTTTTAATCGTCTGCGAATATTTATCATCTGCCTGGTCACCGTTCAGAACATTGATTTCAAGCTCCTGTGCCGCTTTAAGAAGCTCGCTCTCTCTCGAAAGCTTTGCTTCCTTGAGAGATGATTCTGCGGAGGAAATCTCATTTTCATATTCAACAAGAGACTCCTCAATATCATCAATGCTCATCTTAACAAGAGGGTCGCCCTCCTTGACGCTTGAACCTGACTTGACATAAAGCTCAAGCACCTCTGCTCCGACCGGGAAGGTAATGCTTTCCTGATTGAGAGTTATTACGGAGCTTTCTTCAAGACCCACAAGAATATCGCCTCTCTGAACGGTATATTCCCTGTAAACAGGTTCTGATTCGCTATTTTTCTTCTTGCTTACGATTATTATTGAACCTGCAACTATTGCACCGACAAGAACAACCGAAACGACAGAAATTATTATTTTCTTTTTTGTGAAGAACTTCTTTTTTTCAACCTTATCCGTTCCGAGTATTTTTTCGAGTGCGTCATCTTTTTCGCTTTTGATTTTTGCCATATCATCGCTCCGTTCGCAATATCTGAATAATAATGGTATAATAATCCATGAACCTTAAATCAAGCTGAAAAAGAAATTAACAAATTATGAATTCCAAAAAAGAATTTGCCGAATTATGAATAAAACAACACTAAAAATGTAACAATCCGTGAATTTCCCCTGTTTTAAAGTCCATTTTAGCATTTGCAGATATGCTTCAGTCAGCACCACAAAGCCGCTCTGTGCAGATGTGCATATTGAATTGTATGGTGTTACCTTAAGGTTATTCATGGAAATAAACGATACCTAAGGAAACGCTGATTAAATCGGCAAGCAAGATTTTCGAGTATGTTTTCGGCGTGAAAAAG
>DCII01000052.1:29231-48703 GCA_002315935.1 Ruminococcaceae bacterium UBA1730
AGGCACAAAACCGCAGATATACTTTTGTGTATTTCAAGGTTTTGTAACGCATTTCACGCCAAAACAGACCGAAAAGATGCGACGACGCATTTATTCAGCGTTTCCATAAGGAAAGAAAGGTGAAAGGATGAACGAAATAGACAAAGGATTCCGGTTTGAAAGAATCGAAAAGAAATTCTGGATGACAAGAGAACAATTCGAAAAGCTTTCTGAATGTCTTGTTGCAAACATGAGAAAAAACGAATACGGATTATCCGAAATATGTAACATATATTATGATACTCCGGATTTTTCGCTGATAAGAAATTCAATCGAAAGACCGCTTTTCAAAGAAAAAATCCGTTTGAGAAGCTACGGCATCCCGAATGACGATACCCCCGTTTTCGTTGAAATCAAAAAGAAGCTCAACGGTATCGGATATAAACGGCGGATAAAGGTTCCCTATTGCGATGCACTCAGGCTCATGAAGGGTAACAGGGTGTTCAGTTCTCAGCCACAGATTGAAAATGAAATTCTTGATTTTATCAACCGTTATCACCCGGAGCCTCAGGTTTATCTGACCTACAAAAGAATTGCTCTTTCGGGCAAAGAGGATTCCGATTTCAGAGTTACGATTGATACGGACCTGAGGTACAAGCTCTATGATGAGCAAACGCCATTGAGCAATGACGGAAATTACATAATGGATGACAGCAGTATGATTCTCATGGAGATAAAATCATCCTCTGCAATTCCGGAATGGCTTTTGTCCGAAATGAGCAGACTTAAAATTTATCAGGCACCGTTTTCAAAAATCGGAACCTGCTATCTCAAGCACATTGCACCCAACACCATAAACGGAAAAATAATAAAAAACATGAAGGAGTATTCAAATGTTTAACTTAATGAACAGCATCATTTCAACACCAATCACATTAACAGGGCTGATTATCTGCCTTGTCAGTGCACTCATTCTCGGCATTCTTTCGGCTCTTGTTTTCAGCTTCAAAAGCAAAAATTCAGCTTCTCTCACAATAACTCTCGCTCTGCTTCCTCTTGCAATGGCAATGGTTGTTATGATGGTCAACGGAAACCTCGGCGTTGCAATTGCGGTTGCCGGCGGATTCACGCTTGTCAGATTCAGAAGCATTGCAGGAACAGGCAGAGAAATCTGTGCAGTATTCATCAACATGACCCTCGGAGTAATAATCGGAATGGGTTATGTCGGCATTGCGGCAATATTCTTTGTCATCGTTTCAGCCGCAAACATTCTTCTTGTTTCAATCGGCTTCGGCGGAAAGAAAAACGAAAAGCTTCTTCGTGTTACCATTCCCGAAAGCTATGATTACACAGGTCTTCTTGATGATATTTTCGCAAAATATAATGTCAAATCATCAATTTACAAAATCAAAACAACAAATATGGGCAGTCTCATTGATGTAACATATAAAATCAATCTTTCCTCTGACACGATAAGCAAGGAAATGCTTGACGAAATCAGAACAAGGAATTCAAATCTCGGCATTATGGTTTCTGCCTACGCCGAAGAGCGTGAACAGCTTTAAGGGGATTTTTCACATGAATAGAAAGACAAAAGGTATATTAATTGCCGCTTTGTCGCTGATTCTTATCGGAGCTGTTGTTTACTGTGCTGTTTTCGGCAGTATTCCCGTTTCGCAGAATGCACCTGCAAATTCAAATGCTGAGGCAATTGAAACCGCTCTTAAGCTGAGTGAAAGCAATTCATCTGTATCGGGTGCAACGGAAATTCTTCTTTCCGACAGCGGAACAAGCGTCAAGGGCAACGGAGTATCGGTTGAGGGCAACAATGTTTCAATTCTGAGCAACGGAACCTTCATCATCAGCGGAAGCATTTCAGACGGCACCGTTTCCGTTGAAGCAACGGAAAATGTTTCGCTCATTCTGAATAATGCGGAAATATGCAGCTCCCAATCGAACGCAATCAATGTTGTCAGTGCATCGCACACGCAGATTTTTCTCAATGACGGAACAGAAAACTCCGTTATAAGCGGCGAAAAGCAGGAAATCATATCGGCAGAGGAAAACACCTCCGTTGAAGGTGCAAGCGGAGCGGCAATTTATTCGAAGGGTGACCTTTCCGTTGCAGGAACCGGCTCACTCAAAGCCGAAGGCTATATCAACAATGCAATAGCCTCGGCAGATAATCTCGTTATTCTCGGTGGGAATATTACGGCTTCGGCAGTCAACAACGGATTCAAGGGAAATGATTCGGTAACGATAAACGGCGGCACAATAAACATAACCTGCGGAAATGACGGAATTAAAACCGATAACACCGATGAAGGCTTCGGAACGGTTGACATTAACGGCGGCAATATCGTAATCAACAGCTTCGGAGACGGCGTTCAGGCAGATTCCGTTCTGACCGTTTCAGACGGAAATCTTGAAATAACAACAGGCGGCGGTGCAGGAGAATCCGCTAAATCAGACTTTGCGGATATGCAGATGCCGTCCGGAGAAGCTGATAAGAATTTCAGCGAAGAAGCTCCACCGGAAATGCCGTCAGGTAATTTCAACGGAGAAGCTCCGCCGGAAATGCCGTCAGGTGATTTCAACGGAGAAGCTCCACCGGAAATGTCGTCAGGCGATTTTGAAGACTTCAACGGAACACCTCCGGAAAAGCCGACAGGTGAAATGAGCGACTCCGGCGGTGGCGAAAAAACAGACAGAGACGGCGACAATTCAGAACGCCCCGAAAAGCCATCCGGAAGCTTCGGCAATTTCGGCGGCTTCGGAGAAAGCGACAATTCAACCGATTCAGACAGTTCAAGCTCAAAGGGACTAAAATCGGGCACATCGCTCACTGTCAACGGCGGCACAATAAATATTTCATCATCAGATGATGCAGTTCACACCAACGGAACAATGGTTATCAACGAAGGAACATTAGAAATTTCCTCGGGCGATGACGGACTTCACGCCGACACATCGCTGACCGTCAACGCAGGAAGCATTACGATTTCAAAATCCTATGAGGGTATTGAATCAAATATGATATATGTCAACGGCGGTAATATCAGCGTAACCGCATCGGATGACGGCTTTAACGCAAACGGCGGTTCATCAATGTTCGGAGGATTCTCCTCTTCCGACTCCGGAAGCGAAGACCTGCCAACCTTGAAAATAAGCAGAGGAAATGTTTATGTCAACGCAAACGGTGACGGACTGGATTCAAACGGTGACCTGATTATAGAGGGCGGCGAGGTTGTTGTTAACGGCCCGACAAATGACGGAAACGGTGCTCTTGATTCCGGAACCGAAAGCGGAGGAAGCATTCTCTGCAACGGCGGAACGGTTATTGCGATAGGTTCTTCGGGAATGGCTGAATCCTTCGACAGCGATTCAACACAATGCTCATTCCTTATCAAAACCGATTCAACCCACGAAGCCGACACGCAGATTACCATTTCGGATGAAAGCGGAAACATAATCTATGAATGCAAATCGGCAAAATCCTTTAACTCAATTGTTTTCGGAAGTCCCGAGCTTAAGCTCAACGGCACTTATAAAATAACCGTCGGAGACGAAGAGCAGTCAATAACTCTTGACAGTATTTCAAGCGGAGAAAGCGGTTTTTCGATGGGTGGCGGAATGAAGGGCTTCGGTCAGAGACAGGAAAGAAAAGAAGCCTCTCAAAAGAATGAAAATACCGACGCTTAACACCTGACGAAGACAAAATAATCTGAACAGCATAAAAAGTCAGCCCTGCATTGATGCACAAAAGCGTATCATGCAGGGCTTTTTATCAATCTTCAAAACAATCAAATTTTGTGAGAATATCTTTTCCTATCTCGTAAAGCAGACACTCCGCTTGCCTTTTAATCTCAAGGCTTGCATTCTTAACGCACGAGCCTTCGCTTCCGTTTCTTCTATTCGGACTTGAGCCGAAACGGGAAATGAAGTTGCAGGCTTCAAAGGTGAACACTCCCCCGTTTTCAATAAATCCACCGTCCTTGAGACCTCTCATAACGCTGTCAATATCAACCGTTCCGAGAAGCGGACAGATGTGGTCATCACGAACGCCGAAATTATCCTGAATATGAACGGCTTTCAGGTTGCTTCCGAGCTTCATTATATTTTCATACTGTTCATTCGGGCAAATAAGATTGCCGTGACCTATGTCCCAGCATACGCCCATGAGCGGATGATTGAGCTGTTCCATAAGGGAATTCAGGTCTTCGCCCGTGTAGTAGGAGCAAATATTTTCTGCATTGGAATTATAATTCTCTGCAAGCACATAAACGCCGTGTTTTTCCATCGCAGGATAAAGAGATTCATAAAGCTTTTTAACGGTTTCGTCATATTTTTTCTGATTTTCCGTGCCCTTCAGCTCTTTATTTCTTCCCGAATGCACAACAAGCTTCTTTATGCCGAGATAGCCGCAGGCTTCAATGGCTCGGATGTTGCCCTTGATAACGATTTCCGGGTCATCCCTGAAAATATCGTTTTTCGGAGAATGTGCCTGAATGAAATCAACTCCGATTTTCTCCGCTTCCCTTGATGCGGCTGAAATCCACTTAACCCAATCATCCGCCATGAACGGAGAGCCGTCATAATTGAGCCTGTAAAAATTGAAATCAAGATGCCTGAATCCCGTTCCCTCAAACGCTCTGATGGCTTCAATATCATCCTTGACGAAGCCTCTGAAATCCCCTGTTGTTGTTGCAATTTTCATAAATTATCCTCGTTTCGAGCCGTATGTTGAATTCATGTCCTCGCAGAACTGCTCACGGGTAACCTTAACATATTTTGAATTCTCAATTTTCTTATTCAGCAATTCAAGATAAAGGTCTTCATCAAAGGGAATCTCAACCGTTTTATCGAGCCATGACGAAAGGAAAGCCGCATTCGAAATCGTCAGCCCGTTTATTCCCTCTTCACCCTCGGCAATGAGCGGTTCGCCGTGAAGAATATGAGCAGCAAAGGCATTCACAACCTTATCGACAGTCGGGTCGCCCTCCGGCACATCAATATCCTGCCACTCAACAGACGGCTTTGAAAATCCGCCCTCGGCAGTGTCTGAAAACTCTCTCGAAGGCATTTCAAGCTCGCAGATACGGGCAATGAATTTCTTCTGAATCGGGTCATATTCATGAATGATTCTCGCCTTGTCAAGAGTTATTTCAAGCCTGTTTGAGCCGGGATAATCGCCCGTTGTTGTGACGAAGGTTCCCGTTGCTCCGTTGGGATATTCGGCATAGATGGTAACATCATCCTCAACCTCTATGTCGTGCCATTTACCCTCATGGCAGGTAGCTCTTATTTTATTCGGCATTCCGCATATCCACTGCCATAAATCAAGCTGATGGGGGCACTGGTTAAGCATAACTCCGCCGCCTTCGCCAGCCCATGTTGCCCTCCATGAACCCGAATCATAATACTGCTGTGTTCTGAACCAATCGGTTATTATCCAGCTCACTCTGCGAAGCTGACCGTATTTCCCCGACTGAACCATATCCCTGATTGCCTTATATGCACCGACAGGTCTCTGATTGAACATCATAGCATATGTAAGGTCAACGGTCTTTGAAAATTCAATCGCTTCTCTGACCTGCTTTGTGTAAACTCCGGCAGGCTTTTCGCTGAGTGCGTGCAGACCCGCCTTCATCGCCGCAATTGCATAGGTCGGGTGAAAATAATGAGGAGTGGCAATAACAACTGCATCGCATATTCCGCTTGAAATAAGCTCTTCTGCGGTGTTGAAGCATTCTACATCGGGCAGAATTTTCTTTGCCGCAGTCAATCTTTCGGGTTTATCATCCGCAACTGCTGTAACAACCGCTTCGCTGAATTCGCCGTTTGCACAGGCCTTCAGATAGTTACTGCCCTGGTTGCCGATTCCTATTACGCCTAATCTTAATTTATTCATGTCTGTTTCTCCGTTTATTTTACAAAACTGAAAATTGATTTGATGAAATCAATAAAATATTCAAATTCAATCTTAATCCATTCTCCGAAATCATGCTCATCATATGCCTTGTATTTTTTCGGATATTTTTCAATTGAACCGGTGAAATAATCGGTATAATAAACCGAAAAGGTTGAAATCGCTTCAAGATTTTTTCCGCTTTTCAAGGAATTTTCATCAATGTCGATAATGCGGAGCCCTCTTGCTTCAACCTGATTTCCGTCTGCATCGGTAAATCTTGAAGAAATGTTGAAGCCACCTGCGGAAAGTGTTGAGCCGAGAATGATATTATCCTCAGTTATTCCGCAAAAATCGTTTGCGTGGGTGTGACCCGTGAAAAGTCCGACAACATCACCCTGCTTAACAAACGCCGCATATTCGCCGCCGTTATCCGAAGGAATTTCACAGGACTTGTTCAGATGGGTCGTCATGCGGATATTCTCAACGCCTGCAACTCCGTTCTTTATTCCGTCTGTGATGCCATCCTTGAGAATATACTTTTTGCCGTTGCATTCAAAGCCGTTTTCATCTTCAACAAAGAGCTTTACCGTTTCTTCAACGCCGAAATGCTGGAATGCAATTGCAGGAATAACCCTTCCGCCGTTCGCCTGCTTCAATTCGTTGCTCCTGTTCACATACCAATCCACTTCCTTTGAATCAACGCCCTGAATTGTTTTCGTTCCGTTGACCTTGACCTTTGTTCCAGAATCGAAAAGCCAAATATTGAAAATATCGTTTTTGCCTTCGTAATCCTTTATGAGAATATTTCCGTTTGAGGTTTTTGAAATCGTGCTGTAGCCGTCGGGCAAAATGCAGGCTTCATATGCTCCGTAATACTTATTCTGGAGCTGCTTCGGGCAGAGATATGCTTCCCAGTCATGGTTGCCGTAAACGAAAGAAAACGGAATGCTTCTTTCCGCAACGGGAGCAACAAGCTTATCAATAGCCGCCTTCGTGCCGAGCTGAAGCGAAGTATCAAACCAGCCCTTTATGTTGTCACCGCCGAAAATAACGAGGTCGGGCTTATAATCGTCAAGTGCCTTTTCGATAAATGCAATTGATTCCTCAAACGGAAAATCCGTGTAATGCGTGTCGGTAATGTGCATGATTCTGAAATTGCCGTCCGCATTGAACTTAAGACCCGACTCAACTCCCTTCGCCGATGCTCCCATGCCGAGAACACCGAAGACCATAATTGCCGCAATAACCAATGATAAAATTCTTCTTTTCATGCTTCCACTCTCCTTCCATTTAATATTATCACAGAAAAAAATAAAACACAATAAATAATTATTTGATATTGAAATTTTTCGGCAGACTAATGTATAATGGAATGCAAAAGGGGGTAATTCCATGAATGTCAGTCTTACCGCAGGATATTTTCTCAAGGGAGCCGTTGACAGCGAAAGAACGGAATTCATTTTCAGAACTCTCGCCGAAAACGGAATAAATAATTTTGATTACATAACAAGTGTTGACCGCCCGGATTATATTGAAATTGCAAAGGTCAGCAGAGAATCAGCAGACAAAGCAGGAACGGTTATCCATCAGAGCCACTGCCCGATATGCCGATATAAAAAGGATTTCAAATATGAGGATGTTCTTCCGAGGTCGCTCAAGGCTGTTGAAGCCGCATCAATTCTCGGCTCAAAATATCTTGTTGTTCATGCGGATGAAAACAGATATGATGTGGACAAAACCTTCAATCCCGAAAAGATAATGATTCAGATGTATGACTACATTTCGAGAATTCTTGAAAAAGCCGTTCCGAACGGTCTGACGGTCTGCATTGAAAATCTTTTTGAAGAGGGAAAATATCCCGATATGGAAAGGTCGAGATTTACTTCTAAAATTGAGGAGCTTCTCGGTCTCGTTGAAAAATTCGACAAAGAAAATGTGGGTATCTGCTGGGATTTCGGCCATGCCCATGTTGCATTCGGCGAAGAATCAACCGAAATGCTGAAGCTCGCTCTGCCGAGAATTTACTGCACCCATGTTCACGATAACTATAAAACCGATGAACACCGTCTGCCCTTCCGTGGAAAAAATGACTGGAATACGCAGATGCCTCTGCTCAAGGAATACGGCTACAAGGGCAACATCAATTTTGAAATCGAACACGGAGCAATTCCCGATGAGCTTATGCCTGATTTTATCCGCTACTGCAAAAAGCTCGGGGATTATCTGATAAAGCTTCAGGGGTGATTTTGTGATAAAAACAGCATTTGTCGGATTTGAGCATCCGCACATGACGGGACTTTATAATGATTTGAAAAGCAATCCTCTGTTTGAAATTTCGGGTGCTTTTGAAGCTGACGAAAAAACAAGAAAAGCCGCAGAAGAAAAGGGCGTTGAATTCAGTAATTTAAACAGCTTTGATGAATTCCTGAAAAACACCGATGCTGATGTTGTTGCAGTAGGTTCGCATTACGCCGCAAGAGGTAGAGTGATAATCGAAGCTCTTAAGGCAGGAAAACATATTATTGCCGACAAACCTCTTTGCACAAAAGCCGAAGAGCTTGACAAAATCAGAAAAATAGCAAACGAAAAAAATCTTGCCGTCTGCATCCTTTTAAGTCTTCGCAAGAATAAAAGTCTTCTCGGTGCACTCAATGCGGTTGAAAGCGGAATGCTCGGCAAAATCAACAATATCATTTTCGAGGGCGAGCATCCGCTCAACTATGGCAAAAGAGCAAGCTGGTATTTCGAAAAGGGCAAGCACGGCGGAACGATAAATGATATTGCCGTTCACGGAATTGACCTTGTTAGAATATTCACTCATTCCGATGTTGAAAAGGTTATCGGTGCAAGGGAATGGAACTTCTTTGCAAAGGAAAATCCGGATTTCCCTGACAGTGCACAGTTTATGATTAAAATGAAGAGCGGAGCAGGAGTTATTGCCGATGTTTCTTACAGTGCACCGAACGAATATGGCTATTCTCATCCATCTTATTGGCATTTCAGAATTTTCGGCGAAAATGGCATGATAGATGTCCGTGAGGGTTCGGATGAAATAACATTTTATCCGTCATCGGGCGAAATCATAAGGCTCAATCCCGTTGAACCCGAAAAGGATTTAATCACGGAATTTGCGGAAATAATCAAAAGTAATTCAATAAAAGAATATAACAAAGAAATGTTTGACTCAACAGAGCAGACACTCATGATACAGAAATATTCCGATAATTCGGAGCATTGACGGAGGAAACAGAATGAAAACAATCACAAAAGATAAGCTCAAGGTTAACATTTACGGCACAAGAGCGGAAATGGGCGTTGCCGCCGCAGAAGATGTTGCCGCCTGCATCGAAAAGCTTCTCAGCGAAAAGGAAACAATCAATATGATTTTCGCCGCCGCACCCTCGCAGAATGATATGCTTGAAAATCTTGCAAAAAAGAATTTGCCGTGGGAAAGAATCAACGCTCTTCACATGGATGAATATGTAGGGCTTGACAAGAGCCATCCGCAGAGCTTCGGCAAATATCTTTATGACCACATTTTCGGACTTGTCAATTTTGCAAGCGTAAAATATATTTCCGATTACGGAATAAAATACAGCGAAATTCTCGAAAAGAACCATATTGATATTATCTGCATGGGTATCGGCGAAAACGGTCATATTGCATTCAACGACCCCGGCGTTGCAGATTTCAACGACCCGTTGCTCATTAAAGAAGCTTTGCTCGATGATGTCTGCCGTATGCAGCAGGTTCATGACGGCTGTTTCCCGACCTTTGACGATGTGCCGAAATCGGCTTACACAATAACCGTTCCCACCATGTTCGGTGCAGACAATCTTTTCTGCGTTGTTCCTGCCGCAACAAAGGCGGAAGCTGTTTTCCGCACCGTCAATGAAGAAATCAGCGAAAACTGCCCCGCAACCATCATGAGAAGGCATAACAGTGCAGTTATGTATTGCGACAGCGACAGCGGAATAAAGCTTCTCTGATATGATAAAAGCATGAAAAAGATTTTAACGGACTGCCGTATCGTTACCGACGGCAAAATAATCACAGGCAAAGATATTGTTACCGAAAACGGATATATCACGGAAATTTCCGATTCGGGCAGAATAACAGACGGAGAAATTGTTTCTCTCGGCGGAAGCTATATTTCCGCAGGCTTCATTGATATTCACTGCCACGGCGGAAACGGATATGAATTCGTCGACGGAACGGAAGAAGCCGTTATCGGAGCAACGGATATTCATTATGAACACGGCACAAGAATAATGTTCCCGACTGTTTCCGCTTCTGACAGAGAGATTACATACCGTTCTCTTGAAGCCGTTGAAAAAGCAAGAAACAGATGCCGTGTTGTCATCCCGGGCGTTCATCTTGAGGGTCCTTATCTTGCCCCTGCAATGTGCGGAGGTCAGGATATGTCAACCCTGAGAAAACCCGATAAGGAAGAATATGAAGAGCTTTTCAACCGTTTCGGAAAGCTTATCGCAAGGTGGACCTACGCTCCCGAAGAGGACGATGATTTCCGCTTCACGGAATTTCTCCGCAACAACGGCATAACCGCCTCCGCAGGTCACACGGCGGCTGAATATGAGCATATAAAAACCGCATTTGACATGGGTTGCAGACTGATTACCCATCTTTATTCCTGCACCTCAACCGTTACCCGTGTCGGCGGATTCAGAAAACTCGGCGTTATCGAATCGGCATTTCTGCTGAAAAATATGTTTGTTGAAGCAATTGCAGACGGCAAGCATCTTCCTACTGAGCTTCTGAAAATGATTATTGACATCAAGGGCACGGACAGAGTATGCCTTATCACCGATTCGCTCCGACCGGGCGGCTACGGAAAGGAATATGAGGGCAGGGTTTTCGATAACTGTGCCGTTCCGTTCATCATTGAAGACGGAGTTGCCAAACTGCCGGACAGGAGTGCATTCGCAGGAAGCATTGCAACGATGGATATTCTTCTGAAAACCGCTGTCAGTGCAGGTGTTCCCCTCCCCGAAAGCATCCGCATGATAACCGAAACTCCGGCAAAGGTTATGGGACTTACGGAATACGGAAAAATTGAAAAGGGATATAAGGCTCTTTTCACCGTGTTTGATGATGACTTCAATATAAAAAAATAACCATCACGGAAAGTTGAGTTAAATAACCCGTCATTGCGAGCGAAGCGTGGCAACCCATTCCCTTTCACAAAGTATTACGGTTACCTCACCGGTTCGGAATGACTTATCTGCAACTTTCGGTGAAGGTCGATATTTAAAAGCGAAATTTATATTCGGGATTTATCGGAATAAGATGCGTCAGGTCATTATGAAAAAGAATTCTCTTCACTCCGTCTGACTGGAATTCGAGCTTTGTAACTCCCGTGTTATCGGTAGTCAATCTGAAATCGTATTCATTGACTATTCCCATTGCCGCCTGGTGAAAATTATTCGCAAAGGTTCCGTGGCTTGATATAACGATTCTCTGACCGAAATCAAATCTGTTTTTCAGATATTCAACAACGGCTCTTGCCCTTGCAAGGCATTCCTCCTTTGTTTCCTTTTCGGTTTCGGACATCCGGTAAATCTTATCCCTGCACATCGTCAGGTTGCCGTAATATTTTTTCAGCTCTTCCAAAGGCAGACCTTTATAGCCCGGAGTTGAACCTTTTTCGATTATTTCAGGAATAATCTCAATCGGAATATTGCCGCCAACTCCGTTTGCAACTGCGGCGGCGGTTTTAACCGTTCTGACAAGCGGACTTGCAAGAATGGCATCTATCCTTGCTCCCCTGAAGCGTTCGGAAAGAAGCTCAAGCTGTTTTTCGCCGAGAGGGGTAACATCTCTGTCGCATTCGTCTCTGCCGTCAAGCTCTCCCGTTGCGGCATCGGCGTGCCTGACATAATATATTTCCAGCGTTTCAATTTCCATATCAAAAATCCTTTCAAGAGAGGTTAAAATATGTTTGATTTTATTATTACTCCGCAGGATTTCGGTGCAAAGGCTGACGGAGAAGCAAACGATACAAAGGCAATTCAGTCCGCTCTCAATGAGGCGGCTGAAACAGGAAAAACCTGCTTTTTTCCGAGGGGAATTTACCGCACGGAGGAGCTGATTATTCCCGACTGCATTGAAGTCAACGCTCAGCCTACCTGGTCTTACAGCCTTAACGGAAAAACCGTAATTATTCCTGCCGATGAAAATCAGAGATGCGTTTTCAATGTTTCAAATTCTGTCGGCACAACCATTCACGGAATCGAGATTGACGGAAGGCATTTCGGCAAATGTATCCACGGAATTTATATGAACAGAGCGGAGCACACAATAAAAGCGGAGCATTCCTTGCGTATAGACACCTGCGAGGTCAGAAACTGCACAGGTGACGGAATTCACACCGAGGGCGGTTGGGCAGTTAGCGTCCGCAAATCGCAGTGCATCAGGAATGACGGCTACGGAATGTATCTCGACGGTTGCGATGCGTTCATTGTTGATAACTGGTTTTCCGCAAACGGAAAAGCCGGCTTCGGAGGAGACACATGGAATTCAGCAGTCAACTTCACTTCAAACAGAATTGAATGGAACAGGGAATGCGGAGTCAGACTTTCCGCAAGCATGAGATTTAACCTGACCGGCAACTATTTTGATCGCTCATACGGTCCTGCCCTTATCATCGAAGCGGCGTCAAATCACCATAAACGCCTTGATAAAATCCACACCGTCATGCCGTTTGCAATAACGGTTACGGGCAATAATTTCGTTCGAAGCGGCAAGGAAGCCGAAGAAAAATCCGATATGGATTGCCATATCTTTATGCACAAGGCCGCAGGAATAACCATCTGTGCAAACACCTTCAGCGTCTGGAAGGATGACGGCAGAAACGGAAGAATTTCTCCCTGCTACGGAATAATCATTGATGAATGTGCCGACTGCGTTATTGCGGATAATGTTATGCTTCCCGGTGCGGTATGCGAGCTTATTCACGATAATGGCGGCAACGGCGGAAGCATGATTATCAAAGACAACGCCGGAGCCGTTGTTCCCAAAAAAGCAAGAAGCATTCAGGACCCGTTCACTCCCGTTCATTTCATGAGCGAGGGTGGAGCGGAATGGTATAAGGATGAGCTTAAGGGAGAAGGAAACGAATAACAGAACCATAGTAAGTGTAACACAAGGGGAACCCCCGCCGAGGGTTCCCCACGAAAAATCATCCACCGGAAGATTTTTCTCCCCTCCTGCGGTATATGCGTTTGGGGATTTCGTTCTCTGCGGAGAACGACCACGGCTCTGCCTTTGGATTCCGTAAGCCTTTTGAAAAAGGCTTAACCGAAAACTTATGTGCTTTTGCTTCCACGGAATTATTTTTTATCTGATTGTAATAATCCTCGCCGTATCAACATTGGTAACGACCATCGGAACGCCCGATTGAAGCACGGTTTCGCAGTCCTTATGGATATGACCGCAGATATGAAGCCTAATTAATTTCTCGTTGAGAATATATTCATACATTTCTCTTGTTGTTTTATCATCCTTCTGCTGAATATATCTTTCAATCGGATATTCTGTCATTTTTTCTTCCGGAACGCAAATCTGGCTTGCGTGCTTTCGCTTGCCGCTTACCACAAGATTATAGGTTTCTTCGGTATAGAACGGAACGTGCATTGCGAGGATGATTGGCAGACCTTTTTGAACCTCTTCTTTAAGGCGGTCAAGCTGCCATTTTTCGAATCTGTAATAGCAGTCGTCAATACCGACTATGTTGATACCGTTGATAACTTTTGAAAAAAATCTTATATCATTTTTAAACATTGCCTGAACGGCAGGAAGATTCATTTCTTTCATTTTCGGCACATCGTATACCATTCCGCCGAAAAGCCTGAAATCATGATTACCTGCTATGAACAGGCAATTATTTTTTTGCATGAACTGACGAATTCTCGCAAAATTACCTACGGAATTGAAATCCATCATATCTCCTGTTATCAGGAGAAGTCCGTCGGTTTCGCTGTTGACCTTTTCAATTTCATCAAGAACGGTTTCGGAAAAAGGATATTTTATTCTTCTCTTTATGGCAAGCTCCTTTAATCTTTCGTCATCCTCGGCAAATGTTTCTGTTAAGTGAACATCCGAAACATGAATCAGAGTAAACGGCTTTTCCGCTCCGAGATTAAATTCATTATAAATCTTATTCATTTTTGCACCTCATGCAGCCGCAAGACCTGTAACAATAAGAAACAGGGTCTGGGCAATAAAATATGAATAAACCGAAATTCGACCTTCTTTGAATTCTCTGAGCGGAACATTATCCGCAACAAGATAAAAGACCGTATACATGAGTATATATGCGATAAACGGAATATCAATGAAAATGCAGAGCAGAACTGATGCAAGAGTGAACATTCCGAAAACAATTCCGAGAACGATTTTCGTTGATTTTTTCGCTTTTTTGTTGCGTTCAAAAACAACCTTTTCGGATGCAAAGAAAACTATCAGAGCAAATGCATTCAGCTTTGCCGAAAGCTCACATCCCGAAACGGCAAGAATCATCGGAACAACATAGAGAACGGGTCTTTCAAGATGGTCAACCACATAATCTCCGAGCTTATCTTCAAAGAGAGTAAGAACTTTTACCAGCGGAACAAGTGCGAGAGAAACATAGGATAAAATCTGCGAATACGGAACAAGAGGACTTGAAATTACGGGAAGACCGTCTTTCACATTGCAGAGCCTTTCGGCAAGCATAGTGTCTTTTGTTGCAACGAAATAGATTGCAAAGAAAAGACCTGCAATTGCACCGAATGAGAATTCCATAGCCTTCCAGCCGCCGAAATACTTATTATATTTCCCTGCAAAAGCTTTTCCGCTTTTTCTCGGATTTGCAATATAATCAAACAGCATCATGCCGATTGAAAAGCCTGCTCCGCCGCCGAGAAGACCGACAATTCCGAAGAAAAAGGCATAATAATCCCTGCGGATAAGAGTAAAAATAAGAAGCATGAGCACAACAAGAGCATTACCGCCCCATTCTTCTCTTCTCTCAATCGAGAAATAAATTTTCGGAAATATTTTTTCTTTTCTGTTATACGGCTTATTGAAAATCTGCTCTCCGAGAAGCGAAACAAACGGAATCAGTGCAAGCACGATAACTATATCAATGCCATTGTAGTATTTTCCGCTGACCGCCGAAAAAGCAATGCCTAAAACTGCTCCTGCAATGCCATGCCATAGAGCACCTTTAAGGAAAACTGCAATATATCCCTTCTTCGGGTTATATTCCGCTCCGTTCCTGTGAGTGATAAAGCCGAGAGTTTCGCCGTAAGTTTCCGAGCCGCCGAATGCCATTGCAGATGCTCCTGCGGCGGCAAAAATGAAGAAATTCTTTGCGATAATCTCGTTGCCCGAAAAAACCGCAAGAAACATTCCGAGCAATGCACCGGGAAGCACCGCTCCTCTCAATCCACCGAGAAGAGTGCCACGCATTCCCCAGCCGTAGCTGACCGCAATGCTGACGGTTAAAATGATAAAAATACTGTTCATAACAACACCCATTCAAAATTCAATTGCTTCAAAAGCATAAAGATTGCCATAGCTCCAGTTGAAATCGCTTCCGAGAACTCTGTCAAAGGTCAACTGAAAAACTCTCTGACGGTTGCCGCACTTAACCGGGAACAATGTTCCCCAGCCCCTGAATCCGCCGTCGGGATAATCATATTTCGCTTCTGTAATCATTTCAAGCGTTTCGGCATCATAGATTCTGTATTTCGAGGTTTCGTTCATTTCAGCTCCGCAGATGAAATATCTTTTGCCGTCAATTTCCGTTGTCATTCCGCCTGTTTCGCCGGTTTTATCGGTTGAACGGTAAAACTTATATCCCGAAAACGGATTATCCGAAACAAATTTGACATAGGAATATGCTCTTCTCTCGCCGAAATCCCTGATACGGCAGATTGAAAGATACCATTTTTTCTTTGATTTGTCAAAATAAAAATCGGGGTCTTCATCTCCCTCAATGCCGAAAAATTCCGTTTCTCCCGAATTCTCTTTTGTTTCCACAAGAGAAATATCAACTATTGAAATCGAATGCAGAATATCGGCATCCGTTTTTCCGTAGCCGAGAATATGACCTGCACTGAATGCACACATCCAGATGAGATATTCTTCTTTTTCTCTGTCATAAAGAATGCAGGAAGCAATGTCTCCGCTGATTTTTCCTTTTCCGTTCACATCAAAAAAGATTGCACCCTCAAGCCTGAATTCGCAGGTATTCGGCATCCACGAAACAACGGATTGATAACCCCCTGCTCCGAGACGGCTTGACATGGTGAAATAAATCCTGCCGTCCTTCTGCATCACACTGCCGTCGGTATATCTTATCGGCTTCATATCCGCAAAGGCAACTCCGTTATCAATATAAGCTTCAATTTTATCTGTTTCAAAGGCTTTTGCATCGCAGAAAAACAATGCTTTGAACGGAAACGGATAGCTCCGTGCGTCATCAAGCTCTGAAATTTCAACTGCTCCGGCATTGCTGTAATGACCGTTTACCGAAAAATAAATATCAACTGCCTTTCCTCTTGTGCCGAACGAAACAGCTTCGGCTTCGTTCGGAATTTCAATATCTGTCTGAAAAGCTTCTCCGTTGACCGAATAATAAGCCTTATAGCCGTCTGAACCGCTTTCAATATATAAATCAATTTTTGTTTCCCCATTCAGAAACGAAAAACCTGCTTTTCCCGAAAGCTTACGGACATTCATGCCGTATTCCGCAAAGGGAAAATGCTCGCAGATTAATCTTCTGACGCTTCCGCTGACTGAATAAACACCGTTTTCAATTCTTTCAACGGTATCTGAATTCAGCGAAACGGCAGGATAAAGATTTCCTCTTTCTGTATCCGTAAAATCATTTTCGAATGACATTACGGCAAGTCTGATACGAAGCTTTTTCCGCAGATTTAGTGAAAAAAGCCGTCTGAAAACAACATTTTTGAAATTCATATTCATTGCTCCTGCCTGTTCGGTTTAAGAATGCCGCTTATTTCAAATGAGAATTTATCCGTCACAAAAGCAAGCAATCTCCTTGTTTCTTATAGTAAAATAATATAATAACGCAGCAATAAAAGTCAAGTTAAAACTGTTGACCGCAGGAAAAAATGTGTCCGCAAACAGATGTGGGCGAACCGCCGAAGTGCCGCCGGTAGCGGATAAAGCGAAACGGTGAGGTGACTATATTTCTGAGGGAAATCCGTAACGCTCTTCAAGAAGAAGCGTATTGCAACTTCGCTACGCTCCTCGCAATGACCGGGGAGATGGCGGATTGCCGTGCTTCGCTCGCAATGGCCGAAATTTCTCTGTCACATTATTAAAACTAAAATTATTTCAATTCACAACTTTCCGTAAAGATCGAAAAATTTATCAAAACACCATTGAATTTCGTTTAAGGTTAGTGTATACTATAATAGATAATTGCGAATACTGTTTCAAGAAAGAAACGAGTTTTCTAATATCATTCACTTTGCTTGATTTGTGTTCGCTTTTATTTGCCGTGCTGATGATAAATTTCACAGCAATTGCAGAATAAACCGATGTCATACACATAAGCAAGAATAACAACCGTTAAACTGCAAAAATATTTTCAGACAGTATTTCTGCACAAGGAGGTATCTGACAATGAATAAAAAGAAGTTTTCAGAAGCAGAAATCAAAGTTATTCGTTTTGAATCAACAGATATTATTGCTACGAGCGGTGACCCTGTACCGCCTCCGTTGAGGATTGAAAATCGCACCGGCATCTCAAGTGAAGATTTCGGTATTGGAAAATAAGAATCACAGACACCGGTTGCGACTTCAATCGGTGTCTGTTCACTTTCGGCAGAGCTTACAATTCAACGGAAAAATTACAGGATGAATGCTATGAGAAAAGATGTTAAGAACTCAGCTTTATTTTTGAGATGTCTGCGTGATTTGATGATGACCGGCGTATTATTATCACTTGTTTCAGCGTTTATTGCCGCTTATTTTCGCCAATTGTCTATTGTCTATATCATTTCGGCTGTTATGAATTCTTTGTTTCTGATTCTGAATATTATCAGATTGTATTATTTCAGAATAGGTGTTAAAAGCAAAAACGCTTTTTATTTTCACAACCTAATTTCAACAGCTATTTATTGCGGTTTTCCTGTCGTACTTTCTGCCCTTGTGCATATCACCGATGCTTCTTCAAGCTCCGTTCTGTCGACAATCCACACCTATGCCTTTTTCAATTTTAAGGTTTTTCATTATATTTCCTATAACGGAATTACTTTTTCAATCGGAAGAACGCAGTCCGCATTGATTTATTCGGCAATCTGTTTTGCGGCAGTTCTGATTTTCCCTCTTTTTGTCAATAAGGGCAAGCAAGACAAGAAAAGAAGAAGGTCAATTCAGAAGGACAGTTAATAAAAAATCGGATAAAAATGTGCCTGAAGCATCGGAATTTCTTTCATCTGCCGTTTTCGTTAATAACAATCAGATATAAAACCTCTCAAACACAGAGCAATACATTCTTAAACGGGTGCATTGCTCTGTGTTTGTTTTCCATCCATCGTGCAAAAGAAAAGGAGCAGTCTTGCGACTGCTCCTGAAAAAATCTTAATTATTCGTTGATCTCGATAACAACGCCTGAACCAACGGTTCTGCCGCCTTCACGGATAGCGAAACGAAGACCCTTTTCAATAGCGATAGGAGTGATAAGCTCAACCTTCATATCAACGTTATCGCCGGGCATGCACATTTCAGTGCCTTCGGGAAGGTTGATAACACCTGTAACGTCAGTAGTTCTGAAATAGAACTGAGGACGATAGTTGTTGAAGAACGGAGTATGACGGCCGCCTTCTTCCTTGGTCAGAACGTAAACCTGGCCAACGAACTTGGTGTGAGGATGGATTGAACCGGGCTTTGAAAGAACCTGTCCACGCTGGATTTCAGTTCTCTGAACACCACGGAGAAGAGCACCGATGTTGTCGCCAGCCTCAGCATAGTCGAGGATCTTGCGGAACATTTCGATACCTGTAACAACAGTCTTTCTCTTTTCTTCTGTAAGACCAACGATTTCAACTTCTTCTGAAGTCTTGAGCTGTCCACGCTCAACTCTACCGGTAGCAACAGTACCACGGCCGGTGATTGTGAAAACGTCTTCAACAGGCATAAGGAAAGGAAGGTCTGCCTTACGATCAGGAGTAGGAATGTACTCATCAACAGCGTTCATGAGTTCCCAGATGGGAGCGATTTCAGGAGCGTTTTCATCGTCACCTGCATACTCAAGAGCCTTGAGAGCTGAACCCTTGATGATGGGAGCTTCTTCATCGAAGCCGTACTCAGCAAGTGTTTCACGGATTTCCATTTCAACGAGTTCAAGGAGCTCGGGATCGTCAACCTGGTCAACCTTGTTCATGAAAACGATGATTCTGGGAACGCCAACCTGACGAGCAAGAAGAAGATGTTCCTTTGTCTGAGCCATAGGACCATCAGTTGAAGCGATAACGAGGATAGCACCGTCCATCTGAGCAGCACCGGTGATCATGTTCTTAATATAGTCAGCATGGCCCGGGCAGTC